>NZ_JALNTL010000006.1:0-354924 GCF_023161825.1 Vibrio sp. 2CM40D
GCATTGGGCCAATATTGGGGCAGTCTCATCTCGGACGTTAAGACGATTGATTCGAAGTGAGTTAAACATGAGTTTTAGTGAATGGCGGCAACAAGTACTGCTAATACATTCATTAGAAATGATAGCTCGAGGGGAATCGGTGGGAGATATTGCACATGCTTTAGGTTATTCGACGCCCAGTAACTTTATTGCGATGTTTCGTCGGGTCTATGGCGATTCACCCACGCGTTACTTTTCTAATCGCGGAATATAATTTCCGTGCTCGCATGCTCATGATGTTCCCCTAATTATCTTTAATCAAAAAAGGTAAATATTGAAAAGATTAATTGTTATGTTATAACATTTCCTTATTTGGGGCTCTACAATTTGTTGTTTAAAGAATTGATCTCACAACCAGTAGTCTCCTATTGAGAGAGAGTAAACGTTGATTTCTTCACAAGCGCTGTCTGACTTGACTCTACATGGGGTGGGACTGTGTCAATATGTCCGTGAACTAGAGCGAAATCGTAACGATTACTAGGTCTCATAGCCCTAGAAAATCAACGTTATTAAAACCTTTACCTGACCTTTTTAACGCTTGGGAGGAAGATATATGAGCATTGATGTAGTTGAGAACCCGCTTCGTGTCCAAACAACATCATCGTTGGCGATATCGACATCAGCGAACATACTTAGCGACATCTACAAACCAGAGCACAATATTGCCATATGGCAGCGAACGCTCTCGAAAGAGTTGACGAAGGACATTAATCTGATGCTGGCTCAGGAGCCTAGATTGGCACTGGTACAAAGTGTCACGCCAGATGATGCTGCACAATGGGTACGAAGCAAGTTAGAGGGCTATGCGTGTGCTGATGCGCTGAGTGAAGATGTTGCTTTAATCGTCGATATGTTCTGCTGTTTGTTTGAGGTTAAAGAAGCAGGTTTGAGACTAACTCGCCTAGACAGCCCGATGTGCCCGAAATTTCACTTTGATCGTGTGCCTTGCAGACTTGTCATAACTTATACCGGCCGAGCGACCGAATGGTTAACCAACGATACCATTGATCGCACTAAACTCGGTGCCGGTAGTCTTGGTCAACCTGATCACCTATCGGGCTTATACGACTCTGAAAGTGCCATACGACGAATGCAGCCTGGCGATGTTGCCCTGCTCAAAGGAAGTGGTTGGGAAGGCAATGAAGCCACTGGACTTATACATCGCTCTCCACATGTTGCAGACAATGAACGTCGCTTACTACTCACATTGGATTTCATCTAGAGATATGAGAAAGCTCAAAACGGTAGATGACGTCATGAAGCAGGTAGAGAAAATCTGCCTGCTGCGAGGTAAACAACTCACTACTAAACGGAAATTGATACTGACTTCGCTGCTATATGCGGAGAAGCCGCTTTCTGCCTACGAACTAGTTGACTACTGCAATCACAACTTTTCTCAAAACATTCAAGCGATGTCGGTTTATCGAATACTCGATTTCCTTGAAGCAGAGCACTTTGTCCATAAGCTCAATACATCTAGTAAATACGTCGTTTGTTCTCAAATCGCGTGCGATCAGGAGCATGGCGTTCCACAGTTTTTGATTTGCTCTCAGTGTGGAAAGGTTAGTGAAATAGCGGTTGAAGCCAATGTTATTTCTAGCGTATGTGCGAAAGCCATACAAGAAGGCTTCACCGTTCTTAGCCCACAATTTGAGATTTCCTGTGTTTGCGATGAATGCGCAAAGCGCCCCCTATGAGGCGGACACACGATCTCCCCTTATAGCTTCACAAGGTGACCGAGTATTGGCCACCTTTTCAAATTATCTAAAAGAATGAATTATATGTCAGCAACATTGATTAAAAACGCTCGGGTGGTCAACGAAAGAGCCATTACCGAAACAGATTTACGTATTGTTGATCAAAGAATTGACAAGATTGCTACTAATATATCCGTACAACACGGAGATATTGTAATTGATGCTAAAGGGGCTTATTTACTGCCAGGCATGATTGACGATCAAGTGCATTTCCGAGAGCCAGGGCTGACACATAAAGGCACAATTGCAAGCGAGTCGCGGGCAGCGGTAGCCGGCGGTATTACAAGCTACATGGAAATGCCCAATGTTAGTCCGGCTACAACGACTATTGACTCGTTAGAGCGCAAGTTCGCTCTCGCTAAAGAAAGCTCGTTTGCGAATTATTCTTTCTACCTCGGTGCAACCGAAGACAATCTTGAACAGATTAAACAACTTAACCCCAAACAACATTGTGGTGTGAAAGTATTTATGGGGGCATCAACGGGAAATTTGTTAGTCGAAGATCCGCAAGCGTTAGAGGCAATTTTTCGTGATTCTCCAGTACTTATTGTTACTCACTGTGAAAGTGGGGCTGTCATTAAACAAAATCAGCAAAAGCAACGACTTAAGAAGTCAGAGTTCACCATCGAAGACCATCCCATTTTGCGTGACGAAGAGGCGTGTTACGCCTCATCTGCTTATGCGGTAGAACTTGCCAAAAAATATCACAGCCAACTGCACGTGCTGCACATCACAACGGCGAAGGAGCTAACGCTGTTTGACGCGAGTGATATTCGAGATAAATCAATCACCGCGGAGGCTTGTGTTCATCACCTTTGGTTCAGTAGCAATGATTATGCAGAGCTCGGTAACCTGATCAAATGCAATCCTTCAATCAAATCCCCTAATGACCGTGACGCACTATTGGCAGCGTTAAATACAGGTCAAATAGATATCATTGCAACAGATCATGCTCCTCATACCTGGCAAGAAAAACAAGTGTCTTACGAGCAGGCGCCAGCGGGGTTGCCGTTAGTTCAGCATGCGTTACTTACACTCTTAGATCATGTCCGTTTGGGCCATATGAGCTTGACTCAAGTAGTCGAAAAAACAGCGCACAATCCAGCCATTCGCTATGGCATTCAAGGCAGAGGCTTTATTCGTGAAGGTTACTACGCTGATTTGGTATTAGTTGATGCTCATACCCCAACACGAGTTAGCCACGAAAACAGTTTATATCACTGTGGTTGGTCGCCTTTTGCTGGACATGAATTTTCAGCTCAAATTCAAAAGACTTGGGTCAATGGCGCGCTAGTTTATGCCAATAACAAAGTCATCGATAAACCAGCTGGAGCGATGCGTTTATCCTTCAATCGTTAAGTCGCTGACCGTA
The DNA here is from genome assembly GCF_023161825.1 of Vibrio sp. 2CM40D. NCBI lineage: Bacteria > Pseudomonadati > Pseudomonadota > Gammaproteobacteria > Vibrionales > Vibrionaceae > Vibrio > Vibrio sp. 2CM40D. Next base: position 3,169 of record NZ_JALNTL010000006.1, read on the forward strand.
AAAAAAGAGCCATAAACAAACTGGAAGCATTATGTTAAGAAGAAACCCAACGGGCCATATGCCACAGGTGTCCTCAACAGCCTTTATCGATCCAACCGCTATTATCTGTGGCAAAGTCATTATTGAGGATAACGTTTTTATTGGACCCTATGCTGTTATTCGAGCTGACGAAGTTAATAACCATGGAGACATGGAAGCTATCGTCATCAAACGTGACACCAATATCCAAGATGGTGTCGTAATTCACTCTAAGGCAGGGGCTGCGGTGACCATTGGTGAGCGCTCATCCATTGCTCATCGTTCGATTATTCATGGTCTTTGCCAGGTTTGTGATGATGTTTTCATTGGCTTCAACTCCGTCGTGTTCAATAGCGTCATCGGTGAGAGGTGTGTTATTCGTCATAACTGTGTCGTCGATGGCCTCGATTTACCCGCTTATTTCCATGTACCACCGATGACCAATATTGGTGTCGGTTTTGATTTAGAGAGTATCTCTAAAGTGCCGCCAGAATATTCAGCTTTTTCCGAATCCGTCGTTTCTGCCAACCATGAACTAGTCCAAGGCTACCGGAGAATTGCCAATGAACTTTAATAAGCCACTGATTTCGCGAGTGCCGACTAACATCATCACTGGCTTTCTCGGGGTGGGGAAAACATCGGCAATAATGCACTTATTGACCCATAAACCTAGCCATGAACGTTGGGCTGTATTGGTCAATGAATTTGGCGAAGTTGGTATTGATGGCAGCTTGTTACAAGGCCAAAAAAAACAACAAGACCAAGTGTTTATTCGAGAGGTCCCCGGGGGATGTATGTGCTGTGCAGCAGGTCTTCCGATGCAAATCGCTTTAAATCAATTATTGTCTGAAGCAAGGCCAGATCGATTGTTGATTGAGCCTACAGGTCTTGGTCATCCTAAAGAAGTACTGCAAGTGCTATCGACCGAGTATTATCGTCAAATTCTCGCTTTGCAAAAAAACATTACTTTAGTCGATGCACGTAAACTATCGGATCCTAAGTACACTGAGCATGAAACGTTTAACCAGCAAATCACTATCGCAGATACAGTGGTAGGTAATAAGCGCGATCTCTATCAAGATGAAGATGAGCAAAAGCTGACGGCTTATATAGCAAAGCTCGGTCTGCGGGAAACAAAAGTGATTTTCGCTGAACATGGCGCTATCCCTTTTCATGAATGTGAGGGAACGACTCGTATTGACGTGCAAAAAACGCCCTCTGTTCTTTATCGTGAAAGAGAGAAAAAGTCACTTGTTCCTGAGTTGCCTATGCCTGAGAGCGGCATTCTAAAAGCAACCAATCAGGGGGAAGGTTTCTACAGTATCGGTTGGCGTATCTCCGCTGAAAACGTGTTCGATCATCAAAAGCTGAGATTATTGCTGCTCGACCTCAAGGTCGAACGAATGAAAGCGGTTTTTATCACGGGAAGCGGTATTTTTGGTTACAATCTAACATCAGATGGACTCACAGAGTTTGAACTAGACGAGTGTTCAGAAAGCCGCCTAGAACTGATCTCTTCCGGTCTAGATGACCAATTTGAAGATAGATTATTTCGATGTTTGGAGAAGGCATCATGATAGAAAAGAGAAAACTCTCCTTTTAACCATAATGTCTTACCTCCTTAAAATTCTAGTGGGGTTTCTTTTAAAGCTGCGCTTAAGGCACTTATGCTGCCGTATTAGGGTGGAGTTAGTACCCGTATTTTCTGCCTATGCGGCTCAGGCACAGTTTTATTCATGGGGTGAGGTATCCACGTTACACGTGGCCTAATTACTTGCTTTAAGTTACACGGAAGAAACACGTCTTTTTTTAGCGAGGGCCATTGCTATATTTGCGGTACTGTAGGCGCTCTCATTGATAAAGTGCGGGTAAATTTCCCCTTTGCCATTCCAATGGATATCATAACCAGCGAAAGTCGCTAATAAAGGTGCTCCTGGTTTGACCGCCTCAAAATCTCTGCCACAAATAGTAGGGTGTACTAGTGCTTGCCGCATACCCTCTTGATCAAGTGGAACCCTGATTTCTTCGGTGTAAAAAAACGCCTCATAATCGCTCAGTAAGCCTATTTGGTTGAGGTTGTGCTTTTCAACATAGTCCAATACTGCGGTAAGCATCTGTTTCATCAACTCCAACGTACTGTACTCTAGGGCACCATGTGCTTGCGCCCCGACCTCAATCATTATTCCATATTGCCCAGCAGTACAAAGGTAAGGTTGCTCTTGCCATTCTTTTCGCTCTTCGAAAAGGATATGTGCTGATGGCATTCGTTGTTTGACGTACGCGCCCAGTTTCCGATAAAAAACATCGTTAGAAAGCAAAATCAACGTCGCTCCCATATTGCTTGTTGTATTGTGCAGGTCAACAATCAACAGTTTTTCTTGGTTTGCATATTTCTCGATAAATTGATGTGTAATCTTGCTTTCATGCAAATCAGGACAATGATTGCTATTCATTGCTGAGAACTCGCGATTTAAGTCTGTATCGATGTATCGGACGTTGTGTTTTACTGCTTCGGAGTTTGCGATGATCGAGCAGGCTGAAAAGGTTGATCTATTGACAGAGTAACGTTTTTCTTTGATTAGTTTATGTAAATAAATACCAGAAAGTTCGTTTCCGTGTGTTCCTGCAACGATAAGTGCTGAATTGAATGTGTTCATTATTGAGCCTTCTCAAAGAGAATGGGTTGAATGACTGGTCTTCTCTTAGCCAATCCAGTGAACTGAATAAACGTTTACTAAACTGAGTAAAAATAATCCTAGATATGTTATAACATAACAATCGTTATTATTGATACTTAGTTTCTCATGAGTCAGTTTAAATTTATTGCTTTAATCGTTGCTGTGTTTTGTTTTTCGGTCGCTTTGCTTCTACCTACAGAGGATGAGCCAAATCAAGATAGTCACAGCGTTCAACTGAATCAAAGCAGTGATTCGTCACCACCTCCATCATCAAAGATAGTGGTTCCCTCAGATGTCAGTTTGACTCCGTTGCCTAAACCTAAACAAATACACTATATAGTTAAAGTGGGAGATACGCTCAGTGGTATCTTCGCTCAATTGGGTCTCCCTTACGGTATTTTGCAGCAAATTCTCTCAGTTGATCTTGATCACCTGCAGCTAGATATGATTAAGCCCGGAGAAGAGCTTGAATTAGTGATGGATGACATGGGGCAATTGAGTCGACTAATTTATCATATGAGCCTTGTAGAGAAGGCTATCTACACTAGAGAAAACGATGGCTCCTTCTCTTACGAATTTCAGGAAATTTCAGGGGAATGGCGTGAAACCTTATTTTCGGGAGAAATCAAAGGGAGTTTTTCAGTCTCGGCACATCGAGTAGGATTGGCATCAGGCCACGTCGCAAATATTACGCAGGTGATGAAAGATAAGATTGATTTTGCGCGATCTCTTAGAGCCGGTGACCGTTTCGATATATTAGTGAAACAGCAATATTTAGGTGAACACAAAACTGGCAATAGTGAGATTAAGGCTATTTCTTTTAACTTAGCGAGGGGCGAAGTCGCTGCATTTCTAGCCGAGGATGGACGGTTCTATGATAGAGCTGGTAACAGTTTGGAGCGAGCGTTTAACCGTTATCCTGTCGATAGGGCATACCGCCGAATCACCTCTGGGTTTAACCCCAAGCGTAAACACCCAGTGACGGGAAGAGTCACCCCGCATAACGGAACGGACTTCGCGACACCAATCGGTGCGCCAGTTTATTCTACTGGGGATGGAAAAGTAATTGCGGTCCGCAAGCACCCTTATGCCGGTAATTATTTAGTGATTGAACATAACAGTGTGTACAAAACTCGTTACCTACACTTGAATAAAATCTTGGTTAAAAAAGGTCAAGTTATAAAGCGTGGGCAAAAAATAGCCCTCTCTGGGAATACTGGTCGTTCAACCGGACCACATTTACATTTTGAAGTTTTAGTTCGTAATCGTCCGGTTGATGCAATGAAAGCCGACTTACCTATCGCGAAGTCGCTTCCTAACATCCAGAAACCTTCATTTTTGGCGCGAGTATCAGAGTTTGATTATCTAGTAGAAACGAAAAACTGAGTCCCGACAATTTGTTAGGGCTCAGTTATGCTATTTTGTGTTGTGAGGTTGGAGCAATAGGTGAGTGTCAATATGTGTTCCTAGAAGAATAATGACTGCGATTTTTTCTTTTACGTGTGCCCACATCCGCAACATCGGACGCTTTGCAACAACCTCCGCCTTTGATCGGCCTACGTGAAAACATCACACCAATTGCGAGCATCGCAATACAACTTAGGAAAATAAGAACGGTAAGAACTAAAGTCATAACACCACCTCCTATAAATCGCTGTATTGTCATCTTTCTCCAATTTTATAAACAAAGCAATGGTCGTTTTGTAACCACTTATTATTTTTATCAATAGTCAGACCTTTGCTTGTGATGAAACGTGATGAGAAACGAAGGAGAGTTCTGAGAAATCAGCCCCTGTGATCTTTACCGATTCTTAAGTTTTGCGTCTAAGACAGCAATTGGATTCCTTCTATAACTCACTAAGTTGTTATGTTATAACATGCGTTCATCCAGAGTTTGTAGGTCAAAAGTATGCCATCAATTCCAGTCACCATTTTGCATGGGTTTCTCGGGTCCGGGAAAACCACGTTTTTACGCAACATTCTTCAACAAGCCGATTCTTCTGGTATTGATCTGTCCGTTATTGTTAATGACATGAGTGAGTTAGACGTCGATGGCGTGCTTATCTTAAATACCGATGCGGTGAGTGAAGAGCAGGGCAACTTTGTTACGATCAGTGGAGACAGCATCAGCAGCCTGAGTGGTGTAAAGCAGCTCGATAAAGCCCTTAAAAAGCTCTGCGCAGAAAAATCGCCAGAATGGGTTGTGATTGAAACGTCGGGCAGTAGTCATCCTTTACCTTTGGTCGAGTACTTCAAAAGTAACGCACAATTCGCACTCAAAGACGTAATTACGTTGGTGGATGCGACTTGGTTGCGAGATGACTATCGACAAGGTTCTGCCTTAATCCCTAAGTGGCAGGAGAACGTGCAGCAGGGTGTTCGCGGCGTTGAAAACTTGTTGGTAGAGCAAATCATGTTCTCAAACCGTATCATGCTCACCAAGACGGACAAAGTGGACGACAATACCGTTCGCAACATCGCACAGGCGATTCACCCGCTTAATGTTTACACCGAGATAATCAAAACGTCATGGGGAAACTTGGATATCCGCATGTCGAAAGGTGAGCAAGACTACAATTTCTTCCTTGTTGAGCAGCTAATCGCAGAACTTCGTGAGACGGTGAATGAGCCGTTGAATCTCTCTGATAAAGACGAACAAAGCCTTGTCGCCAAAGTGATCAAAGACGATCGGCCTTTTCATCCTGCGCGTTTGTGGAATACCTGCCATCAGTATTTAACTAAAGGTGTGTTCCGTAGTAAAGGGTTCTTTTGGTTCCCAACTCGAGACGATGTTTCACTGCTTTGGAGTCAAGCAAACGGCAACGTGGGGCTTGAAATTACAGGCTTTTGGCGTGCTTCGATAATCAATGACGAATCGCAAAACTTCACTGAAGAGCATCGTCAAATCCTGCAAGATAAGATAGACAGTGTTGAAAGCCGCTTTGGTGATCGTCGTTGTCGCTTAACGGTGATTGGGCAAGAAAACGAAATCGATGTGTTTATTGATGCGCTGGAAAACTGCTTTTTAACGGATGCGGAACTGGAGCAATGGCAACAAGGGGCAACATTTGAAGATCCTTGGCCAAAGAAAATAGCTAAGTTGAGTCAGAAGAAGACGCTTTGAATGCACTGGTGAGGATTCCCTCGCTGCATGTTTGCTCGGGTTGTTTCGAGAACGGACTTACTGAATTGGCTCGGTATACCAAAATTGGCTCTGTGTAACGAGAAAGCCTCCCGAATGGTGGGAGGCTTTTTGTATCTCAGTCGTTTACTGTTCCCATTCAGGGAAAGGGTCTTCCAGAGATAACCAATAGTCGAGCCCTTGCTCCATCTCAACTTCTGTTAACAAGCATTCGTTGAGACGAGCAATCAACTTCTCTTGCTCTAATCCCTGACCAATAAACACCAATTCTTGTCGCATATCGCCGTATGGTTCTTGCCAAATGTCGTTTATAGCATCGAGGTAATCTTGATCCGTCGGCCATTCCTCCTTCGGAATCGCTTTCCAAAACATACCCGCAACACCATAACGTGCGATGCCTCCCGCTTGGCTCCATTGACCGACAAACTCTGGTCTGGTTGCTAGCCAAAAATAACCCTTGGAACGAATTAGTTTGCCGTAATCTTTCGCATTGTGGAGGAAGTCGTAAAACTTCTCTGGATGGAAAGGGCGTCTCGCATGATAGGCAAAGCTAGAAATGCCGTATTCTTCGGTTTCCGGTATGTGCTCGCCTCGCATTTCCTTCAACCAACCTGGGGCTTGTTGTGCCTTTTCAAAACTGAAGCTTTGTGTGTCGAGTACCGCATCAAGTTCTACTTCACCATTCGAGATAGGAAGAATAGTGGCCGATGTATTAAGAGTTTTAAGAATCGCAAGAAGCCTTTCGATTTCTGATTTCTCAGCAAGGTCGGTTTTACTTATCAAGATAACGTCAGCGAACTCTACTTGATCAACGAGTAAGTCAGCAACGCTGCGTTCATCGTCTTCACCTAATGATTCGGCTGTCTCTGTTAAGAACTTAGCTTCATCGTAATCACGCAGAAAGTTAATCGCATCAACTACTGTAACCATGGTGTCTAAACGTGCAACGTCTGAAAGTGAGAGCCCGTTTTCATCGGCAAAAGTAAAAGTCTCTGCAACGGGGAGTGGCTCGGCGATGCCAGTGGACTCGATAACTAAGTAATCGAATCTGCCTTCTTGCGCGAGTTTAGTAACTTCTTCAAGTAGATCCTCACGCAGGGTACAACAGATGCAGCCGTTACTCATTTCAACCAACTTTTCTTCACTGTGGTTGAGAGAAACTTCATTCTGAACGGTCGCTGCGTCGATGTTGACTTCGCTCATGTCGTTGACGATGACCGCCACTTTTCTGCCTTGTCTATTGTTAAGAATATGATTTAAAACGGTTGTTTTTCCTGCGCCTAGAAAGCCGGACAAAACCGTAACAGGGAGTTTCTGGGTGTTCATGCTCATGCTCTTTATAGTGTAATGTTATAATATAACAATTAATATAGTCGGTGATCTTAACTCTGGCATCAAGCAGTTTGTGACTGTGTCGAGTACTGCACCTTATTGGCGCATTCATTCGTCGTTAAGTTATACAGATTCAGATGTACGGAATTTAGAGAGCGAACTCTTATCTCGGTGTGGAGGTTCTATGAACGAAGAGAAAAAGCATGTCATGACAGAAGAAGAAATTCTTGCAGCGCCCGAGGCGGATTATATGAATGAAGCTCAGCTCGCATTTTTTGAAAACCGATTATTTGAGCTTTATGAATCGACGTTAGCGCATATTGAACGCGCGAAAGAAGAGATGATTGCGCCAATGGAATTCAGTGACGAAAGCGATAGGGCGTCCAGTGAGGAGCAATCTGCAATCGCATTAAGAATCATAGATAGAGAGCAAAAGCTGTTACCTAAGATTCAACGATCGTTGGCTCGCTTGCGCGCAGGGGAGTATGGCTATTGTTTAGAGTCCGGAGAACCTATCGGCATTCCAAGGTTATTGGCACGACCTACTGCTGAATATAGTGCAGAAGTAAAAGCTCAAATGGAGTCAAAAGAGCACTGGTATAAACACTAAAGCCTCACTATCTTATGACGTCGATATTCTTCTCGTTCACTTGTTTTTTTTGATGTTCTCTGAGAAGTCTAAAGCGATGGCGACTACCGTTAGGTATGGTAGTCATTACCTTTGAGATATTAATAGTTATCGATAGGATAGAAGTAAGTTCTGTATTGTAAATAACGCACCATTTTTGTTTTTCTGAATGAGCTCTCGCTATGTTAGCGTCAAACATTTTCTCTGCTACTTCAAGCTGATCTTCTATCCTTAAAGCTAAATTGGTACTGGAGAAAGTAGCATGATTGACTTTGTGGCAACTTTTATCTTTTTCTTTGCTGTCATCGATCCCATAGGTACTGTGCCCGTTTTTATCGCAGCCACAAAAAGCTATGAAGAAGTGGCAAAGCGTAAGGTCGCTCTGTTTGCGACTCTATTCTCCGCTGCTATCCTACTGTTTTTTGTTGTTGCTGGTGAAATCATACTTACAGCAATGCGTATTCCCTTGTCTGCGTTTCAAATCTCGGGCGGTATCGTATTGTTCTTGTTTGCTTTGACTATGATATTTGGTGAGAGTAAACCAGCAGAAGAAATCAGAACGCTCAATAGTCATCATGATACAGCAGTTTTTCCTCTAGCCATTCCATCAATTGCTAGCCCTGGCGCAATATTAGCCGCCGTTTTACTCACAGAGAACGTGCGGTTTAATATTTGGGAGCAAGTCCAGACCGTGGCTGTGATGCTACTGGTACTATTGGTTGTTTATATCTTGCTATTAATGGCCAGCGGCATACACAGGATTATTGGGAATACAGGAGCTAGCGCTGTAAGTCGGATCATGGGGTTGATATTAGCCGCTGTGGCCACGACCAACACTCTGAATGGGATTGAAAGTTACTTTGACCTTTAAGGCTGTTTCGCAAACTGAGCTGAAGGTATACGTTAAGAGCTAATTTTACGGCGAGATGACCGACCACCTGACAATCACTTTTCTGGCTGTTACTTCTAGCCGGATGTAATCCTTCAGGCTACTCGTGACGACCTTGTTTAAGAGGACCACGGAAAAGTTGAAAGTAAAATGCATAGATGTTGAGGGTATATATCAGATGGGGGAACTGGAGCAACACTTGCCCCCATTGAGCTGTGCCAATACTCAAAGATTAGCTGCTAGAAAACAATATCGATAATTTCTCCGCCTAGGCACTACTCTATAATCTTGTAGTCTCGCAGTATATAGAGCCTAGCATGGAGGAATTTATTAGCTTCAACGTGCCAAGACAAGACTTTTTCATGCCGTGAGAGTATCTGAAAAGTCGGGAGGCTGAGAAGTTTATTCAGTATGGCTCTTATTGGGCAGTTTATGGATCAGCCAGTAACCAAGACTCATACTAAGAACTACAGCCGCAATTCCAATCAGGTACATTGGAGACAAGGTTTCAAAGTCTATAATAATGACCTTTCGGGAGATTGCCATCAGCGCGGTGGCCATGACGATTTTTACATGAATAACATTTTCTCTCAGGTAAATAGTTATATTGATGAAAATTTCAATAGCAATTAAAACGGCCATAAAAGCACCAAAAGTGGCTAGCATATCTGAAATCGTCAGAATGAGTTTAGGTGGCGTGATAAGTTTTTGATATATCGTCCATGCAACATCTATCACACCCATGACGATTACAAACAACATAACTATCGACAATACTCTTACAGACCAATGAATCACTATCTGTAATTTTTTTGTTAACTTATCATTTTTATCGACTTCCATGGCCCTGTTTCCTTCGCTTGTTTATGTTCACTTAACCTTCATATGTTGAAGCTAGACAATTGAATACATGTCGTTTAAAGCATAGTTGCTGTGGTGAGAGATAGAAGCGTCCGAGGGAAGGAAGTATGAAACTTAGGAGTGGGCACAATGTTGGACACATAATGTAATCTCTGGTGTCATGCGTTATTACCTCATTACCTCATTACCTCATTGCCTCATTTCTGATCGTGACGAGTCGACTGGTGAGGTGGTGATTCATCACCTTCACGGCAAACTGAATGAGCGGATACCACAACGTATTGATACTGGGCAAATCGATGCGCTTGTTGCTGGTTCCTCCGTGCGTTGTTAATAGAAATACAAGCGAATAAGGAGTGGGTAATCGCTCAAAAGTCGGGTGGAAAAGCGGTAAAACGGCGAAAATTATTGGAACTAAGTCAAGGCCCTTTTTTTAAATGAAAAGGCTTATTGATCTGAACACACCACTTCTCCATATAAGTATATCCACAAATACAAACCTCAAATTGGCGATAAAGAGCTTTAATATTGATAAATATATAAACAACTTGGGTGCTGAAGAAATTTCAGTATACTGCGCTTAGGTTACACTGGAGAAAAAATCGCCGTATTCCCTGCGGGGTCCTTTGATAAGAAATAGAAATCGCGTTTGAATATGCAACCAAACGATTTTGCCGCTTGCAGTTTATTCGGTATACAAATAATAAACCTTTGACTAATCCGAAGGTCGGTCAAATGAGAGAAAGTCATGTTTTTTAATAAGTCGCTTCAACAAGAAAATCAACGATTAAAGCAGGAGTTGCAAATCCTGCAGCAAATCCAAACCAGTTTAGATGAAGAGATGATCCGCTTAACATTGGATAGTAAAGGCCTCATTACTTCTGCAAATACTAAGCTACAGCAAGAACTTTTCTTAAATGATGATGAGATCTTAACGAAATCAATTACTGAATTGGTACCGTCAAATTCGCGCAATACAGATCACTTTCATCGAATGAAGAAAGCCGTCCAAGATAAAGTGTTCTGGAATGGGGCATTGCAAGTACAGAAAGGTAATGGTGAGGAAGCCTGGTTAAGAACGATTATCCAGCCTGTTTTAAATGAGCACAGAGAAGTAGAAAGCTTTTTTGTTTTTGCTTCTGAACTTACGCGAACGATCAAATCATCCCGTGAGCAAGAGGACATGCTAAATGCATTAAGTCGTTCTATGGCGGTGATTGAGTTCACATTAGATGGCCATGTTTTAAAAGCCAACGATAATTTCCTAAACACAATGGGTTATACGCTTGATCAGATTCAAGGGAAGCATCATCGCATGTTTTGTGATCAGGAAGAGTCGAGCTCTCAAGCTTACCGTGAGTTTTGGCAACGTTTAGCAAAAGGGCAATTTTCATCAGAGCGATTCAAACGAGTTAACCGTTATGGTGAAGAGGTGTGGCTAGAGGCTTCATATAACCCTATCCATAACGACAGAGGAGAGCTCTACAAGGTCGTTAAGTTCGCGACAGATATTACCCAGCAGGTGATGCAGGAACAGAAAATGGCCCAGGCTGCGCAATTGGCGAACGAAATCTCCCAAGAAACTGGTACACAAACCCTGCAAGGGCAAGAGGTTATAGGCTCAACGTTAGAAAAGATGCAGATACTTTCCGAGCAAATGCAGCAAGCGAACACCGCGATTGACGAGCTTAAAGCGCACTCATCGCGTATTAGCGAGTTGGTAAATAGCATCAGTGGTATCGCTGACCAAACTAACTTATTGGCGTTAAATGCGGCGATAGAAGCGGCTCGTGCGGGTGAGCATGGTAGAGGTTTTGCCGTTGTTGCTGATGAAGTCAGACAGCTTGCTACAAGAACCAATGCAACCACCGATGAAATTGTCACAATGGTCAGTGAAAACCTACAGCGAACAGATAACGCAGTTAAGCTGATCGCTAAATGCCAAAAAGAAGCACTAGATACGCTAGAGCTCTCTGAAAAAGCAGGCAATGTGATGAATGAAATACAAGATGGCGCTAGCCGTGTTGTAGAGGCCGTGGAGCAATTTAACCGCTCGTTGTAGTTAATCAATAGGTTTTCATTGTAGGGGCGATGGGTAAAAAGCAATTCACCTTATTCAACCTGTATTGAGGAGCGTTGAAGTCGCAATACTACTCCTGCCGCAGTCAAGTTAAGCGTTTTGAAGGGGAGGTAGTTCGACACCCGGTACAGGTTTTAGCCAGTTTGCTTGCTGTATAGAATGCCTAAAGTAATTTAGTATGCGAAAAGGCTTGCCTTAAGACTTTGCCTGCATTTAATGTATCTAGCAGCAGAACTTCAATCTGCGTGACAACAATACAGGAGAGGATCGGGCTTTCACTTTTTCGCTCGACACAAACCCCTTTCAAATTTACACAATAGCGCAGTAAAACTCTCTTGCTGCGCTATTGTGTGTTCCATATTTTGTGAGTACTTATGTTTAACTCAGAACGCAAAGCGACGGTTATTCTGGTTGCGACGACGATGATCGCGGCACTTGGCTGGATATTCTCTAAGGAAACAATACAGGGTTTACCACCTTTTGGCTTTATTGGGGCGCGATTTACTATCGCTTCGCTCTGCTTACTGCCTCTATGTTACCGACCTTTGCTGAAAGCAAACTTAAAAGATGTGCTTTCTGCTGGTGGTGTCGGGCTCCTGTTAGGCAGTGCCGTTATGACATGGATTTACGCTATTTCTATCAGTGATACTCTCGGGGAAGGCGCATTTATCATGAGCCTTTCCATGCTGTTTGTGCCGATTGTTGCATGGGTTATGTTTCGTCAACGACCACAACGAATTTTCTGGCTTTCTTTGCCTATCGCTGTATTAGGTCTTGCTTGTCTTTCTTTAGTTGGTGGCTGGAAACAATCGGCCAGTCAATTGTGGTTTCTTGGTGCAGCACTGGTTTTGGCACTTCATTTTAATGTGAACAGCAAATACTCTCAAAAACTACCTGTGCTGCTGCTTACTTGCGTGCAACTTTTTTCAGCAGGTTGTTTAGGTTTGTTGGTTTCATTTTTTATGGAATCTTTCCCGGTAGAGGTGGACTCCTCTATTTGGTGGTGGTTTGCGTTGAGTACCTTATTAGCGACGAGCTTGCGTTACGTAATGCAAACCATGGGGCAAAAATTTGTTCAGGCAGGTAACGCTGCTCTAATTATGATATTAGAACCAGTTTGGACGGTTATTCTGAGCGTGCTGTGGTATGGCGAAGTACTAACGGCAAATAAACTAGTAGGTTGTGTGCTTATCTTATTTTCTCTAATTATTTATCGTACTGGCGGGCGGTTTCGCTTCCCTACCCGAAAGTAGAGCAAATTAACTTGGGTTGGGAGAATTTGAGGTGCCGGATGGCCTTCTACGAAAGTGATAATACGCGGTTACGCAATGCTAATGACACTTTTGATGTAGGCTGCCGACCCAGCTCTTCGCTGATCATCCAGCCAGCTTTAGCCAGTAGCTCTAAGTCGATCCCTGTTTCTATTCCTAACCCTTGGCACAAATACAGTACATCCTCCGTTGCGACATTTCCTGATGCGCCTTGAGCGTATGGGCATCCACCCAGCCCAGCTACACTACTGTCGATGGTATTGATGCCCATACTCAGTGCCTGATAAATGTTGGTGAGAGCTTGTCCCCATGTGTCGTGGAAATGGACAGCAAGCTGGCGAAGAGGTGCAACCAACATGACGGCTTCCAGCATAGCAGCGATACGGTTTGGCGTGCCTGTACCGATTGTGTCGCCTAGAGACACCTCATAACACCCTAAATCGATGAGTGATTTGACCACGCTCGCCACTTGTTTAGGGGCTGTCGGGCCATCGTAAGGGCAGTCGGCGACGCAGGATAGATAGCCACGAACCGGGATGCCGTGTTTGGTGGCTAATCGCATTACAGGTTCGAAGCGAGTTAAACTTTCTGCAATCGAGCAATTGATATTGTGTTGGCAGAATCCTTCTGAGGATGAAGTGAAAATCGCGACCTGATTGGCGTCAGCCTCCAACGCTTGTTCTAAGCCTTTTAGGTTTGGTGTCAGGGCAGAGTAGGTAACATGATTTCGCCGTGTTATTGCTTTCATGACCTCTGTTGAGTCCGCCATTTGTGGCACCCATTTGGGTGAGACAAAAGAGCCCGCCTCAATATGCGTTAGCCCAGTATCAGAGAGTAAGTTGATCAGCCGGATTTTAGTCTGGGTCGCAACAGGAGATTCATTTTGCAACCCATCTCTAGGACCTACTTCGACAATCTTTACTTTGGAAGGCAGCATTACTTGTCCTGTGATTTGGTTACCCAACTTGGGCTACGTTTTTCAAGAAACGCTTGCAGCCCATCTTGACCTTGGGGTGATACTCTAATGTCCGCAATGAGCTTGCTAGTATAGTGAATCAGTTGTTGATCGATGGGGTTTTGATGACATTGATGGCAGAGCGTTTTCGCTTTACGCATCGCATCTGGGCTATTAAGTAGCAACGTCTTGATTACGCTATCGACCGCATTTTCAAGCTGTTTGGCTTCTTTCACTTCGTGCACAATACCAAACCGTTCGGCATCTTCGGCTGAAATGACTTCACCACTTAAGATATAGCGTCTAGCTTGTCTATTCCCCATCGCGCGCATGACGTAAGGCGCAATGGTCGCTGGAACTAAACCAAGCTTAACTTCACTTAAGCAAAAGTTGGCACTTTGGCTTGCTATGGCGATATCACTACAACAAATCAACCCTAAAGCACCACCATAAGCGGAACCTTGAACAACTGCGATGGTGGGTTGAGGGAACGAATCTAATGTTTCCATGAGTCTTGCCAAGTTTTGGGCATCAACGAAGTTATCTTGCCTCGTGCTGTCGGCCATCGACTGCATCCAATTCAAATCGGCCCCGGATGAAAAGTGCTTGCCGTTACTTCTTAATACCAAGCACCGCACATCCGTTCGTAAAGCGAGATAATCTAGGCGGTGGATCAGCAAGTCGATCGTACAAGCGTCAAAAGCATTGTGTTTAGCTGTTCTGTTTAGGGTAATGGTCGCTACGCCATTATCATCGACATGCCAAAGAACATCATCTTGCCTTTGGGCGTTGGGAATAATGCTTGGTTGCATTTCCTGCATACTAACTTCCTTAATTCATCTTTGGATGTTTACATTCTGAAGACGCCAAACTCGCTATCAGGAATGGGGGCATTTAATGCTGCCGTTAACGCTTGACTCAACACCTGACGCGTTTTTTTAGGGTCAATAATTCCGTCATCCCATAGCCGAGCACTCGCAAAATAGGGATGTCCTTGTGTTTCATACAAGTCTATGATCGATTCTCTAAAAATGTGCTCTTCTTGCTCTGACCACGCTTCCCCCTGACGTTCCTTCGCGTCTTTTCGAACTTGTGTTAAAACGCCTGCTGCTTGTTCTCCGCCCATCACAGAAATACGCGCGTTCGGCCACATCCACATCATGGTTGGATCATACGCTCGGCCGCACATGCCGTAATTACCAGCGCCGTACGATCCACCGATGATCACGGTAAACTTCGGCACGTCAGCACAAGCGACGGCCATCACTAGCTTGGCGCCATGTTTTGCGATGCCTTCTTCTTCAACCTTTTTTCCGACCATAAAGCCGGTAATGTTTTGGAGAAAAAGAAGCGGTGTTTTCCGTTTGGCGCACAGCTCAATAAAGTGCGCGCCTTTTTGTGCCGATTCAGAAAACAAGATACCGTTGTTTGCCACAATACCAATCAAGTGTCCTTGAATACGAGCGAAGCCACACACTAGCGTTCTGCCGTACAAGGATTTGAATTCGTCGAAATCAGAATCATCGACGATGCGGGCAATAATTTCTCGAACGTCGAATGACAGTCGTAAGTTGGCATTCACGACTCCGTAGATTTCTTCTGCGTCGTAGCGGGGAGGAAGTACGGTGTTTTCTGGCTTAACAGGTCTTGTTCTATTGGCATTGGCAATGGCTTCTCTCGCAAGCATTAGGGCATGTTCATCATTTTCAGCGTAATAATCTGCGACACCAGATTTTCGACAATGCACGTCTGCACCGCCGAGCTCTTCACCCGTCACGACTTCGCCAGTGGCCGCTTTCACCAAAGGTGGCCCCGCCAAAAAAATGGTGCCTTGCTCTTTAACCATAATGGACACATCCGCCATGGCAGGAACGTACGCGCCCCCAGCAGTGCAAAGCCCCATCACAACAGCAACTTGGGGGATGCCTTTCGCCGACATTCTCGCTTGGTTAAAGAAAATGCGACCAAAGTGTTCTTTGTCGGGGAAGACGTCGGACTGATGAGGGAGATTTGCGCCACCGGAGTCCACCAAGTACACGCAGGGGAGTTGGCAACGTTGGGCAATCTCTTGCGCTCTAAGGTGTTTTTTTACCGTGAGTGGGTAGTAGGTTCCGCCTTTTACCGAAGCATCGTTGGCGATGACCATGCATTGAATCCCCTCTATGATACCAATGCCGGCGATAACACCAGCGCAGGGGATCGCTTCGTCATACACTTGCCAGGCGGCAAACTGGCTGATTTCAAGAAAGTCAGTGTTGTCATCAAGCAAGCGCGCGATGCGTTCTCGTGCGGGGAGTTTTCCTTTTTGCCTCTGGTGCTGAATGGCTTTTTCACCGCCGCCCTGTTTGATGGTCTCGATGTGTTGATTAAGTTGAGTGACCAACGTTTCCATCGCAGCTTTATTGGAAAGAAATAACTCGTCAGTTGGCTTAGTTTTACTTTTGATAATGGCCATAATGACTTCCTTGTCGTATGTTCCGTTAGCGAGATTCTTCGAACAGTTCTCGGCCTATTAACATGCGGCGAATCTCTGAGGTACCCGCGCCGATTTCATAAAGCTTTGCATCACGTAACAAACGACCAGCAGGGTATTCATTGATGTAGCCATTCCCACCGAGCAGTTGTATTGCATCGAGTGCCATTTGTGTGGCGAGTTCTGCACTGTACAAAATCGCGCCAGCGGCGTCTTTGCGTGTTGCGTTACCTCGATCACAAGCCGCTGCGACGGTATATACATACGCTTTTGCTGCACTCATTCGAGAGTACATATCGGCGATCTTGCCCTGAACTAACTGAAACTCGCCAATGGATTTTCCAAACTGCTCTCGTTCATGTACGTACGGGACCACAATGTCCATGCAAGCTTGCATTATCCCGAGTGGTCCGGCAGCGAGGACGACGCGCTCGTAATCCAGCCCACTCATTAATACCTCGACGCCTTGATTCAACTCGCCAAGAATATTCTCTTTTGGCACTACGCAATGGTTAAATACAAGTTCGCAAGTATTCGAGCCTCTCATGCCTAGCTTGTCCAGCTTTTGAGCATGAGTGAAACCTGCGAAGTTACGTTCAATAATGAATGCGGTAATGCCACGTGAACCTGCGCTGACATCTGTTTTAGCGTAAAGCACCACTACGTCAGCATCGGGCCCATTTGTTATCCACATTTTGTTGCCATTCAGTACAAAATGGTCGCCCTTGTTCTCCGCTTTCAGTTGCATGCTTATCACGTCTGAACCGGCATTGGGCTCGCTCATCGCTAGGGCGCCAACGTGCGTACCATCAATGAGTTTTGGAAGGTATTTTTCGCGTTGAGAAGGCGTGCCGTTACGAAAGATTTGGTTGACGCACAGGTTAGAATGAGCGCCGTAGCTTAAAGCGACAGACGCAGAGGCACGGCTGATTTCTTCCATGGCAACAACATGAGCGAGGTATCCCATGCCTGCACCACCAAGCTCTTCATCGACGGTCACACCAAGCAACCCCATTTCTCCCAACAAAGGCCATAAATGATTCGGGAACTGGTTATCGCGGTCTATCTCAGCGGCGATGGGCGCGATATGTTCCGTAGCAAAGGCATTAACGTGTTCTCGGAGCATATCGAT
The DNA here is from genome assembly GCF_023161825.1 of Vibrio sp. 2CM40D. Classification (NCBI taxonomy): domain Bacteria; kingdom Pseudomonadati; phylum Pseudomonadota; class Gammaproteobacteria; order Vibrionales; family Vibrionaceae; genus Vibrio; species Vibrio sp. 2CM40D. The sequence continues at coordinate 20,628 of NZ_JALNTL010000006.1, forward strand.
GGTATCACCAAGTCCGAAATTGAGTGGGGTATAGGTGCTTTTCATAACGTCTCCCGGTATCAGAGGTAAGGTGGAAAAGCCTGTAGCGGTGTTGCTAATTGAGTATAGCGTTTATGTCTGCTTGCTTTTGAGTGTTTGAATACAACGCTCCTTAGCGGCATTCAACTCTGCCATAACGACGCTGATGTCGTTGAGTTGTTGCTGTAGGACGGCTTGTTTCTCTTCAATGATATTGAGCATTTTCAACAACTGTCCTTCGGTTTGTTGCATGTCGTAGAGCTCGAAAAGTTCACGAATTTCTGCCAACGAAAAACCGAGTCGTTTCCCTCTTAAAATCAGTTTGAGGCGAATTCTATCCCTGCGTTGATAAACGCGCATATTGCCTTTTCGCTCTGGTTCAATCAGACCCACGTCTTCATAAAACCGGATACTGCGAGTAGTAATATCAAACTCCTTGGCGAGGTCACTGATCTTGTATTTTTCCATAACATACTTACCTCGAATAAAAATCCAGTTTCTGGAAATCGAACCTTTAATGGGAAGGTCGAACATCAACTTTGAAATATAAACGCCTGCTTGGTGTGTTTTTTCATCTCATTGTAAAGGCTAGTGCTATGCTTACGTAAACGTCAAGAAATCGCGGAATGAAAGTTTGTTAGTGAAAAAGGCGATAAAGGCTGGTGTGGCGCTTGGTGAGTAACTCTATGTAGGGTGTCATCAGTCTGCCAAGTGTTCACATATACCTTAAGGGAATGCGAATCATGGGAAAAGACATCTGGATTGTCAGCGCGAAAAGAACGCCAATTGGGCGCTTTCAAGGCAAGTTGCAAACTTACTCTGCTCCTCAATTAGGCGCACTGGCGATCAAGGCGGCAATGCACGAAGTGAATGTGACTTCGGTGGATGAAGTGTTCATGGGATGTGTGCTTCCAGCAGGGTGTGGACAAGCTCCTGCTAGGCAAGCATCTATGGGGGCAGATCTTCCTTTGGGCGTAGGGTGCACCACCATTAACAAAGTGTGTGGCTCTGGCATGAAGAGCGTCATGTTAGCGCACGATCTCATTAAAGCTGGAACGATTCGCTCTGCCATTGCTGGTGGTATGGAAAGTATGACCAATGCGCCGTATTTGCTGAGGGAGGCGAGAAAGGGAATGCGTATGGGGCACCAGTCTACGTATGACCACATGTTTCTCGATGGGCTACAAGATGCTTACGAAGGGCACTTAATGGGTGTTTATGCTCAGCAAGTCGCTGACAGGCTTAAGTTCACCAGAGAGCAAATGGATGAATGGGCCGTGATGTCGGCAAAACGTGCGTTGGAAGCTCAAGAACGAGGCTTGTTTGCCGATGAACTTTCGCCGGTTTCACTCAATACCAAGTCAGAACAAGCGGAGCTGGACTACGATGAGCCCCCACGCTCGATTGACCTTGGTAAAATTCCTCAACTCAAACCTGCATTCGATGAAAAAGGTACGGTGACCGCTGCTAATTCGAGTGCCATTTCAGATGGCGCGGCGGCTCTGGTGCTTATGGATGAAGACACTGCGCGTCATCAGGGGCTTAAACCACTTGCGATCATCAAGGCGCACTCTACACATGCCAGAAAACCTGCAGAATTTACTTTGGCCCCCGTCTACGCAATTGAGCAACTGCTGTTCCAGCTAGATTGGTCCATTTATGAAGTGGACCTGTGGGAAATCAATGAAGCCTTTGCCGTCGTGACACAAATAGCGGTGGCGGAACTTGGGCTTGATACGAGCAAAGTAAATATTAAAGGTGGAGCCTGTGCACTTGGGCATCCGATAGGGGCTAGTGGCGCACGAATTCTGGTGACATTGATTCACAGTTTGCGTCAGCTACAAGCGCTAGGCACCAATGGTGATCTCGAAGCCAAAAAAGTGATGCGGGGTGTTGCGTCACTTTGTATCGGTGGTGGAGAAGCCACGGCGATAGGCATTGAAATACCGCTTTAATTGAAATCAGAAAGGAGTAAATGATGACTCGTTTGGTTCCCTTGTTTATTGGTGGCGAGTTTCGTGAATCTCAAACATCGGATTGGGTTGAGGTAACCAATCCTGCCACTAATGATGTCATTGCGTACGTTCCATGTTCCACAGAGCACGAGATGGAAGCCGCCATTGATAATGCGAAAGAGACATTCCAATCTTGGAAAGAAGTGGCGATACCCGAGCGTGCCCGAGTTATGCTGCGTTATCAGCACTTGCTCAAAGAGCATCATGATGAGCTTGCCACACTGCTTTCTCATGAAACGGGTAAGATTTTAGCGGATGCCAAAGGCGATGTGTGGCGTGGTATCGAGGTGGTTGAGCAGGCTGCAAACATTGCCAGCAATATTATGGGAGAAACCGTCGAAAACGTTGCCACGGATATTGATAGTTACTCAATGATTCAGCCCCTAGGTGTGTGTTGCGGCATTACGCCGTTTAACTTTCCAGCCATGATTCCGTTGTGGATGTTCCCAATCGCTATCGCTGCGGGCAATACGTTTGTGCTCAAACCCTCCGAACAAGTGCCATTGACCTCTATTCGTTTAGCTGAACTATTTGAGCAAGCTGGCGCGCCGAAAGGAGTGTTGCAGGTCGTTCATGGCCGCAAAGAGCAAGTCGACTTTCTTCTGGCTCATCCTGATATTCGAGCGGTGTCATTTGTTGGCTCGGTTCCCGTTGCCCGTTATATCTACACTACAGGGACTAAACATTTTAAACGGGTTCAAGCTTTTGCTGGTGCAAAGAATCACATGGTGATCATGCCTGATGCAAACAAAGATCAAGTGGTGAATAACCTAATCGGAGCCTCCGTAGGGGCTGCGGGGCAGCGTTGTATGGCAATTTCTGTTGCGGTATTTGTCGGCGATTCAAAACAATGGATTGCAGACCTGAAACTGGCGATGGCGAAAGTACACCCAGGGCCTTGGGATGATGAACAGGCTGCTTATGGCCCACTGATCAGTGAGCAAGCCAAGCAACGCGTATTGGACCTAATCGAAGATGGCAAACAACAAGGCGCAGTGTGTGAACTCGATGGCAGTCAGTGTGAAGTGGACGGCTTTCCCGATGGAAACTGGATTGGCCCAACCTTGTTTAGCGGTGTAACAGCGAACATGTCGATTTACACGCAAGAGATATTTGGCCCTGTTTTAGTTTGTATGGAAGTCGAAACGTTGCAAGAGGCCATTGAGTTAGTGAATCGCAACCCTTACGGCAACGGAACTTCTATATTTACTGCTAATGGCGCTGCTGCGAGAAAATATCAGCATGACATTCAAGTCGGTCAAGTGGGGATTAATGTGCCAATTCCAGTCCCTTTACCATTTTTCTCCTTTACTGGTTGGAGAGGCAGTTTCTATGGTGATTTACATGCGTATGGTAAACAAGCAGTGCGTTTTTATACCGAGACCAAAACGGTGACGGCACGTTGGTTTGATGACGATATTCCAACGGGGCTCAATCTGACCATCCAACTGCGCTGAGTGAATAAAAGGAGCTTTTATGGACTTTGAACTTAATGAAGATCAACGTGCATTTGCCGATACCGCTCAACAATTTGCCGATGAGCGTTTAGCACCGATGGCGGCGGAGTGGGATGAAAAGCAGATCTTCCCCAAAGACGTATTGAGAGAGGCGGGGGAACTGGGGTTTCTCAGTCTCTACACTCCAGAAGCGCAAGGTGGCCTAGGGCTGAGTCGCTTGGATGCTTCAATTATCTTTGAACAACTGGCCATGGGATGTACGTCCACTACGGCGTTTATGACGATTCACAACATGGTCAGTTGGATGATAGCCAGTTTTGCTACCGATGAAGCCAAAACGCAGTTCTGTCCGAAATTAGTTACGGGGCAGTGGTTAGGCTCCTATTGCTTAACCGAGCCTAATACGGGATCGGATGCCGCTTCGTTGGCCACAACCGCGAGCAAAAAAGGTGATACTTACGTGCTGAATGGCGGCAAAACCTTTATCTCTGGCGCAGGAGAGACAGATGTTTTGGTCGTGATGGCGCGAACCGGAGAAGCGGGTGCCAAAGGCGTGTCCGCATTTGTTATTCCTGCTCACGCTGATGGTATCAGCTATGGGCGCAAAGAACCCAAAATGGGTTGGAACAGCCAACCAACACGAGCGGTTACTTTTGAAAATGTCGTTATTCCAGCTAGCCATTTACTGGGCGAAGAAGGGCAAGGTTTTGTCTTTGCGATGAAAGGGCTTGATGGAGGGCGTATAAATATTGCGACCTGTTCCGTCGGTACGGCTCAACAGGCCCTTAATCAGGCGGCACGGTACGTTCAAGAACGTAAGCAGTTCGGCAAGTCGCTTGCGCAGTTTCAAGCCTTACAATTCAAATTGGCAGACATGGCGACAGGGCTAGTGGCTGCGCGGCAGTTGGTGCGCTATGCCGCCAGTAAACTCGACCGAAATGACCCTGATGCTACGGCTTATTGCGCGATGGCAAAACGGTTCGCAACCGATGTAGGTTTTCAGGTTTGCGACCAAGCGCTGCAGCTTTATGGCGGCTATGGTTACATCAAAGAGTATCCAATGGAGCGTCATTTCAGAGATGTGCGTGTGCATCAAATTCTGGAGGGAACGAACGAAATTATGCGCTTGATCATCGCGCGCCGTTTGCTCTCTGAGGAATCGGCCTTGCTGTAGCGAAGTATTGGATTTGCTCATTGAGAAAGGATTCAGATATGCCATTAACCCAAGCAGCCATTCAACATACGATCACTAATCACGTTGCGGTGGTGACGATAAACAACCCGCCAGCCAATACGTGGACAGCAGAGAGCCTCAAGGTACTGAAGTCGCTGATACTCACACTTAACAATGATAAGCAGGTCTACGCACTGGTTTTAACCGGCAGTGGAGAAAAGTTTTTCTCTGCTGGTGCGGATCTCAAGCTATTTTCTGATGGTGACAAAGTGGTTGCGTTAGACATGGCGCGATGCTTTGGTGAAGCTTTTGAAACGCTCTCTGAATTCCGTGGTGTTTCCATTGCCGCCATTAATGGTTACGCCATGGGCGGAGGGTTAGAAGTGGCATTAGCTTGTGACATTCGAGTCGTTGAAGAGCAAGCGGTACTTGCTTTACCAGAAGCCAAAGTCGGACTTTTGCCCTGTGCTGGTGGTACCCAAAACCTCACAGCGTTAGTGGGGGAAGGCTGGGCAAAGCGCATCATTTTATGTGGAGAGCAAGTCAGCGCTGACAAAGCAAAAGAACTAGGCCTAGTTGAGGAGTTGGTTCCCAAAGGCGAAGCTTTAAGTAAAGCGCTGGAGCTTGCTGAATCTGTTGCGAACCAGTCACCATCTTCTGTCGCCGCATGTAAGGCGCTCATTCAAAATATGCGCTCTGCGCCACTTAAGCACGGCTTAATGAAAGAGCGAGAGTTATTTCTGAATCTTTTTGATACGGAAGATCAAGTTGAGGGTGTTCGCGCCTTTTTAGAAAAACGCCCACCGCAATGGAAAAACCGATAGGAGGCCACATGGCAGGGATGGTAACCATTAGTGAAATAGAGTGCTTAGATGGCGTGCACCGCATTGGTATCGCAACGTTAGAAAACACCGCTTCATTGAATGCATTGACGTATGACATGTTAGTCCAACTTAACGATCAGCTTATCAAGTGGCAAGACGATCCGCATGTGACTTGTGTGGTACTGACTGGCGCTGGAGAAAAAGCATTCTGTGCTGGTGGTGATGTTCGAGCTATGTATCACGTCATGCATAACGAGAGTAAAGAAAAAATCGTAGAGTTCTGTACGAACTATTTCTCGTTGGAGTATGAGTGTGACTATCTCATCCACACTTACAACAAACCCATTATCGGTTGGGGAGAAGGTATTGTCCTGGGCGGTGGGATGGGGCTTTTTATGGGAACCAGCCATAAAGTTGTGACAACAACATCACGCCTTGCTATGCCAGAAATCAATATTGGACTGTATCCCGATGTGGGAGGTACGTGGTTTTTAAGCCAGATAGATCCGCAAGTGGGTTTATTCCTCGGATTGACAGGTTCCATGGTGAATTCAAGTGACGCTGTCACTATTGGTTTGGCCGATTGGTTATTGTTGGAAGAGCAGTATCCCACCTTACTGGATGAGCTAAAGCGGCTCCAGTGGGGCAAAGAAGATGCGAAAGAGTTGGTAACTGCGCGACTACAATTAATGGAAGAACAGGTTATTGATAGCAAACCAACCACGCAAATTTGTCCATACTTAGATCAGATAGAGGAAGCGTGCAAAGGCTTTGATCTTAATGCGATAGCACAGCGAATCATGGCTATCGAAGGGAATAGCCAGTGGATAGAAAACGCGAAACAAACGTTCGCATCGGGCAGTCCGATCACCGCGCATATTTGCTTTAGACAAGTGAAAGAGTACCACAGCTTACCGCTTGCAGATTGCTTCCGTTTAGAGTTGAGTTTGTCGGTTCGCAGTGTCTTATTAGGTGAGTTTAAAGAGGGCGTCCGTTCTAGGCTCATTGACCGGGATGGCGAGCCGAGCTGGATATTTAACAGTGTCAGTGAAGTCGATGAAGATGTTATCGATACTTTGTTTACCTCGCTTTGGTCAGATAACGAGCATCCGCTTGCTAATTTGGGTGAACAAACACTAGGTCAATAAGGAGAATGATCATGAGTACCATCGCATTTATCGGTTTAGGAAGAATGGGGCATCCTATGGCGCAAAACTTACTCGCGTCTGGATTTAACGTGCAAGTATTCGATGTCGATAGCGAAGCCGCAAAGCAACTAGTACCTTTTGGTGCGGTGGTGGCGAGCTCTATTGAGGAAGTCGTGGATGGTGCAAGCACAGTCATCACGATGCTACCAGTAGGGTCTCACGTTCGTTCCGTGTATCTTGGTGACTTACACGGTGGCGTAGGTGTCCTCAATCTTGTCTCGCCAAGTACCTTGATGATTGATTGTTCAACCATTGATCCGGACTCTGCGCGATTAGTCGCCAATGAAGCGGCAAATAAACGCGTGTTGTTTGTCGACGCGCCCGTTTCGGGGGGCGTTGCTGGCGCTAAAGCGGCGACATTAACCTTTATTGTTGGTGGTTCGGATCAAGCGTTTTCTAAAGCCAATGCCATTTTGCAGTATATGGGAAAAAATGTTTTCCATGCTGGCAAAGCAGGCGATGGTCAAATGGCGAAAATCTGTAACAACCTTATGCTCGGCATTTTAATGTCTGGTACGTGCGAGGCATTAAACCTAGGTATCGATCATGGACTCGATCCAAAAGTGCTATCAAACATCATGCTGCAAAGCTCTGGCCGAAATTGGGCATTGGAGCTTTACAATCCTTGCCCAGGCGTGATGGACAGTGCGCCAGCCAGTCACGATTACCAACCGGGCTTTATGAGCAAACTCATGCTGAAAGATCTCGGCTTGGGGTTAGATGCGGCGTTACAAACACATTCTTCGGTTCCGATGGGGTCGTTAGCGCGCAACTTATATTCTTTCCACAACGCGAGCGGCCACGGCGAACTCGATTTCTCAAGCTTATTTGAGTTATACAAGAGTAAGAAAGGCTAGACCGAGTTTTGTGACAAACCAGCCCGAGATGGTGACCTAAAACGCGCATCATTTCGGCCAACTTAGACTGGTTGAGATAGAGAACATTACGAGCTATGGAGTGCACCAATATGGACATAAAAAGTAGTGTTATTGCCATTACAGGAGCAGGGCAGGGGCTTGGACAAATGATGGCCATTACCCTTGCTCAAGCTGGCGCTGATTTAGCGTTGTTGGATGTAAACGCCAGTGGCTTAATGGAAACACAAGAGCAGTGTCGAATGCTGAGTGCGAAAGCGTTGACATATCAAGTGGATGTCACCAACGAAATCGACGTTGAAACCACGTTTGAAGCGATTATCCAAGATTTTGGTCAACTCAATGGGTTAGTCAATAACGCTGGCGTATTAAGAGATGGGTTACTTGTAAAAGCAAAAGATGGCGTGATCAGTAAGATGTCTTTGGATCAATTCAATTTGGTCATGAACGTTAACGTGACAGGAACATTTTTGTGTGGGCGTGAAGCTGCCGTCAAGATGATTGAGAGTGGATCCCAAGGCGTTATCATCAATATTTCTAGTGTTGCGAGAGCAGGGAATATCGGACAAACCAATTATTCTGCATCTAAAGCGGCAGTCGCGACCATGGCGACAACATGGGCTCGTGAGCTCGCAAGATACGGTATTCGCGCGGCGGCGGTTGCACCAGGTGTAGTTCATACCGCGATGGCAGAGCAAATGAAACCAGAAGCCATAGAGCGATTAGAAAAGATGATCCCAGTTGGCAGGATGGGCGAAACAAGCGAAATCGCGCATGCAGTAAAATACATTATTGAGAGTGATTACTTTACTGGCAGGGTTTTAGAAGTGGATGGCGGTATTCGTATGTAAGTGACCACTGAAATAAGGCTCTGATAGGCCTGAATAATAAGTCTCTTTCCATTTCAACATTTTCTATGTTGTGGAGTGCTCATTCTGCGCAGCCCAAATGTATTTACAACTTATGTTTGGATTTACCTTGAGAATGATTTCTCACAATCCAATAAAGAGATGCAAATACCACTCAAATATTAAGTGAAATCATTAATTTGATGTTGATCACACTTTTGGTTTTTTAGTTTCCGCTTCTCATTAAGGCTATCTGCGTAAATGAAGTTGATAGTCAGTCTCATCAATTTTAAGTTTCAACTATTTGTTTTTAAATAATTAATTGTTGAAGCACGAGAAATTCGTGTTGAGGTTAATATTCTATTTAAAGTGTGTAACTTCCATTAATGGAAGGTTAGTTTCCAGTTGTGGCTAATGAGCTTTAACTTTTTACTCCTCATAATGCGCCAAATGTAACATAGTGTTTCAAAGTGTAACAATAAACTCACACTAAGAGTGTGGTTTTGATCTCCACTCAATTCCGTTTTGTTTCGCTCTGAACCCGACGTTACTCATGCTCAACACATAAACATTCTAATGACTATAACAACTGGTTCTTGGCTTGATACCAATCGTATCGTAGCAAATAACGGTTCATTCTAGCTGGTTAAATGCTTGATGACGAAGTTGAAAAATTGTAAGTAGAATAACTACTTATCGAAGTTTCTTCTTGTTCTCATACATTACCTCTGCGCAATTTGTGAGCTCTTATTTACTTTGATTGGCATCTGTTTTGAAACCAGACAACCATCGAGAAAGTTAATGGAAGCCTCAAGATATAAACGCATCTTGTCGAGGGGAAGTTTGGCGTCCGTCATACTTATGCTCTCAGGATGTAATTCAGCTTTACTTGACCCCAAAGGTGCCATTGGTGTGCAAGAAAAAGAGTTAATTATTACTGCTCTTTTGCTGATGTTGATCGTTGTAATCCCTGTGATTTTAATGACGATTTACTTCGCTTACCGATACCGCGCCTCTAATACTGAAGAAGAGTACGCACCCGAGTGGTCACACTCGACCAAAATCGAAGTGGTGGTATGGACAATTCCAATCATCATCATTGCGATTCTTGCGACGATCACATGGCGTTCGACTCATGAACTAGAGCCATCCAAACCTTTGGAAAGTGATGTTAAACCAATGACCATCGAAGTGGTGTCACTCGATTGGAAATGGTTGTTCATCTATCCAGAGGAAAACATTGCGACGGTGAACTATGTGGCGTTCCCGAAAGACGTGCCAGTGCAGTTCAAACTGACTTCGGACAACATCATGAACGCGTTTTTCATCCCTCGCTTAGGTACACAGATCTACGCGATGCCAGGAATGGTAACCAAGCTCAACCTCATAGCGAACCACGAAGGTGACTATAAGGGTTTTGCATCGAACTACAGCGGCGAAGGCTTTTCGCAAATGAAGTTCACAGCTTCAGCAATGTCTGATCGTGCTGCGTTCCTAAATTGGGTGCAGAAAGTGAAGGCGAGCCCTGATCGTATTGAAGATTGGGAGCAATACAGCTCACTGGCAGCGCCAAGTATCGCAGAGCCAGTCACTTTGTTCTCTAGCGTTCCTCCGTTCTTGTTCACCGACGTTGTGACTCAGCATCCTGGTTCAATGAACTGTTTGCCTGAAAACCAAGGATAATCGTAATGTTTGGAAGATTAACTCTTGATTCAGTTCCATTCCACGAACCTATTATCGTCATCACCCTAGCGGTTGTGGCGCTGGTTGGTTTAGCCGTAGTTTACGCGGTGACCAAAGCCGGAAAGTGGCAATATTTGTGGAATGAATGGTTTACTTCAGTAGACCATAAAAAACTTGGCTTCATGTACATCGCAGTAGCGATGGTGATGCTTGTTCGTGGTTTTGCTGACGCAGTCATGATGCGTAGTCAGCAACTCCTTTCTTCTGCGGGTGAAGCAGGTTACTTGCCACCGCATCACTACGATCAAATTTTTACTGCCCACGGCGTGATCATGATCTTTTTTGTAGCGATGCCATTGGTCATTGGTCTGATGAACATCATCGTGCCATTGCAGATTGGTGCGCGTGACGTAGCTTTCCCGTATCTGAATAACTTGAGCTTCTGGCTGTTTGTTGTAGGTGTCATCCTAACAAACATGTCTCTCGGCTTAGGTGAATTTGGTCGTACCGGCTGGTTGGCGTATCCGCCGCTTTCAGGTATTGAGGCTAGCCCAGGAGTCGGGGTCGACTATTGGATTTGGGCGCTGCAGATATCAGGTGTTGGTACGACGTTAACAGGCGTGAACTTCTTCGCGACCATTTTGCGTATGCGTACACCGTCTATGCCAATGATGAAGATGCCAGTTTTCACTTGGGCGTCTCTGTGTGCAAACATTTTGATCATCATTTCATTCCCAATCCTAACGGTGACTATCGCTCTGCTTACGCTGGATAGATACCTAGGCATGCACTTCTTTACCAATGATCTTGGCGGCAACGTAATGATGTACGTCAACCTGATTTGGGCTTGGGGTCACCCAGAAGTGTACATTTTGATCTTGCCAATTTTTGGTGTGTTCTCAGAAGTCACCGCAACCTTCTCACGTAAAAAGTTGTTCGGTTACACATCGCTAGTTTGGGCTACCGTAGTTATCACGATTCTTGCCTTTGTCGTTTGGCTACACCACTTCTTTACGATGGGGTCTGGCGCGAACGTAAATGCCTTCTTCGGTATTGCCACGATGATCATTTCTATCCCAACAGGGGTGAAGATCTTCAACTGGCTATTCACCATGTACAAAGGCCGCATCCGCTTTACGACGCCAATGATGTGGACGGTGGGCTTCCTTATCACCTTTACTGTTGGTGGTATGACGGGCGTACTAATGGCTGTTCCGGGCGCAGATTTCGTTCTGCATAACTCAGTATTCCTTATCGCTCACTTCCACAACGTTATCATCGGTGGTGTGGTGTTTGGATGTTTCGCTGCGATTACTTACTGGTTCCCGAAAGCGACCGGTTTCACCATGAATGAAACTTGGGGCAAACGCGCGTTCTATCTTTGGATTATTGGCTTCCTAATGGCGTTCCTGCCGCTTTACGCGCTGGGCTTTATGGGGATGACTCGTCGTTTAAGCCAAGACATCAACCCAGAATACTTCCCACTGTTGTCGATTGCCGCAGCAGGTACGGTTGTGATTGCGCTGGGCGTATTGTCTCAGTTCATCCAAATTTACGTGAGTATCCGTGACCGCGAGCAAAACCGTGATTTAACTGGTGACCCGTGGGGTGGTCGTACTCTTGAGTGGGCAACATCGTCTCCACCGCCGTTCTACAACTTTGCGCACCTACCAAAAGGTGATGTGCTGGATGCCTTCTGGTACCAGAAACAAAGTGGCGAGTTCGATCCAACTAAAGAAGTGGAATACGAACGTATTCATATGCCAAAAAACACGGCAACAGGTATCTACGTGTCGGCTTGGTCGCTCCTATTTGGCTTCGGCATGATTTGGTACATCTGGTGGCTAGCGGCGGCAAGTTTGGTCGGTATTATCGTGACGTGTATTCAGCATAGCTATAACGATGATGTGGATTACTACGTGGAAGTTGAAGAGATCAAAGCAATTGAGGCTGAACGTCGAGCTCAGCTTGAAGAAGCGAAGAAAAACTCAGTGAAAGACAGCGAAAGTAAAGATGATCTGGAGGTGACGTATGCAAACTAATATCGCAGCACATCACGACCATGATCACCACCATGACACGAATGGCAACAAGCTATTTGGCTTCTGGGTTTACCTGATGAGTGACTGTGTACTGTTTGCAACCTTGTTCGCGACATACGCTGTGCTGTCGAGCAATTCAATTGCGGGCCCAACAGGTAAAGACATTTTCGAACTCCCATTCGTGTTTGTCGAAACCATGCTGCTGCTGTTTAGCAGTATCACATTTGGTTTTGGCATCATCGCGATGAAGCGCAACAACGTTGCTGGTCTCAAACGTTGGATGTTAGTCACGTTCGCGCTTGGTCTTGGCTTTATCTGTATGGAGGTCTATGAGTTCCATCACCTGATTGAAGAAGGCTATGGGCCACAAACAAGTGCATTCCTATCGGCATTCTTTACGTTGGTTGGTACGCACGGCCTGCACGTAACCTTTGGTCTGATTTGGTTAGCGGTAGCGTATCATCAACTGTCGACGAAAGGTCTGAACGACAATATGGCAATGCGCTTTAACTGCTTAAGCCTATTCTGGCACTTTCTAGATATCGTTTGGATTTGTGTCTTTACCATCGTTTACTTACTGGGGGTAATGTAATGGATCAACATGTAGAAACCAGTTCGTCAGATTACGTGAAAGGCTTTATTGCCTCACTGATTCTGACGGTAATTCCGTTCTACTTTGTTTGGACGAAATCATTACCAGATACAACGACCTATGCGATTCTATTTGGATGTGCATTAGTGCAGATATTTGTTCACTTTAAATACTTCTTGCACATGGAAACAAAAACATCCGACGGACGTTGGAACCTTGTATCACTGATGTTTACCGCCATTGTTGTACTTATCCTTATCGCTGGCTCGGTATGGATCATCTACAACATGAACGTCAACATGAAGTTGTAGGTCAAGGTATGCTGAAAAGTTATTTGTCTATCACTAAACCGGGCATTATTTTCGGCAACCTGATTTCTGTTGCGGCGGGGTTCTTCCTCGCCGCAAAAACAGAACCAGCCAGTCTAATGTTGTTCGTTACGACGTTAGTTGGTGTTGGGTTAGTCATCGCTTCAGGTTGTGTGGTGAATAATATTTTCGATCGTGATATCGACCAAAAGATGGCACGTACACGAAATCGTGAAACAGTGAAAGGCAACATCAATATCGATATTGCGTTTGTTTATGCACTTGCTTTATTGCTGGTAGGAACCGCACTGTTATTTATCCGAGTGAACCCACTATCCGCTGTCGTCGTGTTGCTTGGCTACGTGTATTACGTGTTCTTTTACACGATGTGGTACAAACGTAACTCGGTGTATGGAACCTTAGTGGGAAGTATCTCAGGCGCAGTTCCGCCATTGGTGGGTTACTTGGCGGTAACAAACTTCATTAGCTTGGAAGCGATTTTACTCTTTACCATGTTCTGTCTCTGGCAAATGCCGCACTCTTATGCCATTGCCATGTTCCGCATGCAAGACTACCGAGAAGCCGGGATTCCCGTATTGCCAGTTAAAGAAGGTATTCATAAAGCGCATCGACACATGAAAGCGTATGTCGTGGCGTTTGGAGCAGTATCGTTGGGGTTATTTTTACTAGGTGAAGCCGGGTATGAATACTTAGCGGTTGCAGCGGTTGTTTGCTTTATGTGGACGAAAGTGACCTTTCGCAGCATTGATGACAACAACTACATCGCTTGGTCAAAGTCGGTGTTTAAAGTCTCACTGCTAGTGGTGATGGGGATCAGTGGTGTGCTTGGTGTCGAGTTGATTCCTCTAGCTCTGTAACAACCAAACCTAAGCGTTTGCTAAACGCCAATATCTTTTGCTGCTGAATGCATGAATGGCCTTACCTGGAAGTAAGGTCATTTAACTTTCTATTGTCCTTTATTTTCACTGTTTTTCCTGTTCCTCCTCTAGCTTCACTATCACGTATTCATATCTAAAAGCAAAAACAACCAGTGTGTAAAACATAGTGGATCGCGCGTTTCCGCTGACGCGTAATAATGCCAAGAGATAGCGACGATTAAGCCAAAAAGTATAAACAGCGCAATAACTCTACTTACCATATGAGAATTCAATATCGATAGTTTGTAATGTAAACATTTGGGGGGGAGTGCTAGTTCCCATAGCAGCATACAAACTAACAATGTGAATGTTTGAGTTGAATCACCAGCTAGCGAAATACAAAAGTTTTACGACTGAAAGTAGGTGAGGAAGCATCTTAGCTCCAGTGAAATGAACACGATTAAGAATCATCCTTTTACATAATCTAAAAACTCACTAAACATTAACCCAGATTAAAGTTTTGTCGTCTCCGAGGCATTAAGGTGCGCCTGTAGTTTGCAGGTCTCAAGGATTCAGAGAAGGAACAGCCATACATCGTGTATCGCTGTTCCTTTTTCGTTCTTGTTTACTTGCGAAAAGATAAAACATAAAGACAACTTTAAGAGGACTGGTTTTGAGCATTTTGTTTTCCGAAGCCCGAATTGGCAACATGACCCTAAAGAACCGTTTTGTGAGAAGCGCAACGTGGGAGAACATGGCGACCGAAGATGGTCACATGACGGTAAAGCTTTACGATATTTACGAAACGCTTGCGAAAGGGGAAGTTGGGCTTATTGTTACGGGTTATGCCAATATCGTTGAAGAAGAGAAACCCAACGCAGGTATGATGGGGATCTACAACGACTCTTTTATTGAAGAATACAAAAAGCTAACAGAGCTAGTACATCAACAAGATTCTAAAATCGTGATGCAAATTGCTTACGGTGGCACCAAAACCACCCATAACGTCGGTGAGCGTGTCATCTTCGCTCCGAGTGACGTGCCTGAGCGTGGTACAAATACGCAAGGCAAAGCGATGACAAAGGACGAAATAGACTACATCGTAAAGGCATTCGCATTGGCGAGTAAACGTGCTCAAGACGCTGGTTTTGACGGCGTAGAGATTCATGCGGCGCACACTTATTTAATTAACCAGTTTTTAAGCCCGTACTATAATCGTCGCGAAGACGAATATGGTGGTGACTTAGAAAATCGCATGCGCTTTCTTTTAGAAATTTATTCTGAAACCAGAAAGCTGGTTGGAAGCGAATTTCCCATCCTCGTTAAACTGACGGCAACAGAGTTCTTTGACGGCGGTTTAACGTTCAACGAAACTCGCGTCGTCTGCAAGAAACTTGAAGAAATAGGCGTTGATGCGATCATCGTATCTGGCAATGTTCACGGCAAAGCAAACGAACTTGTTGGTCAAACGTTCGATGGTTACACACTACAAGAAGAAGGTTACTTTCACGAATATGGTCACGTGATCAGTCAGGACGTTAGCATACCGGTGATTACTGTCGGCGGGCTGAGCGACATTGATGCGATTGAGAAAATTGCAGAAAACACAGGTATCCAATTTTTTGCTGTGTCACGCCCTTTATTGGCTGAGCCACAGTTGATCAAACGTTGGAAAGAAGGCAATCGCGCACCAGTAGATTGTGAACGTTGCTCAAAGTGTCGTACCAAGCGTGGTAACTTTTGCGTGGTGTATAAGAACCGAAATCGTCGCAAAAAATAGAACGAAGCGAATACACAAATACAAATTAGCCTCCACTCTGAATATGGAGGCTTTTAATTATCCGCATGTTAATCGAACCATTATTTATCTTCTTTTTGATAGTTTAAATAATGCACACAAAGATCGTGAAATGCTTTAGCTTGAGGCGAGATCGTGCGATCGGTTAACGTAAATATACCAATTTGCCTTTCAAGTGGTGGATCGATAAGCGGAATCCAAACCAAGCGTGTTTCATTGGTTGGGAAAGCAAGCTTCGGTAGGGTCGTGACACCAATCCCAAGTTCTAAGACAGAAAACAGTGAAGTAATATTTTCGACCGAATAGAGCGCTTGCTGACTCAGAGCTCTTGCTGGGGTTGGATCGAGAAGTGTACAAGTGCCGTTACGGATAAAGGGTTGTTCCAACAAAGTTTGCCACTCGATTCCTTCTGGATGACTTGCAATAGGGTTGTCCTTTAAACACACCACGCCTATTGGATCGGCTAACAGCGGCGTAAAGTCAATGCCGCCCTCATCGAGGTGAGAGGGGTTACCGAGCGCCAAGTCGACTTCACCGGAGAGTAAGCGAGCCTCGACGCCCGCCGCGTTATCATCGATCAAGCTTACTTCTACATTTGGATACTGCTCGCAAAAGGCACCCAACACGCTAGGGATGAGTTTCGCTGCAACAGAAGGAACGCTCGCAATTCGCACTCTCCCTTGCTGTCCGGCCGCGGCAGCTTTGAGATCGTTGTCCAGCGCACTGTAGATATTGAGAAACTGAACCACCTTGGGCAGACAAATTTCACCAAACGGGGTCAATTTGGTTTTGTTTCCGGGTTCAAACAGCGTTTGCCCTAGAATTTTTTCAAGCTCTTTTATCGATGTTGACAGTGCCGCCTGAGAACGATTTGCACGATGTGAAGCGGCTCGAAAGCCTCCTTCCTCGACTACCATCACAAAATGCATTAATTGTTGAAGCTTAATACTCATCCCTAATGCCTCTTAATCCCTTTATTTACGTTATTTTAAACAGAGTGATAAGTTTAATTTATCAAATGTCAAAAATTTACCGTTAGATTTATCGCCTGTCAATGTGCATCATTTAACCATATTGAAACAAAGCTGTTACAAAGGTTGAAAGGCACGTGAATACTCCTACTAAAAAACACCCAGTTAAAACCAGTCTATTTGCTTCTAAAGCGCCGCTTGAATGGGCGATAGTCAACAACGGAACCCTGTATACGGCTCAAATTCCTATTGATGACACAGGCGCGGTTGTGGAAGGCGGTATCGAAGCACAAACACGTCAAACCTTTAACAATCTCATTCACACCCTGGAGTGTGCAGGGGAGTCTTTGGACTCGGTGTTGCAGGTCCTGATTTATGTGACTGACAGAGAATACTTAAAGACCGTTAACCAAGTGTACGCGGAATATTTTGAAGCGCCGTACCCAAATCGCGCCGCCATGGTGGTTGCAGGGTTAGCGCGAGAAGAGATGTTGGTGGAGTTTGTTGTCTACGCGTCGGCAAGCCAACCAGAATAAATCCAACGAGAATAATTAGAGATCAGTGAGTGAGTGGCTTGCCATCACAAATCGGAAGAACAAGGAAAGAACCATGACTTTTATTAACAATGTTCAAGCAGAAAAATCCCTCTATATAGCAGGTGAATGGCAATCGGGCATGGACACCATCGCCAATATTAACCCTTCTGATATCAGCGAAAACATTGGCGATTTCGCACAAGCGAGTGTGTCGCAAGTAGAGCAAGCGATTCAAGCGGCTAAATCAGCGCAGCCAGAGTGGGAAAAAACACCAATCGAGCGCAAGCAAGCAGTGCTACAAGCGATTGGTGATGAGCTCATTGCACGATGTGACGAATTGGGCACCTTGCTTTCGCGTGAAGAAGGTAAGCCATTTGCTGAAGGTCGAGGTGAGATTTACCGTGCTGGCCAATTCTTCCAATACTTTGCTGCTGAGGTTCTGCGTCAAATTGGCGATAGCGCTGCTTCCGTCCGTCCAGGTGTCTCCGTTGAAGTTACTCGCGAAGCCGTCGGCGTTATCGCCATTATCTCTCCTTGGAACTTCCCAACAGCAACAGCGGCTTGGAAAATCGCGCCAGCACTTGCGTTTGGCAACAGCGTCGTCTGGAAGCCTGCCAACCTAACCCCAGCAAGTGCCGTTGCGCTGACAGAGATTATCCATCGCCAAGGTTTACCTGCTGGCACGTTTAACCTCGTTTTGGGTAGCGGTTCGCAAGTAGGTAATACCCTTATCAATTCGAAGGATGTGAACGGCGTGAGCTTCACTGGTTCTGTGGACACAGGCCGTAAAGTTGCAGCGGCAACGGCACCAAATTTTGTGCGTTGTCAGCTAGAGATGGGTAGCAAAAATGCGCTCGTAGTCGCAGATGATGCAGACATTCAGATTGCTGTCGAAGCAACAATCGCAGGCTCATTCTCGGGTGCAGGTCAAAAGTGCACCGCGTCTTCTCGTCTTGTCGTTATGGACGGAGTTCACGACGCGTATGTTGAAGCGCTAATCAAACGCATGAGCGAACTTAAAGTGGGTCACGCTCTAGAAGAGGGCGTGTTCATGGGCCCTGTTGTTGATGGTAACCAGCTGAATGCGAACTTTGAGTGGATCGAAAACGCACGCCAAGCAGGCGCGGAGCTGGCTTTCGGTGGTGAGCGTCTGAGCCTAGAGCATGACGGTTACTACATGTCACCAACTCTGTTTTTAAATACACAGAATGGCTGGGAAGTGAACCAAGAAGAAGTCTTTGCGCCAATGGCGAGCGTGATTCGCGTTTCTGATCTGGATGAGGCAATTGCAGTCGCGAACGATACGCGCTTTGGCCTGACAGGCGGCATTATCACGCAAAGCTTGCGTAATAGCGCGATCTTCAAACAGCAAGTCCAAACGGGCTGCGTCATGGTTAACTTGCCAACTGCGGGTACAGATTATCACGTTCCATTTGGTGGCCGTAAAGAGTCTAGCTTTGGTCCTCGTGAGCAAGGTCAGTACGCCAAAGAGTTCTACACCGTAGTGAAAACCGCTTATCAGCGTCCTTACTAAGATCGGCAGGGTAACTGATGGTGTCAGTTACCCGCACGAAAAGGCTAAGAAATTGTTTAAGGAGTGGTTATGTACCAACAACGGATTGTGATTGACGGATTGCAGTACTGCAATTGGGATCGAGAGTATTTCCAAACGCTTAAGGCGAGTGGCATTACCGCCGTTCATGCCACCATCGTCTACCACGAAACTGCGCGCGAAACCTTGACGCGTTTTGCTGAGTGGAACTTGCGCTTCGAGCAAAATGCAGACCTCATCATGCCTATTTATTCAATGGCAGATGTAGAAAAAGCCAAAGCAGAAGGCAAAGTCGGCATCTTCTTCGGCGCGCAAAATTGCTCACCAATCGATGATGAAATTGGCCTGATTGAAGTGATGCGCCGTCAAGGTCTGCTGATCATGCAACTGACCTACAACAACCAAAGCTTACTGGCGACAGGTTGTTACGAACAAAATGATTCCGGCGTAACTCGCTTTGGTAAGCAAGCGATTGAAGAGATGAACCGAGTCGGGATGATCATTGATATGTCCCACAGCGCAGAGCGTTCGACGTTGGAAGCTATCGAGCTCTCTTCGCGTCCAATTTGTATCAGCCATGCTAACCCGACATTTGCGCATGACGCACTGCGCAACAAGTCTAACACCGTGATCAAAGCACTAACGGAGCGCGGTGGTTTGATTGGATTCAGTTTATATCCGTTCCATTTGCCAAATGGCAGCCAGTGCACGCTGGATGATTTCTGCCAGATGGTTGCGAAAACCGCAGACATGTTTGGCGTTGACCATTTAGGTATCGGTAGCGATTTGTGCCTAAATCAGCCGCAACAAGTGTTGGAGTGGATGCGCAACGGGCGTTGGTCAAAAGCGATGGATTACGGCGAAGGTTCAGCAAGTAACTCGGGATGGCCAGATGCGCTGCCATGGTTCTGCGGCAGCGCAGGGATGGAGAACATCTACAACGGATTAATGGGTCACGGATTCAGTGAATCTGAGGCTGGAAAAATATTGGGTGAAAACTGGTTCAACTTCCTTAAAGAAGGATTAGAGCCTATTTCATAGCATTCCCCAAAGTAGGAACCGCCTGCTCACATAATAACAATACGGCAGGCGTAAAACTCACATTTGTAGCCAGTCTTTGGCTGCTGCAAAGAACCTCTGGAGCCAGAGTATGTCTGATTTAACCAATAGCATGAAAGCTTCCACGATGAGCGTGTCATCGGGCAAGTCAAAAGCAACACACAACACATCAACAACAGAAAACACGACGGACAAATTAGGACTGAATAACCCGGCCTTTTGGTATAGCGGTGGTTTCATCGCGTTGTTCGTTGCTATTGCACTTTATGACGGCGAGCTGTTATCTACGATCGTTAACGCTGGCTTTGGCTGGGCAGTTCAGGTATTTGGTCCATACTGGCAGTTATTGCTGCTTCTCACTTTTCTTATTGGTCTTGGCTTGGCTGCAGGGCGAACAGGCAAGGTGATGTTGGGCGGGATTGCAAAACCAGAAATGGATTCTTTCCGCTGGATGGCGATTATTTTCTGTACCTTATTGGCTGGTGGTGGCGTTTTCTGGGCCGCGGCTGAGCCTATCGCACACTATGTTAGCCCACCCCCTTTATACGGCGCGCAAGATAACCCGCAGCAAGGTGCGGTGAATGCGCTGTCGCAATCCTTTATGCACTGGGGCTTTCTAGCTTGGGCGATTGTAGGTAGCTTAACTTCCATCGTGGTGATGCACCTACATTACGACAAAGGTTTACCACTAAAACCCCGTATTTTGCTTTACCCAGTCTTGGGCGAACGAGCACTTAAAGGCCAACTCGGTGCATTGATTGACGCGTGCTGCATTATCGCGGTAGCCGCGGGCACCATCGGACCAATTGGGTTTTTAGGCTTGCAGGTTAGCTACGCGTTAAATGCGCTGTTTGATATTCCTGATGGCTTTACCACTCAGCTTATCATCATCTTGTTTGCGATTGCGCTTTACACCTTGTCAGCACTCAGTGGATTAAGCCGAGGCATGCAACTGCTTAGTCGTTACAACGTGATTCTGGCCATGGCATTGATGGTTTACATCCTGTTTTTTGGCCCTACGAATTTTATCTTTAACGGATATATTCAAGGTGTAGGGAGCATGCTGGATAACTTTATCCCAATGGCGACCTATCGCGGTGACGAAGGTTGGCTAAGTTGGTGGACAGTATTTTTCTGGGGCTGGTTCCTGGGTTATGGTCCGATGATGGCAATCTTTATTGCGCGTATTTCCCGTGGTCGAACTATTCGCCAAGTTATTTCCACCATCAGTATTGTGGCTCCGTTAACCACCTGTTTTTGGTTCACGATTGTGGGCGGCTCAGGTCTTGCGTTTGAAATTGCTGAACCGGGTAGCGTGAGTGCGGCGTTCGAAGGCTTTAACCTGCCAGGTGCTTTGCTTGCGGTGACTCAGCAACTACCAATGCCAATGTTGACTTCAATTCTATTTCTGATTTTAACCACGATCTTCATCGTCACGACGGGCGACTCAATGACCTACACAATCAGTGTCGTGATCAGTGGTGAAACGGAGCCGAATGCGATCATCCGTACCTTCTGGGGCGTAATGATGGGTGTGACGGCACTAATCCTGATTTCTCTTGGCTCTGGTGGCATCTCTGCACTGCAATCTTTCATTGTGATTACCGCGGTTCCGGTTTCGTTGATTCTGTTACCGTCACTTTGGAATGCGCCGCAAATCGCAATCAAAATGGCGAAAGAGCAAGGGCTATAACAATTATCTAATTCAAACAACGTGGAGCTTGTGCGGGTGTTTTCCTCCTGCATCCGCACAAACCCTAGTATTCTTACAATAACAAATAGGTGGTGAGCAAAATGGATGCACATCGTTCTACTTATACGGAAGCAACTATGCGCGATGCAGCGATTGTCATGGCAGCCGAAAGGCTTGGCGCAATGCACCAAAACCGAATTAGCTTTGTACGCAGTCTGATTCGTAATATGGCAAGCCAAAACTGGCAAGTAACCAAGCATGAGTGGCAGCTTTGTCCTCGTGGTTATGGTCATGTGGTTTACAAATTGACCACGCCAGAGCACGTTTATCATTTGGTGGTATTCTGTGATGAAATTGCCGACGACGAGCGTAATGATCGCGTAATTGCTGAAAAGTGGGACGTCACATTTGCACTGGTTCAAGGCGATGTTGATGTTACTTTGTTGGAAAGATTGCGAGAAAATGTACCGCTGCAAGAAGCGGGACGTAATCCAAACAACGTACTTGTTCTTGCTCGCGCAAACAAAAGTGTGCGCGTGTTTGAGCACATTGTTAGCGCGCTTTCTCAAGGCGAGCAGCCTGAGCCGAAAGAGTTAGCTGAAGTGGGTTATATCCTGCGTACCACAGCTGTTTATGGTAACGGAAAGTTTGGTATCGCCGATTTCAAACTGTTAGAGAACAACTCAGATTTCAGCCAGTCTTTTAGTGCGCAAATGTGTGCCGTATATATGTTGCGTGAATTCAGCCTAGATTGGGTGCACTATCTGGCACTTCAGCAAGGTGGCGACAACGCGGTGGCTTTGCATCGTGGCTTGCAGCGCTACCTTGGTGTCGGCAATGCGACTGGCTTAGGCATGGCTCCATACTTGATTAATCACCCGTGCATCGTTGACCAATGGATGACCTCTCGCGAACGTGCGGTAGCGCGAGTCTTTGCGATGCCATGTGAAGCGTCGTTCCATGCTCCTTTGCAAGGATTGCTGCAAAAAGCACAGCGTCATTTAGAGCAAGTCATCACCATCAATGAACATCAAGACAGGCTCAATCATCAAGCGATAGCAGACATCAAACAACTGCTATCGGAGCTAACAACGTTAATGGCATTACATCCGAACTGGGCGAGTTTGGTCGAGCATAAGAAAACAATGAGTGTGGAAGCCCAAGAAATCCTCACCTCTTGCTTGATCGAACTCTACCCATCTTTAGTGGATGAATTTGCTAGCCAAATGAATACGGATGAAACGTTATCTATTCCGGGCGGGAAAAAGATCCAAGATTTACTGGAAGTGTTGCAAAGCAAGTACCGCTGGGCGATTGATGCGGATTACTCACTAGCCGAGAACAACTACTGGTTCTGGTATCGCTCACAAGATAAAGAAGAGCCAAGGCTTGGTGTTCGCGGGGAAGAGGCTGGAGAAGAAAAAGAACTGCCGCTTGATATCGGCAGACAAGTGAATCGCTTGTACCAGGCCTTGCTTGACTGTGATGTAGAAATGTCCGTAGCAGAGTTTCTATTGCAAAAACCGGCTTATCGTTCGATCACACGTCGCGTATGGACGCTAGGCAACCGTGCGATGGGGGATATTCAAATGAATGTGCTGCGTAAAGATGCGTTACCAATGCACTTACTGCGCTGTAAATTGGCGATCTTTGGCGCGACTAAGTTTGATCCGCGCTCGGATCGTTGGGTTCGAGTAACCTTCTTCCAGGGCGCGCCGCTGTTAGATGAAATTCACGATCCTAAACTGGCAGACACATGGATTTTCCCTAGCATGCCGCCGCGTGACGAAATTGTGCAAAGTGACAATCAAAAAATCAACGGAGGATTTGCATTATGATCGTCTCTCACAACGAATTGGTGGCCGCGGTTAATAAGGCATTTCTTGGCATGCGCCGTCACTGTGGTGAGGCGGATGTCATTGCGAACATGGTGGCGGACTTGCAAATGGTTGGCTTACATGGAGTTCGTCATTTTAATAACGCCAGTCTGTTTCTTGGGTTAGATTCAGACTGCGCCGTATCGGTGACCAACAGTACGCCGTCAAGCATAGAGGTAGAACTGCACAACGGGAGTGTAGCGTGTCATTTACCCGCGGTGTTGGATTTCGCGCTCGAGAAAATGATCAACCGTAAGTCGATTACCATTACGTTGAAACAGTGTCATAACCGTTGGCTAGGTTTTAGTGAGTTGTTGAAGCTCTCTGCAAAAGGCATTGCGTGCCGTGCACAATGGGTCAATGGCTCTAGTCCCAAGCGAACGCTTTATGTGTTAAACCGTGGACGAATCGCGCCAGAAGTCTTTTTCTCGGATCAGTTTGATGGGCATGATACGGATTTGCATAGTATGGTTATCGAGCTCTCCGTGAACGATTTCGATATCGAGAAAAGTGCACAAGGGTATACCACCCACATTGAAGGTGATGAGTTAAGCCGCACGCAACAAGCTTCTTGGCAAAATGGTATCTTTGTCGAAGACCAAGAATGGGAAACACTGAAACAAACCGCAACCGCGTTGCTGGTGGAGAACAGTGAGCGTTCTATGCTCGGTGCTGGCGGTGTGGTTTAAGCGATGAAAGGCGATGATTCCAAGTAGAAGTGATGAAGGCTGCTCTTTAGCGGCCTTTTTTGTGCGCGAAGTTTGGTCACTTCTGAAGTTCAAAGACTATGATTACCGTTATCCGCAAGATGGAGCAACACAGGTAAGAAAAATGGATCTGCAAGAGAATAAAAGAAATGCCATTGCGTTTTACGAAACCGCCTATCGAGGTAATCCAAGAAAAGCGGTTGAAGACTATGTTGGCGATGAGTACATTCAGCACAATCCATTAGTTGGAAATGGCCCCGAGGCTTTTATCGAGTATTTTGAGCGGATACAAAATGAGTATCCCAATAAAGACATTACGTTTGTGCGAGCCATTGCTGAAGGGAACTTGGTGGCACTACACACTCACCAAACATGGCCTAATGATATTGAATACGTGACAATGGATTTCTTTCGTTTTGATCACAATGGGAAGATCGTCGAACATTGGGACGCTCTGCAAGAGATTCCTAAAGAAACATTGAATGGTCACACCATGTATTAACGAGTCGTTGACGAGTCTCCCATGCCGTTTATTCAAACGGTATGGGAGGTTAAATGATTTGTGGCACTTTAAGTATTAATCATCAAAGCGCTTTTTCGATTCTCACCGCGACGTCTTCAGATACCCAGCCTTTCCACAAGTCAGGGTAGGTATTAAAGAAGTAAAACATCGCTTCTTCACCGTCCGCGTAGTTATCTTCCATCCAGGCCAGCATTTCACTCATTTGCTCGTTGGTAAATCCGCGTTTCTGCAAGTACGCGAATGCTTGGGGTTCTTTGCTCGCAAACGCCTCAGTTGTTACTGTGCGAACTGGAGAAGGTGGGTACATTGTTACTTTTGGTGAAGCGCAATCAGGCTGAGTGGTACAGTTGCGATACTCTTCTAAATCTGTTCCGCTACCAAAATCCACTTTGACCATATCATACTTGCCCAATACGGGGGTCGGTGACCAGTAGTAACCAAACCAAGGCATTTTGCGATCATAGGCTTTGGCGATGGTGCCAGCTAATGCTGCGCCAGATCCTGGGTCAACCATCTCAAAGCCGTGCTCACTTAACCCTAATGCATTAAACAAGTGACCGGAGGTGATTTGGCATGTCCAACCAGCAGGGCAGCTATAAAACGCGAACTTGTCATCATCCTCTGGGTGTTCAAATAGTTTGGCGTGCTTGATGACGCCTTCTATTGTCGCGAGTTCTGGATACTGTTTTACCAGATAGGCGGGAACCCAAAACCCTTCTTCACCACCATTGACAAGCGATTCACTAGCGATGCGCAAGCGTTTATCCGCAATCCCTTTATCAAGTGCTTCTTTAATACCGTTTGTCCATAACTCTGGCGCAACGTCAGGCTGTCCCTTTTCAATCATAGAGGTGCCTGTAGGAACGCTATCACCAGGGATCAATTCCGCATCGCACTGGTAGCCTTCATTTAAGACAAATTGGTCGATGTGCGCCATTAAGCTGGCCGAATTCCAATTCATGTCTGCGATGGTTATTTTTCCGCATTCGTCCGCATTTGCATGAGTAGATAATGCTGATAGCAGCAGAACAGAGAGCATTGAAGGTGTCGTCTTCATGTGACTGAATTTCCTTGTCGTTGTCATTTACTTCAGTATATACATCGGTTTATAAAGATTCAGTGAACAAGTTTTTTTCAGTGACGTTAAGCATAAAAACGGCGATTTATGAAGCGTTTGGTGAGGCGTGTTGAAAGGGAGTTAATACAGCAAGAACACTCCTTCGTAGCCGCCAATCTCAATATGAGAAACATAGTCGCCGATGTTACCGTCTTGATCTACAGGTCGCATAGGCTCTGGAAGTGCGATAGTTATCTTCGGTGAGGAGAAGTAATCGATATTTTTGCCAAAGAAATCAGTCCGATACAGCACTCGGCCTTTGGTGAATTCGCGGGCTAACACCATCTCTGTAGGGCCATGCATCACTACCGCATCGTCTGAGTGATACGCAAAGTACGTATGGGTTGGTAACAAATCGATAGCGCCATTAGGCAAGTCAGGGTGAGCCACTTTGCTCATAGAAGCATCTCCAATCACCGTGTAATCGGCGGAATAGGGCGTGCTGGTGGACATCATTAGCGGAGTCGCCTGATATCCTTCTGGTATTTGATTGGCAGGCTCTCCCAAATCAACGGCAAGCAAGGAGCTAGGTTGATAAGCAATATTCTTTGGTACGCCTGCCTTCCAGAAGTTGTCACTTGTTGTGTTATTACTTCCATATAAGTAGCCATTGTTCCACTGATTAAAGTAAATGCGCTCAGGGTGATAGTTTAAGTAGAACACCGCTAGTGCAGAGTATTGGTCCTGTTTCCAGTTATCCTCAGTGTTGCCAAAGTATTGAACTCGACCATAACGCGTGGTCGCTTGATAAATCACTTTCTGACCCGCTTTGGCGAGTGCAGAGTTATCCCAAAATTTAGCCAAGCCAGCATAGCCACTAAAGCCGGTAGCAGGGAAAAGGTAGTGCTCGCGCAAGTACAAGGAGCCAGCGTTAACCAAGTGGTTTTGCCCATTACGACCGAATAAGTTTGCCGTACCTATGTTGAGGCCAATTAACGCATCTTCATCCAGCGTTGCCAGTTTATTCAAGAACGCCGAGAATTGCGCTTTGTAAGCATCGTCAGCAGCTTGGCTACCCGCCACCAAACCAAGTTCATCCACTGTGCCTCCGGAATATATGTAGAACTGATTTGCACCGAGTAACTTATTCGTATCGTCGTTGTACGCACCATTTAAACCTTGTTTCGCCCATTCAGCTTGGTAATAGTGGCGCATTGTATTGGTAAAAACGGGATTACCGAGATTGGTCAATGCCCAAGAAGAGGTTTGATTCCACATACGACCAAATGGAATAACCCGTGACTCCCAACGAAATCGGGCCGTTGCATTCTTATTCGAACGGTTTTTGTATTCATTCCAAGAAAGATAATTGTCTTGGTTTCGATCTGCAGATTTGTCGAAGCCACGAATTTTACGCCGGCGTTGAATGGTTTGACCTTCCGGTGTCTCCGTTGGTGCTCCTGAGATATTGACGGCAGGGAAGCTATTTTTGAGTTGAATGTTTTCGAGACGTGGGCGGTTTTCTATGTTGCCGTCATGCCAAGTAATTTTCGCAAAGTAAAGGCGGCCGCCGTCGCGTAAAAAGGTGGAGCCAAAGTACTGACCGCCACCATAAGTTTTTCCGCTACCATCATGCGTTGTAGCGCGAACCCAATCCGAAGGAACAGACCAGTTTACTGTTTGGTTTTTAGTCATGTTCTCAGTTTTGTCTTTTTTAATCGCGAAGCGTTTCCATTCTGTTACCCGACCAAACGAGTCGATAGCAGAAGGGTATTCAATCGTGAAGCTGCCGCCTTGAGCAAACTGAGAGAACGTAAAGGCTAAGCGGTCGAACTTCTCTGAGTGATAGACATAGAGGGCTCCACCATTATTCGCCTGGCCAAATACATCAGCATCCCATGGCGGTGGTTGATATAGCCAAAAGCCGGCGTGGTCAGCGCTGGCGGTATAGCCAACGATCATCGGTTTTCGATTGAGTAAGGTATTTTCACCATGGCTTGAGTCGACTTCAGCTAGGATAGTGTCTTCAGAAAAGTGGAGAAAGAAATCTTCGTAGTCAATTCCATTCAGTTCTGCTTGGTTACGTATATCGTTTTCCAGCCAACCTGAGTTAAGTTCCAGCTTTTGGTTGTACATGTAACCAAGCGCTTTTACACGCTCGTTATCACTCTTATCTTTGTAAGCTCCAAACACGATATCGGCATTATCCAACTCCCATTCAAGTGCAGCGGCAGCAGATATAGGCTTATCTTGAAGATCAATACCCTGTTCATGCAATCCAGGTAACACGATTGATGTTCTACTCCAAACGCTGGGTATAGAAAGTAAGCTCAGAGAAGCAAGTGCAATGAGAGAAAAACAATGCGACTTCAACATGGGGTTATCTCACTCATACTTAGATGACTCGAATTAAGGGCCAGAATACAAAGAGAAATTATAGTCCATTCACAAAGTCCTAATCAGGAACCCGCCGATAGAAGGCTTTACCGGAAATCGAGGGGGGAAGCCCGGCAAAAATGAGAAGGTCTGCGTCGGGTGTAGTACGTTCAAAGACTCAAAATTCCATCTACACAAGCACAAAAGTAACCAGAATTTTAACCTTGTTTCGATTGCCATCATATTGTTGGATTTTCATCAACAATTTCAGTTAAAACCAACTGATTAAACCAGTCATATTCTCTGTTGTATTGATTGCTTATCATACAAAAATTTAACGAAATTAATTTTTATACATTTTTATTGCATAAAAAATCCTTTTGAGTAATATAAATGCCAAGTGACAATTAATGCGGTATGTCAGCATGACTATTCAGGTAAGCGGAATCAATAAATCCTACGGTGAGACACAAGTGCTTCACGATGTCAGCTTTAAGTGTGAAAGCGGCGAAACACTGGTGTTACTCGGTCCGAGTGGTGCAGGGAAGAGCTCTCTACTACGTGTTCTTAACCTTCTTGAAGGAGCGGATAACGGCCAGTTAAACATCGCTAATGACGCATTCGACTTTTCAACTGAAATCAAAGAGAAGCAAGGTTTAGCGCTTCGTCGTAAAGTGGGCATGGTGTTCCAACAGTACAACCTATGGCCGCATATGACAGTGATGGAGAACCTGATTGAGGCTCCGGTAAAAGTCGCTGGCATGGATAAAGAAGAAGCGAAGAAGCAGGCAATGCAAATTCTTGCGACGCTGCATTTGGCAGACAAAGCGGATGCATGGCCGATGCAACTTTCTGGTGGTCAGCAACAACGTGTGGCGATTGCTCGTGCATTGATGATGAAACCGGAAGTCTTGCTTTTTGATGAACCGACCGCTGCGCTTGATCCGGAAATTACTAACCAAGTCGTTAAGATTATTAAAGATTTAAGCGAAACCGGAATTACACAAGTAGTTGTGACGCACGAAGTGGATTTCGCCAAGAAAATCGCTAGCCACGTACTGTATTTAGAAAAAGGACACATCGTTGAGCACGGCACAAATGATTCGTTTTCTAACCCGCAAACCGCCCAGTTTGCTGACTACTTAAATCACTAAATCACGTTTTTAAAGTTCAGTCTATTTAACAGATAAGCTCGGCTGTCATTGCGAGTGTCAGCCCACTAAGTACACACGGAGTATTGCAATGAAAAAGATTCTACTAGCTTCACTAATCGGCCTTTCTTCTGCAACTATGGCAGCAAACGCAGCAGCACAAGAAGAGATCAAATTCGCGATGGAAGCGACGTACGCACCGTTCGAATACATGGATGAAAACAACCAAATCCAAGGTTTTGATGTGGATCTGGCGAATGCACTATGTAAAGAAATCGAAGCAAAATGCACCTTCCACAACCAATCTTTTGACAGCCTGATCCCAGCATTAAAATTCAAGCGCTACGATGCGGCAATCTCTGCAATGGACATTACTGAGGCGCGTTTGGAGCAAGTGAATTTCACGAATGCATACTATGACAACTCAGCAGCGTTTGTTTCTATCAAAGAAAAAGTGGCCGATCAAAAAGCACTAGAAGGTAAGCGTGTTGGTGTTCAAAACGGTTCAACACACCAAAGCTACCTGATTGAGCAAATGCCTGGCGTAACAGCGGTTCCTTACTCAAGCTACCAAGACGCATTCATCGATATGAAGAATGGCCGTATTGATTCTGTATTCGGTGACACAGCAGTCGTAGCAGAATGGTTCAAGAAAGAAGACAACCTAGCTTACGTGGGTGAGCACATCACTAACCCTAAATACTTCGGTAACGGTTTCGGTATCGCAGTAAATAAAGGTAACGACGAGCTAGTGAACAAGCTGAACACAGCACTGAAAACAGTGAAAGCAAACGGCGAATACGACGTAATCTACAACAAATACTTCGGTAAGTAATATGGCACTAACGGGTTACTCTTTATCGCTTGTTCAAGCTAGTTGGATGACTGTCCAGCTAGCCTTCACAAGCCTCTTAGTCGGTTTGATTCTGGCAGTGGTATTCGCCAGTGGTGAAATGTCTCGCCGCGTTTTCGTTAAATGGCCAATGACGGCGTTTGTGACGATTGTACGTGGCTTGCCAGAAATCCTTGTCGTGTTGTTCATCTATTTTGGTTCGACGCAGGTTCTGTTTTTAATCACCGGCGACTTTATTGAAGTTAGCCCGTTCTTGTCTGGCGTGGTGGCGTTGTCATTGATCTTCGCTTCCTACGCTTCTCAAACTCTACGTGGCGCATTAAAAGCCGTTGGAAGAGGGCAGAGAGAAGCAGCAAGTGCACTCGGCATCAGTCAAGCACACGCTTTCGTTCGCATTGTTTTACCACAAGCAGTAAGACACGCACTACCAGGTTTAACTAACCAATGGTTAGTTCTGCTGAAAGACACCGCGCTTGTATCACTGATCGGCGTGACGGATTTGTTGAAACAAGCGCAGCTAACATCTGCAGCGACGCATGAAGCGTTTACATGGTACGCAACCGCTGCGGTGATTTACCTAGGCATTACTTTGATTACACAACGTGCCGTCAAACTGATTGATAAGAAGTTCTCAATTCAAGGCATGAGCATGGGACAGGAGGCGACCGCATGAACGAACAACACGTTTGGCAAATGCTGGATGGCTTAGGCACTAGCCTCCAATTGACCGCCGCTTCCTTGGTTGTGGGCTGTCTTTTAGCTCTGATGATGACGCTGACTCTGATCCTACGTACTCCGGGTTTGCATTGGGTAAGTCGTGGCATCATCACCTTGTTCACAGGTACGCCTTTGCTGGTACAGATCTTCTTGGTGTACTACGGTCCGGGTCAGTTTGATGCCGTAAGAGAAAGTGTATTCTGGACATGGTTAAGCCAACCTTGGTTCTGTGCGATGTTAGCGCTAGCACTCAATACCGCTGCATACAGCACTCAGTTGTTCAAAGGAGCGTTTAACGCGATTCCTTCTGGTCAATGGCAAGCGTGTCGTGCATTAGGTATGAACAAAACCGCAACACTAAAAGTGCTGCTGCCATACGCTATTCGTCGTGCGGTTCCGGCTTACTCGAACGAAGTGATTTTGGTCTTCAAAGGTACGTCACTAGCAAGCACGATTACGATCATGGATCTGATGGGCTACGCGCAACGCATTAACGCACAAACCTACGACACGTTGACGGTATTTGGTATTGCAGGCGCATTTTATTTAACGGTAAATGGTGTGCTGACTCTCATTTTCCGTCAGGTAGAGAAGAAAGCATTGGCGTTCGAAGCCGCATAAACCTTCAATCAACACTCATCACTTAGTTTCACAGTGCCTCTGCAAATGACTCTCTTGCAGGGACATTTTTTATATTCGTTATGGCAAATCCCTCAAGTTCCCCCAAACTTAATTCAACGTAATTGCATTGGTGGCACCATGGAAAGAAGACACTTTTTAGCGCTGTGGACATTGTTGTTCGTACCCTCTTTAAAAGCGAAAACACCAATGCGGCCAACGCCAGCACAAACTGAAGGGCCATTTTATCCAGTAGTGAACATTCCTCTTCGTCAAAACTTGATTCTGCAAACAGAAGGTTTGGTCGGTGAAGCTATCGTGTTGCAAGGTAAAGTCGTAGATACATCGGGAAACCCTGTCTCGGGTATCAAAGTAGAAATCTGGCAATGCGATGGGCAGGGGATTTACGATCATCCTAAGCAGCCAAATAATGATAAGTTTGATGCTCACTTTGCAGGTTTTGGCGCGGTAGAAACTCAATCGGATGGTCGCTACTTATTCCAGACTTTGTACCCCGTGCCTTATGCCTCTCGTCCACCGCACATTCACGTTAAGTTGTGGCGGGATAACCAAGAGCTTCTGACCACTCAGTTGTACTTAAAAGGCAATACTGGTGATGAATGGTGGGGTGGCAAAGCCCGAGATTATCTACAGTTTGAAACCATACGAACCGACGGGCGATTAACTGGCCAATTTAACTTTGTGATTGGCTAGCTAATCCGGTTAAGCCATTAACTCAACCAATTGCGCCAAGCATTCTTTATCCAGTATCGGATGAGGCTCGACGCCCGTGACCAAAACGATATCCACGGAAGGTAGCGATGGCATATCGTCTAAGATCTTAAGATCCTCGCTAACGCTAATACTGCCCATCGCACCGATAGCCATGCCTGAACGTACAATTGCTCGTTGTGCAGAAGCCGTATTGCAACATGCCAGTAGTTGATAAGGAGTGCCACGTTTGGTTAATCCGTCTACTGCTGCCGCATGGTATTTACAGTCGGTTTGGAATAGGGCGAGAGGGAGAGGTTGGGCGTTCTCAATGTCAAAATCAGGATGAGCAATCCACACGCCTTTGTCGCTCGCTAGCCAATAACCTTCTTCACTATCCGGTGCTCTTGTCACAATAGCGGCGTCTAGCTTTCCTTCATCTAGTTTCTCTCTCAAGGTGATGCTTGGCTCACTGAAGACTTGAATTGAACATGTGGGCTCAGATTGCTGTAATACGCGGATGACTTTAGGCAAGATATTGTCGTTGTAATCCTCTGGGCAACCTAAGCGAAGAGGGCGCTTGTTTTCATAGCGCCTCACTTGTTTCAGTGCTTGATTGTGCAAGCTAACCAATTGCTCTGCGTGAGAGCGTAGTGCTAATCCCGCTTCACTTAAGACAAGATTGCGACCTTCTTTTTCAAACAAACTGACGCTGAGTTCGTCTTCTAGCTTACGCATTTGCGCACTGAATGCGGATTGGGTGCGATTGATCTGCTTGGCTGCACGAGTGAAACTTCCCGTTTCGACAAAAGCCAGAAAGCTGCGTAACGCATCGATATCCATATCTAAAACTCATCCATCGTTTTTGTTGAAGTGTTCCATCAAAACTATCCGTTAGTCCCCTTAAATACAATCAGATATTGTGAATGGGTACTCAAAACACAAACCGCATGGAGGCGTCATGAAACTGTTTATTGCTAACCAAAACTACTCAAGCTGGTCACTGCGCGCATGGCTGATCTTTTCTCAATTCAAACTGGATGTCGAAGTCACCAAGCTCAAATTATTCACGGAAGATTTTTATAAGACCTTGGAAGGTATTACACCAACCGTGAAAGTCCCTACCTTAGTGGATGATGACGCAACCGTGTGGGATTCATTAGCTATTTTGGAATACGTTAACGAGCAATACTTACAAGGCAAAGCATGGCCAAGTAAGTCTGCGGAACGGGCTAAAGCACGCGCCATCGCATCAGAAATGCATTCGGGTTTCTTTAACTTAAGAAGCGAACTCCCAATGAACATCCGCGCACGCAGAAAAGTCGATCTAACGGAGGGAGCACGTAAAGATATTGCTCGCATTGACGCTATTTGGGCAGAGCAAGCAGAACTGCATCCAAACGGTTGGCTATTTGGAGAATGGTCGATAGCGGATGCTATGTATGCACCTGTGGTATTGCGTTTCCAAACTTACGGTATCGAGTTATCCGAAGGTGCCAAAGCTTACCAACAGAAGGTGCTAGCAAGTGAATCTTTACAGCAATGGTTGGAAGAGGCGAGCCAAGAAACGGATATCGTAGAAGAGGACGAGGCAGGGGAAGAAGTATAAGCGCATCTTGCGATCGCCTGTAGCAAGGGAAAGCATGACAAAGCACGCTTTCCTCTTCTAGGATAGTTGTAGTTTCCGGCGCGTTTAAGCTAGGTGTTCAACAATCGCTCTGCCTACGCCGTGTGCGCTCGTTGGGTTTTGACCTGTGATGACACGATCATCCACAATTACAAACTCTTGCCATGGTTGCACTTTAGAGTAGCGCGCTGCGCTGCGTGCAAGAGATTCTTCCAATAGGAATGGGATATCGTTGATGGTGCCGAAGTCGATCTCTTCTTCGCGAGTGAAACCTGTTACTGATTTAGACGCAAGCAGCTTTTCGCCATTGCTAAGCGTGATAGGAAGAAGAGCGCCCGGACCATGACAAACTGCTGCAACAATACCGCCATCTTCATAGTGTTTTGCAGAAATCTTGGCAAAATCTTCGTTGCTCGCTAGGTCTGAAAGAAGACCAAAACCACCCGGATAGAAGATCGCATCATAGTTGTCACCGTTGATTTGTGACACTGGAATCGTGTTGTTGATGCGGTTCTGGAAATCATCATCCGCCAAGATTTTCTCGTTCACTGCGTCGCCTTCGATGTCGGTTCCGTACAGTGGTGCTTGTCCACCTTTGATAGAGGCAATGTCGTAATCGAAGCCTGCACCTAGTAGCTCGCTAAGGGCATGAGTGAGCTCTGGCGCGTAAGTTCCGTTTGCTTGGTCAGTTTCACCAAGAGTCGCATGGTTCGTCACAATGATGAGTACTTTCTTCATGATGGTTTCCTTTTTGGCTTACGTGTATTTGTTGAACACCTTCATACTAATTGCTAAACAAATAAGTGATAATATGATTAATTGGCAAAACATTATTGCTATATAGCAAAGGTAAGTATGGACAGTTTTGAAGGCATCAATGAGTTTGTTACGGTTGCTGAGAGCTTAGGGTTTTCTGCAGCGGCAAAACAGTTAGGTTGCAGTACCAGTCATGTCAGTCGCCAAGTCACAAGATTAGAAGAGCGATTAGGTGTCGCTTTGTTAGCCCGTTCGACAAGAATGGTGAGTCTAACGGAAGCGGGGCAAGCGTATTATCAGCAGTGTAAAGAATTGGTGATTGGGCTTCAGCAAGCCAATGAACAGCTCACCACGCAGCAAACTCAGTTGAGTGGTACGTTACGCGTGAGTGCCGCTGGTGCGTTTTCTGAGAACCATGTAGCGCCTGCCTTGATGGCGTTTGCCAAGCAACATCCTAATCTCACGGTTGAAATTAACTTCAACACCAGCATGGTCAACTTTATTGAAGATGGTTTCGATTTTGCCATTCGTTACGGCAGGTTGAGTGATTCAGGCTTGGTTGCGAGAAAGCTGGTGGATCGTCCCATGGCAGCGGCAGCCAGTCAGCGTTATCTCGATGAACATGGTTTACCAACGCACCCAGAGCAACTCAAGCGTCATAGCTGCATTATTGCCAATAAGGACGTTTGGTTGTTTGAAAAAGACGGCAAGCCTTTAGATGGCGTAAAAGTGCAGGGCAGATGGAAGAGCAATAACGCACACACGGTCTTGCAAGCCTGTGCAGAAGGATTAGGTGTTGCGTACTTACCGAAGAGTAGTTTCAACGATGCTATTTCGTCTGGTCGTTTGGTGCCAATACTAGAGCCGTATTGGGGAAGCGGCAACAGCAGCTGGATTGTTTATCAGAATCGTCACTTTCTACCACTACGAGCGCGATTGGCTATCGACTTCTTGCTTGATCATTTTGTCGATTGGCAGGAGTAATGAGGCTCTGCCAATCGGTTTGTTTATCCATTTGTTAGATCGTCAACATACTAACGTATCTACATGTTTTGATAGCTTGGTCCGCCGCCACCTTCTGGTGCTTTCCACGTGATGTTTTGCGAAGGATCTTTGATGTCACAGGTTTTGCAATGCACACAGTTGGCGGCATTTATCTGAAACTTCAACTTATTGTTCACTTCCACCACTTCGTAAACCCCTGCGGGGCAATAGCGCTGACTTGGTTCGTCATACATGCCTAAATTCACATCAATTGGAATGTGAGGGTAAGTCAGAACAAGGTGACAAGGTTGATTCTCTTCGTGCTGTGTTCCCGACAAAAATACCGACGAAGGCTTATCAAAACTGATTTCACCATCTGGTTTTGGGTATGCAATTGGGTGGCACTCTTGTTTAGGTTTTAACTGCTCATGATCGTGCGAATAGTCCTTGATAGACCAAGGTAACGGCCTCTTAACCAGTGGTTGCCACAGGTTGTGTTCAAAAGTCGAAAGAGCACCGCCCAGTATGCTGCCAAACTTATGAATGTTCGCACCAAAGTTACGCGTTTCAGCGAGTTCGTCATACAACCATGATGATTCGAACAACGACTGGTAGTCTGGCTCAGAAGCTCCAGTTTGTCGGGCCGTATGTACCGCTTCTGCTGCAATGATTCCGGATTTCATTGCTGTGTGGCTGCCTTTAATTTTAGCAACGTTCAAAGTCCCCGCATCACAACCAATCAATAAACCGCCAGGGAATTGCTGTCTCGGCAGAGAGGAAAGTCCACCTTTCGCAATGGCTCTTGCGCCGTAAGCGATGCGCTGAGCACCTTTCAAATGTGGCTCAATAGCAGGATGGTGTTTAAAGCGTTGAAATTCGTCAAATGGACTCAAGTAAGGATTGCTGTAATTCAAGTCGACAATAAGCCCCACGGCGATTTGGTTGTTCTCCATGTGATAGAGAAAACCGCCGCCTGTGGTATTTGTTTCACTCAAGGGCCAGCCAGCGGAGTGGATAACACTGCCAGATACATCCTTACTGTCAGTGGGTAACTCCCATATCTCTTTTAGGCCAAGCGCGTAGTGCTGTGGTTGCTTTCCTGCATCTAGGTCGAACCTTTGAATAAGTTCTTTACCCAGATGTCCGCGACAACCTTCAGCAAAAAGGGTGTATTTTGCCCTTAGCTCGATACCTGGTTCAAAGTTAGGTTTGGCCTGGCCGTTCTTATCTAGTCCCATATCGCTCGTGTTAATGCCTGTCACTGCGCCAGTCTGATCATAATTGATGCTTGCAGCGGCAAAGCCCGGAAAAACTTCCACCCCAAGATTTTCTGCTTGGTTAGCGAGCCAACGGCAAAGGTTGGCAAGGCTAATTACGTAATTATTCTCGCTATTTATCATTGGACGCGGTGTAAGGATGTGAGGAACTCGAATATGGTTTTGTTCAGTAGTAAGATAAAGGAAATTATCTCGTTGAACCGAGGCTGCTAGCGGGGCGTCCATTTCTTTCCAATTGGGGAAAAGCTCATCTAAGGCACTAGTTTCAAAAACAGCGCCAGATAAAATATGTGCGCCCACTTCTGAGCCTTTTTCTACAACGCAAATTGAAAGTGCGTCACCTTCACTGTCTTGGCTGAGTTGAGCTAGCCGACAAGCGGCGCTTAAGCCTGCAGGTCCGGCCCCCACGATCACGACATCAAACTCCATGCATTCTCGTTCCATCTTTATGCTTCCTTTCTATTATCGTCATCTGCGTGACAGGTTTTGGTTTCTATACAGAAAACTATAGCTCAGTTGACGTTAACGTGAAGTGGACTAAGCTCAAGTAATGGATCTGACGTGTTATATGAGGCATGACCATGGAAGACCGACCATTAGCAACACTTGTGCTCGCAGAGCATGACAACCAATCGTTGGCTGTAGGGACGCTGTGTGCAATTAAAGCGGCATTTGAGATTAAGGATGATGATAAATCGCTTCCTGTTTCTGTGTTGCTTATTGGTTATCAGTGCCAATCAGTTTTGGATGAGTTGAATTGTGTTCAGGGTGTTGCAGAAATTATCTGGGTTGATGCGAAGGGATATGAACATGGATTAGCGGAAAATATCGCACCTTTGATCTCACAAGTAGCCAAAAACTACTCACACATTCTTTCTCCTGCCAGTACATTTGGTAAGAATGTGATGCCTCGTGTGGCGGCGTTGCTTAATGTTGGTCAACTTTCTGACGTGATGACAATCGAGTCTATCGATACGGTGATTCGTCCAATTTATGCTGGAAATGCATTGGCGAGAGTCACGTCGAATGATCCCTATAAAGTGATGACCATAAGAAGTACGGCTTTTGATGCCGCAGAGCTATCTGACACACCAGTTGTCCCTAAGCTTACTCAAGTCGACACGGTGATTATCAATAAACTTAGTGAGTTTGTTTCGCAACAAACGCCAGAAAGTGAGCGACCAGAATTGCCAGCGGCTAGAGTAGTAGTGTCGGGTGGTCGTGCATTCGGGAGTAAAGAGAAGTTTGTTTTAGTAGAACAATTGGCTGACAAGCTAGGTGGAGCGGTAGGGGCGTCACGAGCGGCGGTCGATGCGGGCTATGTGTCTAATGACCATCAAGTCGGGCAAACCGGCAAAATTGTTGCACCGGAGTTATACATTGCCGTCGGAATTTCTGGCGCGATCCAGCATTTGGCGGGAATGAAAGATTCCAAGGTGATTGTTGCAATTAATAGCGATCCTGATGCGCCTATTTTTGACATTGCAGATTATAGATTGGTCGGCGATTTGTTTGTGGTAATGCCTGAGCTGTTAGAGAAGCTGTAGATATAGTCTTGTTCCCTAAAACAAAAGGCTTCCAAATTGGAAGCCTTTATCATTTGATTTTAATAAGTTACTTTTCGCTCGGACGTTGCAGGTGCTCTGCAAGTACTTTCGTAAACCTTGCAGCTTCACCACCAGTACAAGCGCGATGATCAAACGTTACGGATAGCGGCATTGCTTTCACCGAAATTGCTTGACCATTTCTTATCACAACTCGGTCGAGTATTCGGCCCGCGCCGACAATAGCGACTTGTGGCGGTGTGACGACAGGTGTTGCGTAAATACCGGCAATCGCGCCGAAGTTGGAAAGCGTAATCGTCGCGTGCTGCAATTGCTCACGACCGATTTTTCTCTCTCTGATCCCTTCAACGGTTTGATCGAGCCAACGACGAACATCTTGTGGCTCGTATTCATCTGCGTGGCGCAAAACTGGTACGTACAATCCATGACGGCTATCTACTGCAATTCCTACATTGACCGTTGTGTGTACACAGCGTGTCATGGTTTCGGCATCAAACCAAGCGTTTAAAGCAGGCTCTTCTTTACACGCATGAACAATCGCTTGAACAAGGCGGATACTGATATCTTCGTTTGGCAGCCAATCTTCCAACAACGCTTCTTCCGTAATGGTTACGGCGGCAACATGTTCGTGCGATTCGGTCATAGACGACACCATGGTACGTCGAGCGCCTTTCAAAACTTCGGTGCCTGGACGCTGTTTTCCGGCTTCGTCGTAAATATCGGCATCAACGATAAGTCCGTTCGGGCCACTACCTGACACGAGGTTAAGATCTACCCCAAGTTTTTGTGCCAACAAGCGAGCCGAAGGCAGGGCGGTAACGAGGTTACTTTCTGTCGTGTTGTGGTTGCCACCAATCCAGAAATCATCAACGTTAACATGATGCGCTTGGTGAGAAACGCTACCGACGACGGTTGCGGCGTCAGCAGTGGCTTTTTTCTCTTCCGTTACTTCTATCCCGGCACCTGTTTCATCAATCTCTAGCAGTAATGTTCCAATATTGACGATTTCACCTTCCTCACCATGACGGCTGACCACACGGCCCGAATAGGGGGCAGGGACGTCTACCGTCGCTTTTGCTGTCTCTACGGTTAAGATCACTTGATCTAATTTAACCATGTCTCCGACATTAACGTGCCATTTGACAATTTCTGACTCAGCGAGACCTTCACCGAGATCGGGTAAATTAAACGTTTTCATTTCCAATCCTCCACGAGTTCGCGCGCTGCGGTCACAATGTCTTCTTTCTGAACCATGAAATAATCTTCGTTACGGTAATAAGGCATAATGGTGTCCATTCCAGTTACTCGTTTAGGTGGGGCTTTAAGTAAGCACATGGCGTGTTCAGCTGTTCGAGCTAATAGCTCAGATCCCACACCACAAGTTTTACTCGCTTCATGAACAACGAGTAAACGTCCAGTTTTTTCTAGTGAGCTGAAAATCGTCGCGGTATCAATTGGCTTAATACTCGCCAAATCAATCACCTCGACTTCAATTCCCTGACTAGACAAGGTTTGCGCGGCCTGAAGTGACTCTACGACGCATGCGCCCCAAGTAACGAGCGTGATATCTCGCCCCTTGCGTAAGGTGAAGCAGGTGTCGAGTGGGAGTGCTTCGCCGTTATCAACGACTTCAGATTTAACGGTGCGATATATGCGCTTCGGTTCGAAGAACATGACGGGATCATTGCTTCTAATTGCAGCGAGAAGTAAGCCGTATGCGCGTTGTGGAGAAGAAGGAATCACCACTTTAAATCCAGCAGTGTGAGCAAATAACGCTTCCACGCTTTCTGAGTGGTGTTCCGGAGCGTGGATACCGCCGCCAAATGGCGCACGGAAAACCGCGGGACAAGTGAGCCGACCGCGAGTTCTGTTACGCATTCGAGCCGCGTGGCACATTAAGTGCTCCATCGCAGGAAAAACGAAACCTTGAAACTGAAATTCGGCGACAGGTCGTAATCCTTGCGTTGCCATACCGACCGCAACCCCGCCGATTAAGGCTTCAGCGAGTGGCGTATCGATGACTCGTTTAAGACCAAACTCTTGCTTGAGTCCAACAGTGGCACGAAATACACCACCATTATCGCCCACGTCTTCACCTAATACGACAACATTGGGGTCTTGTTGCATTTCGTGGTGCAGGGCAAGGTTTACTGCTTCAACCAACGTTAGCTCAGCCATGTCTGCCTCCCTGCATTCTCATTGCCTTGTTGATGAGTTCATCTCTTTGTGCATGAAGCTCTTGAGGTAGCGATTCATACAAATAATCGAAACCGGTTTCTGGTGCTTGTGGCGGTAAGCTCAGATAGCGTTCAACAGCTAACTCTACTTGCTCTTTACAGTAATCTAGCCATTGCTGTTCTTGTTCGTCGCTCCAAGCGCCTTGATTAAGGAGATACGTTTTAAGACGTGCGATAGGTTCGTATTGCCATGCGGTTTGAACATCATCTTCTTTACGATAACGAGTCGCATCATCGGCCGTAGTGTGGTCACTCAGTCGGTAACTCACCGCTTCGATGAGTGTTGCGCCTTTCCCTTTTCTTGCTCTCTCAAGGGCGGTTTTAGTTGCATCATAAACGGCGACGACATCGTTACCATCGACAGTAATACCCGGTATACCTGCACCTTGCGCTTTTTCTGATAAGAAATCGGCGGCACATTGGAGACTACGCGGCACTGAAATTGCCCACTGGTTATTGTTTACGACGAAAACAAGTGGAATATTCCAAGTACCTGCGCAGTTTATTGACTCAAGAAAGTCCCCTTTGGATGTACCACCATCGCCGCACATGACTAGCGCAGCTTCATGGTTACCTTGAATTTTTAGCGCGGAAGCCACCCCGACAGCATGCGTACATTGCGTCGCTATGGGTACACAGTAGGGAAGGTCTCGGCTAGGAACCGGACTGCCCTCAGGAGCAAAATCACTCCCGCGCTCATCGCCCCCCCAGTATTGAAGGTTCTTTTCCATGCCAATGCCACGACACCACATCGCAGGCATATCGCGGTAGTAAGGGACAAAAACATCATCGGCTTTAAGTGCTCTGCCTACCGCAATGCCTATGGCTTCCGCGCCTAAGTGTGAGGGATAGGTCCCTAGCTTACCGGTGCGTTGCAAGGCAACTGCTTTGTTGTCGTAAGTGCGAGTTAATACCATGTCTCGGTAAAACCCGACCAATGTTTCAGTGTCAGCCCAGTTGGGTAGTTGGCCGACTAGGTCCCCACGATGGTCGATAAACCGATGCAT
Organism: Vibrio sp. 2CM40D; assembly: GCF_023161825.1. Classification (NCBI taxonomy): domain Bacteria; kingdom Pseudomonadati; phylum Pseudomonadota; class Gammaproteobacteria; order Vibrionales; family Vibrionaceae; genus Vibrio; species Vibrio sp. 2CM40D. The sequence goes on from NZ_JALNTL010000006.1 coordinate 62,202, forward strand.
GGGTAATGCCTGAACGTTCATCTCAAGCTCCTTTTGACGCTGCGGGTCTTTTGGACTGCAGCTATTCATACAAAACCAGAGTTTGTATGGGTACTCAAACTCTGATATCAGCGCAAAGGCCATACCTAAGGTTGCGTGTGCTTTCGATAGCGGTAGGCATCTGTTCGTCCCTTAAACTATTTGTCGATAACATCGCTGCGATTATTTCACCGCAAGATACAGAGAAAGGCTTTTCTGTATCTAACCCTCTAACTAAATCGTGGTATAGCCAGATACAATAAGTGTAAACAAATTGTTAAATTATGCTTCATTTTGACTTTCGCTCAGTAGTAAAGTTTTGCTTACACCCTAATTTTGCAGAGTAATATGCTGCTATTTTGTTGGTGGTATTTTTAAACTCGAATTTAATTACTGGTTAATGAAACATATTTGCAACAAAATTTGGCTGTAAAATTTGACAAAGTGAGTCATTATTAATGAATCAACTCAAACAGTTGCTAGATGATGAATTGCAAATTTTTGTTGTGCTCGAAGCCTCGACCTTATGAGAATGCATAACTTCTTCCCAACTGAGTGGAATCAAGGTAGGGTGACGGCATTACAAATGTATACCCTCGGCAGTCCTTGAGCTTATCCAAAGTAGGTGGTGCTCAAGTGGAAGTGATTATGGAGAAGTTATGTACCACGCTCATGTTTATTTTCCCCTAAGAGAACAAGATAAAGCGCAAGCCTTGAACGAGATCATCCGTCAAGAGCGTCAAGATGTGCTGCGTGTGTTTCCATTAGTTGGAAGGTTAGTTGGCCCACACAAGATGCCGATGTTTGAAATTCACCTAGAATCATTGAGTGAAGAGTTCTTGGCGTGGCTTGATACGATTCGAGGCGATTTTTCTGTGCTTATTCACCCAGTAAGCGAAGAAGAGTTGCTCGATCACACAGAACGCGCGATTTGGTTGGGCAGAGAGATTGGTGTATTTGAAGAAAAGTTAGAGAAATAGTTGCTCCTCTTGCCCATGCATGGCCGCTTTGAATCCTTCTCTTCTCATTGCGGTCACAGCTTCTGCTTAACGCCTCATCTTCATTGATGGGTGCGGAATCCCTCTCTTACGCTTTGCTGTAGCTATTTTTGTGCTAAACCTAAAAGTAGGCTTTCGAACTTCACACAAAGCGTGAAAATGTCGCTGTTTAGTATGCCGTTGAATGAATTTTGGTGGTAATAAAATAATAAGTCTTTGATAAATCAAATAGGTATAGCAGGGAAGTGCAGTTTACGACCCCAACGCCATTGGCAGTGGCGCCGATAATTTCTGAGGGGGAAGGGTATGTTTTCAATACTCTTGGTTATACTTGCACTCTATATATTTTGGCTGTTGTTTCGCAACGGGCCTGAGTTTGCCGGGCGTACCGCCCAAAAAAAACGTGACTGGGTTGGGCCTACCGCCAACAAAGAAGAGTGGCGAGGATTTTGTACGGATGTATTTCAGCCGTTCAGTTCTCAAACGACTTTCTACGCCATTGCTTATTTTGCCAATTACGTAGCAGCAGCGAACGCAATATCTTGGTCAACGATATACGAAGGCGATTATCCGGTCATCATAAGCCGATTTGGTAGCTACTTCATTTTAAGCACGCATGATGCACTGGTCGTAGCTGGGTTTATTGCGCTTGCTTTCTTTATCATTAATTGGCAACTTGCCATGCGCTGCTCTGGTATTCTTAGCCAGTATCTAGTGCGGATTCTTATTATTAATCAAAAGCGCTTTGTCGCGATTAGCTTGGTGTTTTGCAGCTACTTTTCGTACCTACTGACGCTTGGTATATTCTGGTTGTTCCATGATGGGTATTCAATCTGGCATGGATTAATGCTTAGCCCCGTGTTCCTGTTGTTAGCTTTACTGGTAGCGGTTGTTGTGCCATCTGCAAAAAGAGAAAGTAGTGTACCTTAGATAGGTTTTCCACGTTAAATTACACTTGATTTTGGGATAGTAATTCTTATGCCATTAAGTTAGCATTGCCAGCTTTTTAACGGTCAAAAGGCCACTAATCAGTGGGACAGTGGGAGAAACAATGTTTATCGGCTTTGACTATGGTACTGCAAACTGTTCAGTGGCTAAAATGGAATCGGGTGATCCAGTACTGCTTAATCTAGAAGGAAACAGCCCTTTTATTCCTTCCACCCTTGCTGCACCGACTCGTGAATCGGTATCCGAGCATTTATTTCGCCATCGAGATATTAAACCATTAGATCAAGTTGGTGAGCAGGTTTTACGCCGGGCAATCAATTTAAACCGAGAAGAAAGTATTGACTTAGAATCCGACGACATCGCGTTTGGTCAGGCTGCACTTAATCTCTATTTGGAAGATCCTCGCGATATCTATTATGTGAAATCGCCGAAGTCTTTTCTTGGTGCATCTGGCTTGCGTGATGTGCAATTGGCTTTCTTCGAAGACCTTGTCTGCGCGATGATGGACAATATTAAGTCTCAAGCCGAAAACGATGCGCAGCAAAGTATTACCGATGCTGTGATCGGCAGACCAATTAACTTTCATGGGCGTGGCGGTGAAACGGCTAACATTCAGGCTGAACGCATTTTGTTGCGGGCAGCGAAACGTGCGGGCTTCCAAAATGTGGAGTTTCAGTTTGAGCCTGTCGCGGCGGGCCTAGAGTATGAAGCGACACTCAGCGAAGATAAAATCATTCTAGTAGTCGATATTGGCGGTGGTACAACGGACTGTTCGTTGATCCAAATGGGACCGTCTTGGCGCGGCAAAGCAGATAGGACCGCAAGCTTGTTAGCTCACAGTGGCCAGCGTGTCGGCGGGAATGATCTTGATATCGCGCTAGCATTTAAGCAGCTCATGTTCCCTTTTGGCATGGGAAGTAAAATGGAGTCAGGCATTGTGATGCCGACTACCCAATTCTGGAACCCGATAGCAATCAATAATGTAGAAGCGCAGAGTGACTTCTATTCGCGAGAGAACCTATCAGCGTTAAAGTTGCTTCAAAAGCAGGCTCAAGAGCCAGAAAAACTTGCTCGTTTGCTAGAGGTGTATCATGAGTCTTTAGGCTACAACATTGTTCGCCGTGCCGAAGAGGCAAAAGTGGCACTTTCAGAACAAGCTTCTTACCGAACTGGCATCAACTTACTATCAGAAACGATTGAAGTTGATGTACAACGTGACGAAATGATCGAAGCGATCCAGTCGCCAAAGAATAAAATGACGGCGTTGGTGACAGAAGCGGTAGAGCAAGCTGGAGTTAAACCCGATGCTATCTTTATGACTGGAGGTTCGGCACGCTCGCCAATCTTGCGCGATGCGGTGCAAACCGTACTGCCAAGTATTCCGGTTGTCAGTGGAAACTATTTTGGCTCAGTAACTGCCGGCTTAGCTCGTTGGGCTGAGGTTTGTTTCAAGTAGAAAGAAAGCCGATTAACAGTGGGTCTTTGTTGCCAAACTTATGATTTCATTTAGGCTTGCCAAGTGATGGTTGGAGAACTTTGTCGAGAGGTTGAGTTTTAAGCGGGTAGGGAACCTTTTTAGGATCTTAAGTCTTTCAAGGTCATTCTGAATAGTGAGGGACGAGCGTGATTTAGAATCTCTTGCCCGAGCACGCTGTTATGATATGTGACCCCGTTTCGCCGAGCGTTATTCATCACCATTATTCTGAAGAGTCGAGTTAGGATCTACCGGAATAATGATTTTGACTAAGCTGAGATAAAAATGCCCGCTAAATCAGCGGGCACTTTTGTTTACGTCATTAATGGTGCATGTGTTTTTCCATGTGACCTTGTTTTTCAACCGCCATTTCTACTTCCACTTTACCCGCGTTTTTGAATGTTAACGTCATAGGGAAGCGGTCGCCTTCTTTAAGAGTTTGTGTTGGGTTAAAAATCATTAAATGGAAGCTGCCTGGCTTAAACAACACTGAGTCATTGGCTGGAACGCGCACTTCGTCAATCTTAATCATTTTCATCACACCATCTTCTTTCTTATGCGTGTGAATTTCGACATGCCCTGCGATTGGGCTTTCTGCTGCGATCAATGCATCTTCACTGTCACCGTGGTTGGTTAATTGAAAAAAACCACCGATAACAGGTGCGTTTGGTGGCGCTTCGCGGCTCCATGGATGGTCGATATGAATTTTTCCTGCTTCATAATCGTGCGCTAAACTCAGTGGGCTAGCGATGACAGCAATAAGCGCGATAGCGGCGGTTTTAAATGATTTAAGCATGTGTTTTTCCTTTTGAATGAATAGCTTCTCTGAATGGACAACAAACAGAGTCATCGTTATTTTTGAATAAAGTTGTCAATGATTAGATGCCTGTTAGGCAGGAAAAACACTCGGCGGAGAGTGCTTAGGCGCGATGTGTTTGTAAACGAGCTTATCGCATTTTGAAAAATGATAAGTCGTCAGTGCATACTTTACTCGGCGCAGCCAATGGATGGTTGTCAGGTAAAGCCCAATCGCAACCAGAAGAAAGAATTGAACAGCTTGAAGAAGCGGACATTCAAACTGAAAGCCGTCGTGTAAGTTAAGATCTTGGATGAGCTTAGAAGAAGATTGAGCGTTAGCCTCAATCAACGTATTGATATCCACCCATTTGAAACCATCTGCGGTACACAGTAAAACCTTTTCACTTTGGACTTTGTTGAGCCAAGTTGTGCTGTGAACTTGTGTAGGATTAAGAGCGGCTGTGGACGCTAAATACAACTGAAACAACACCGCGATAATAACCGCAATAGCGTGCAAGCGATGGTGTTTGTGCTGTATTAGAGTGTTTTCCATACAATTGAGTGCTTATCTTCTTCGGCGCGGGATACTAACAAATTAACCAAACAATGTAATTATCAGTTTACTAAAAGGTGATGCAAGTGTGCATTATTTGTTTTGTTGCCTATTTTTAACGCTTTAATGTCTTGATTCGGCTGACATTCACAACCTCCAATTCAACTTGTCAGTCTTGCTTAGTCGCTTCTGAAGATACCGAATTAATCTCTCTTATATGTCACTGAAGCTTCGGTTAGTGGGTGTCGTGGTGGTGTTTTTACGTGCTAGATTTGGCTGATATCGATTCAAAATGCACACCGAATCTTCACTTGTTTTCCATTAACGGAATTATGACAGTAATTTAATAAAGGATACGGTATTCTGCGCTCCTTTGTACATGCCAGAAACGTCCGTCCTACTTAGTCGGAGGGGCGATTAATCTTAAGAAATTTCTCAAATGAAATACGAACAACAGATTGGATATCGATACCCTAAAGGTCGATTTGCCATGGTGAGTGTATATGCATTCACCGGTGCTGCGATTTTAGCATCGACTATTTTTTCTCTATTGCTGTTTTTGTCTATCGACGAAAACCCGATGATGCAAACCTTATTTGGTGGTTTAGCGATCATTTTTGAAGCAGGTAAATTTTACGCTTGGTATGAATACGGTGAGCGCCGAGCCCATCGCAACTACACAGGAGCAGCAACCGCTCTCGTGTTTTATTTAGTCTTAGCTGCGATTTCCATTGGCGGTAGTATTGGTGGGATTAATAGTGCAACCAATAGTGCACAAAGTCATATTTCGGTAGAGCAGGCGAAAGTGGAAGCGTTTAATCGTCAGATTGCGGCAATCGATAAGCAGATTGAGCTCAACAATATGGCAGCGCAGAAATACATCGAGATGGAACGTATCGCGACTGGTGTAACTCGCATCCAGGAGCAAAACAAAACCTTACGTGAAGAGCAGCAACGCTTGGCTATGGAGCGTGATAGTTTACCGCCGGTGACGCAAGGCTCAGTGATTGGTTTAATTGATAGTCTAGCTAACGCATTTGGTACCACCTCTCAGCAAGCTCAGCTTGGCTTGGTTATATTTCTTTCGATTCTTTTGGACTTCTTTGCTGCATTTTTTGTTGGCTTGATTGGTGAAGAGCAACGGTTCCGATATTTCTATCGCAGAAATGAGGGCATGATATTGAAAACAGTTCGCGATATAGACCCAGCGCCTGCGGGTTATCTTCCTCATATAAAAGAGGAAGAAGAGCAAGAAATACCAGTAGTGCCGGAGCCAGAAGAACCAAAGGAACCGAAAACTTTGTTAGAGCAAGTTAGCGATGCACTTAAAACGCATCAAATTACGTGCACCAAAAAAGCTGTTGCTAAACAGTTTAGGCTGTCTGCGGAAGAGGTAGACCAGGTATTTGAAGAATTGGCAGAGCTCGGTTTAGTGGGGAAAAAAGCCAACCACCATTATCATTGGATAGGTGAAGCAGAGACCGCATAATTGGTTATCTATTAGAGATCGGAAAGAGCGTCAATCGGCGCTCTTTTTTTTGGGGGGGGACTTTCGCTATTAAAGTTAACTACAAGAAAGCGTATCAATCTTTATTGAGCTTTTTGGTTACGTCTTTCACCGTTTTCTTCTCTTTTCCCGGTGTCATTGCATCAACAGCTTTACCCGCCATCCCTTCATCTGGCAATTTGTCTTTTCCTGCATCTACTGCGGTATCTTTCAGTGCCTCTTTAGGCGTACAGCGACCCCCAACACCAACCACGGCTTTTGTCGCAGCGGCTTTAGCTGCCTTTTCTGCATCGCAGTCAGGATCCATAACGCTAGCTAAGCTCGTGGCTGAACCAAAAAACAAGATTAACAAAATGAGGTTGCGTTTTTTCATAGTTGTCACCAATGTTGTGAACATAGGTAAAGTGTAACGGAGAGAAAAGGCTTTGGCTGAGAATTTGTTGGTTTGAGCTTGGGAAGCAAAGTAAGGTGAAAAGAAAAAGTGCCATCGAAGTGACACTTTTTCTTAAGCGTAGAAGGGATTAGTTGTCGTAAACGTCTAACTCCACTTCACGGGCAATATTTTGGTCGTTAATGATCACACCTTCGACTTCGACACGAGCACCATTTAGGTTGAGTTCTTCGATGCCTTGGAAGCGTGTTTGTGCATCAATCACAACGGTCGTGTTGTTTAGCAATTGATCTGCGTCGTTTTCGCAACGCTCGATTTCAAATGTTCTTGCTTCAGCATCGTAGTTTGATACGTATCCTTCACATTCAAATTCTTTACCTTGCCATTGGTTGTTATCGTCAAAGTCTGGTTGCTCAAACTCAATAACGGTAGCGATGCGTTTGCCATTTTTCATGACAGACGTTACTTCCACTTCTTGGCCTTGTTTTAGGTTCGCTTTGCTGCCGTCTTCAAATCGTGTTGCGTTATCGATGAAGAATGCTCCTCGGTAGTTTAGAGAGAACTCACTATAATCCTTGGCAACCCAAGTCACGATACCTTCCACATCGCTGTCATTTTTTAGATCGTCGTAGTCTTCAACTTGTACCTCATGTGCCATGAAGATACCGTTTTGCATTTCACCTTCTACTTCAATCCATTGACCAATGCTAAGCTGGTTAACGTTGTTATATGCCACCGTTACTTTTCCACGTAACTTAAATGTTCCAGCATTTTCATCGATACTGGTAATACGGCCTTCCAGTTCGTAGTCGTTATCAAGTACTGGGTAATCGTTATCTACGTCGAGTTCGACCACAGACAACACTCGATAACCCGCATCAGCAGTTGGCAATGATGACACCATCACCCAGTCGTTGACCTCTATATCATCACTTAAACCGTCAAACTGCAGATCTACGCCGTTTACCGTAAATGTTTTCTTCACATGATCAATCGCTGTGACACGTCCTGTAATGGTTGGTTCAAGTGTGACTCGGACGCCATTATTCGAAGCTTGCCGAATATCTGACCCCACGCGAACCACCATTTTTGGTTTTACATCGGCCAGTTGCACTTGTGTGTCGTCATAAACCACCTCAGACACACGATACGTATGTCCATTGACGGTTAACGTGCTTTCTTCAGCGTTGACCGCTTCAACAGAGCCAATCGCTACACTTGGTTTCACTGTTGGTTGAGTTGGTGTGCTATCGCTATTGCTGCCACCACCTGAACCACCACAACCAGACAATGCCAAACCTACTACAGAAATAAGAGCGAGTTTTTTCATTGTATTAACCTCAATTTACGAGCGAGTTTAGGAAATTGCCTGTATCTTATTGGGCATATCGTGAAGAGATCGTGAAGAAATGTGATTTTATGAAAATTTTAATTGTAGATGACAACCATAACGTCTCGGAGACGATTGCAGACTATCTTGAGCTCGAAGGCATGATTATCGATTGTGCGTTTCATGGAGAGGCTGCGATTAAGTTAATCGAGGAAAATCATTACGATGTAATCATCATGGATATCATGATGCCGAAGCTCGATGGCATCAGTACGGTACAGAAGCTTCGACAAGATAAGTTATGTGGAACGCCAATTCTCTTCCTAACGGCAAAAGATACGCTAGAGGACAAAATCGCGGCTTTTAAAGCGGGGGGAGATGATTATTTAATGAAGCCATTTGCGATGGAAGAGCTCAGTTTGCGTGTTCATGCTTTGGCTAATCGTGGTCCAAGACAAGATATCGGAACGCTCAAATTTGCAGATATTTGTTTAGATGCGCGGACAGGAAAAGTAACGAGAAAAGACAAAGAAATTAAGCTGAGTCGAATTCAAACTAAAATTTTAAAATTGCTCCTCCAACGTGCTCCAGCAGCGGTCTCGCGCACAGAAGTGATCGATAGTGTGTGGGGAGACGAACCACCTGGAAGTGATGCACTTCGTAGCCATATTTATGGTTTAAGAACCGCACTAGACAAAGGTTTTGAAGAATCACGATTAGAGACTATTCATGGACAAGGTTACCGACTTAAAGCATAACGAATATCCAAGCATTTATCGCAAGATCCGTTGGGGTTTTGGGGTCATGACGTTTGTGATGTTTACTCTTTTTTGGTCGCTGATTTATGTGGCAGAAAACAAACTGGAAGTGCTGAGTTTACATCACTGGCTAGATACTGAAGCTGCGCTTTATAGTGAGAATTTCGAGAAACAGGGCTGGGATGCGCCATTGCCAAACGTATTGGAATTCAACTCATATTGGAGTGAAGCACCGACACCCGATTGGTTGCTCTCTTTTACTTCACCTGGTTTTTACGAATACCTGCTTGGTGAAGAAGACAAACACTTTGTTGTATTGAACCACCCCTCAGGGAAGGGGCTTATGTACATTGTATTTCAAGATGACTCAGATGATTACTTGGACGAATACGAAAGCTCGCTGCATCAGTTTACGCTGCTGCTCGGTGGTTTGTTTTCATTTGTCATGGTTGGGTATGGCATTTACATGGTGCGAATATTGTCTCGGCCATTAGCGCAAATTGAAGACAAAATTAGCCAAATGTCACCGGATCAACCCGCTTTCCAAGTTGAAACTAAGTTCAGCGAAACACGCCAGATAGAGCAGACTTTGCTGGATAATAAGAACGATATCGCGGGCTATTTCAAACGAGAACAAGAATTTAGCCGTTTTGCATCGCATGAGTTGAGAACGCCAATCATGGTGATTAAAGGCTCAACAGACATTCTGACGCGTCTTCCTGATCAACCTCGAGTTGCGCAAAAAGCCATCACGAGGATGCAGTCAGCTTGTGACGAGATGCGTGTACTGACAGAAGCGTTTCTCTTACTTGGTAAAGAGAAAATAGAGCCTCAACATTACGGAGAGCATCAGCTTCTTACTTGTTTACAAAAACAACTGGAAGAGCTGGCTCCTTTATTTGCCAAGCAAGATTCGAACTACGCTTTGCACGAACAACATAGTGGTGTAGTGAAAGCACCAGAGAGTTTTGTGACCATTGTTATCAACAATCTGATTAAAAACGCCTTTAGCTATAGTGTGGGAGATATTGAAATTGAGTTGAAAGGTCATGCGCTTAAGATCCTAAATCGTCACGATGGCAACGAGACGTACAACGCTGGTTATGGTTGTGGGCTTGTTATCGTACAACGAATATGTGAACGGATGGGATGGGCGTTAGTACTGGACGATGATGGTGTTCGATTTAGTGCAAAAGTGGAGTTCTGCTCTTAGCTTTGCGCGTATTGATTCAAGTGAGAATTAACGCTCTGGATTTTTCTTTTCGTACGCATCTAACCCGCAGTCAAACAAGAAAAAACTGGAATTTGAATTAGACTGAAGTTAGTGAAGCGGAAACTCGAGGAACCGTTATGCTCTCTTATCAGGTCAGCCGAAGTATTGAAATTAATAAGAATCAAAGTGAAATTATTGGCTATCTCAAGAACTTCAATAACTGGCCCAGCTGGTCACCATGGATCATTCTTGAACCAAGCTGCGAGCTGACATTTAGTGATAATCAGGGCCACGTTGGAGCTGGTTATCAATGGAATGGTCAGCGTATTGGGACTGGCGCGATTGTACTGGAAAGTACTCAAGAGCATCGATTAGATATGGAGCTGCATTTCTTTCGCCCAATCAAGAGCCATGGAAAGGTGACTCTAATCGTGACGCCGTCACAAAATGGCTGTTTAGTCGAATGGCAAATGCAATCTCGCGTCCCTTGGTATCTGTTCTTTCTGAAAAGTATGTTTAAGTCGATGATAGAGATGGATTATCAACGTGGGTTACGCATGCTTAAAAGTAAGCTTGAAACCGGACGAGTGCATTCAGACTTAGCCGAAATTGGTAACCGAACGTTGCCTCAAATTCATTACATTGGGATCAAGGGTGTGGCTAGCTTGCAGGAATTAGGTTCGGTAATTGAGAAGCATGTTCAGCAACTAGAACAGTTAATTAGTGACGAAACCCTATCCGTGAATGGTGAATTGTTTTGTTATTACCAGTCGATGGATATGCAGAAAGGTACATTCGAGTTTATCACTTGCTTTCCTCTTCATAACTCAGTACCAGCGCCTCAAGGGGCGGTTACTGGTACCATTCCTGAGAGTGAAACATTTGTCGTTGAACACCGAGGTGAATATCAGTTTTTGGGAAATGCATGGGCTTTAGCGATGAACTTGGTTCGTCAGAGTGGTATGAAAGTCAAAACCAGTCCTTTAGGAATCGAACGCTATCTGAATAGCCCGAAGGAAACCACGGAAGAAGAGCTAAGAACGGAAATTATTTTGTTTAAGAAATGACAGGCGCAGGCGAGTAGGGTGTTTAGGTATCATACTGGTTATGCGAAATGTTATTAAAGAATAATAGCCTATCTGTTACTACCCATAAAAATGCCTCAGCAATCGCTGAGGCATGGTTTTACAGGCCAACTTCTCTTGTTAGAGAATTATTGTGCACGGTATTTACCGCTGTTTAGTTCAATTTTAGACGCTTTTACCCGGCTGTCTGCGTTTAGGTAGTCGCTAATACTTAGCAGATCTTGATCTTGAGATGCTTTTAACACCGCTGATTCCCCCTCTGCGAAGATAACTTCTAATTTTAACTCTTTGGCGACTGCTTTCGCTTCGTTAGGATTGTTTACGGTGATGTAAACCAGTCCAGTGGCTTTGGATACGTTACTAAACGCATTCTTAAACACCTCATCACCCGCTTGAAGTTTTACGTCTTCAGATAGGGTTCTAACAGTGCCAGTTTGCACTTTTCGATAGTCTTGGCCATTAATCTCAACCGCTTCTGATGGCACAAACAGTTCTGGTGCAGGTTGTTGAGAGAGCTGTTGCTCTGCGTATACACTCGACGTCATGATAACGAGAGCCAGCATAGAAAATGATTTGTATTTCATGTTATTGACTCCTTAGTGTCCAAATATGCGCATCGACCAGTTCTTAATAACACCGGGTTGAGCGTTGTTTGCCATCGGAACGTCATAGATGGTGGAAGAGTTGAAATATGCAATGTAAGAATAGGCTTCATCGCCGTTCGTATCTATTGCTCGCAACGTCCATTCGCCTTTTGCATCTTCGCCATAAAATTGGTTAGACAACATTAATTGATCTTTGTAGCCTGTAATCGTTGGATCAAGAGATTGACCAACAAGACCATTGCGCGGTGTTTGCAAAACGGAACGAGTCCCTGATGGCGAAATGAGCTCGATAGCTAAGTCGGGCAGACGAGCGTGGTCCAATGTCAATGTCACCTGAACGGATTCTACTGTCAGCTCATCGGCAATGGCGATACTTGAAGAACCACCAACTAGACTTGCATCGGGTACACTTACTTCTGTAGCGTTATGAACCCATGGCGTAATGCTTTGAGCTGGTAAAACACGATTCGTCATGCGAGCACGTTGCATCGCTTCATCTAAATCTACAGCGCCGAAGCCATAAAAAGTATGGAAATCTACGCCTGCTGCGTTTTTTTGCCAAGGGGCAATGGCCTCGTAGCTAACCTGTTCACCTTTATGGTTAGTAAATTCAAGCTGTACGCCTGGATGCGCTTTATCCGTTACTTTTGCTGTCTCCGCTAGTAAAGCACGTACATCACGAGCAGAAAGTGCGTGGTTGGTTGACATGATTGCCGCGATGGCACCCGATGTGTTTGGCGCAGCCGATGAGGTTCCGTTCATCGTACTGGTATAGTTACAGTTCGGATCGAGCTCCGTTCCGCCGTGTAACCCATTAATGCCAAGGCCTTCACTGGTATTTTGCCCTTCTTCACAACCCATTAAATCAGTGGTGACCATAGCAGGGAAATCTTGCCCATATTCACCTGCTGGTGCTGCAACCCACACGTTCGAACCCACCGATGAGTAACTCGCTCGCGTACCATCCGCTCGTAGTGCACTAGTGACTAAATTGAAGTAATTGGCGTTATCATAAGACTGAGCAGAGTTGTGCATCGGTAAGCCTTGATTGTCTCCACCAGCAAAGAAGTTACTTGGCAATACGAAGAATCGCCCTGCATTGAAATAGCGGTAACCATTACCTGCTGACTTTACAAATACAGCACCTCGACCCCAGGCGTTACTGTTGCTGACGTTTTTCATCACGTCCATTTCAAGTTTTAGCTGAGGGTCGCTTTCATCAAAAGTAATCGGGTTTATAGGGCTGAAACCGTAACTTTGGTTAAATACGCGAACATCGCGTGTTGCTGGGTCCATGCCATGGGAGATTAACCAGCCTTCTAATGTCTGGTTGGCTAACCAGTTAAAACCGATGAGGGAAGAGTGAGAAGCGACACCGCGTCCGCCTTCACCGTTGTTGCCGACGGCGCTAATCAAACCGGCTACAGCAGTGCCATGACCATTAGTATCAACCGGATAACTTGGTGGGAATGAAGAGTCTTCGACGAAGTTTCTGCTACCTGTAACTATATTACCTGCAAGGTCGGGGTGATCGATCTGCACTCCAGAATCAATAACGGCAACTTTCACACCAACACCTGCAATCCCCATTGCCTGAGTGAGCTTAGTGTTTAAGTCGTTCCCAGCAACAGCAGGATTAGCCGCAAACGCAGTTTGCCCCGTGTTGTCTAAGTGCCATTGTTCAGAATAGAGTGGATCAAACGCCGAGACGGCAGGTGCAATGCCTACTGCCAACATAGCAGCAAATAGGCGATTAATGCGTATTTCCATTTTTGACCTCATGTCTTTGTTTGGAATTTTTTAGTTCCTGTTTCATATTCCGCTAACAGGAACAAACAAAGCTAACGACAAAGAATAAGGACGAAAACCATTTACAACTTGTTTACATTAAAAGTTCGATGGACAACATAAGTCTTTGTTAATTTACTGAAACCATGAGGTTTTTATATGTCGCATCGAGCATGCATGAAAAGTGAAAAGCAGAAAATACGAGTGTACCGTCTGCTTCAAGAGGGGAGTTATTTAGTTGAAGCGGGTTGAATAGTTGCTATTGGTTTCTTAGGTTCGGCTTTTTCTTTAGGCAGCACGTTATCAATCCACTTTTTAATGTACAACTTATCGAATTCTTTATCACACCACTTTTTGTTTAATCCACGTCGATTGAACTCAGCACCAATCGCCACTTTGGTTTGGTTGGTTGCACGGTTGTAGTAGAGAGTTTCACATAGTTGAGTGTTACTCATTTGCTGGGCATATACATTGACACTGCTGCTGCGCATTCCCAGTTGAGATGCTTGCTGATTACTGCACGCCATAAGAAATAGAGGCGCAAAAGTAATAATGATTAGATTTTTTTTCATGTGTGCTTTTTTATGATGTAGGGTGAATGATGAACTGGTTTCTGCCAGCTTGCTTCGCATCATACAAAGCTTGGTCTGCCAAGAAAAACCACTGATCCCATTCTTGTTTAATTATTTGTGCCGACAGTTTGTCCACTGCTCCAAGGGAAATTGTCGCGCTTAATGGTTTAGAGTCAACCACCAATGGCGTGTTTTCAACAGTATATCTCAATCGCTCCAAAAACTTAGCGCAATCTTCAACTCGCTGTACTTCGAATAATAGGACAAACTCTTCTCCACCCCAACGAATGAGTAGGTCACCAGAGCGAGTGGATTCATTAAATAGCGTGGCAATATGAGTCAGCATTTTATCGCCAATATCGTGTCCATATTGATCATTAAAGGTTTTAAAATGATCAACATCTAAAACTGCTAAGGCAAATGTTCTATCTGGGCTTCTACGAGCCATTTTGTCCAACCAAATGTGAAGATAGCGACGGTTATGCAGTTGAGTTAATGGATCGGTAGTATTTTCTTGAGTAAGTGCTTTATTAATACGTCTAACGCGCAGTACGTAACGAAAACCAACGACACCAATTGCCGTAATAGCGATAAAGTAGAACATTTCTCGATAGCGCTGCGAACGCAGTTCAGACGCTTGTAGCGCATTTTTTGTTTCTAGCAATTTGAGTTCTTTCTGGGCTAACTTAGCTTCGAGATCAAACTTAATGTTAATCATCTCTTCACCATGAATATGATGAGAAAACTCAGCCTCTAGCTCTCTTAATTGGGTTAAATAATGAAAAGCAGCTTCATAGTCATTAAGAATTTGATGAGCGTTTACCAGTACCGAAAGCATATCAATACGTTGCCGCAGCTCTAATTCACTGGTTGACTTGGTTTGTTCTAGAACGTTAAGCGCTGTTGTAATAGCTTTATCGTATTGTTTGTTTGCGAGGTAAGCCTCTGCAAATGCCTCGTAACAAGACGTTTTTAGCATTTCTAGATTTTTTGGAGTGGGCAGGTCTACGCAACGCTGTGCGACCATTAATGCATCATCAATTTTTCCTACCGAGCTCAACATTTGTGAAAAGCTGGATAAAGAGTGGTGCTTGACTGTGTCCGACCCCGTTTGCATTGAAAGTCGAATGGCTTCATTGAAATAATATTCCGCTTTTTTGTTATCTCCGAGGCTCGAGTGAACGATGCTAAGGTTTGCGTAGATAACCCCCATAAAAAAGCTATTATCGTATTGATATTCGCTCTCTAGGTAAGTGTCGAGAGCTTGCGTTAGGTAACTTTTGGCCCGAGCCCAATCTGATGCGTCGATGTAGACCGTCCCAATGTTGTTCAGTGTCATCGCGACTTGTATTTCAAATACTGTTTTTTCTAATAACTCATAGGCATTGCGATAATATTTTAGGCCACTGCGTAGTTGATTTCGAGATACTTCTAGATTGCCTAACCAGCGGTAAGCACGGCCTTCTAATGCTAGATAACCAAGATCACGGGCTGTAGAAACAACGTCATGGAGTAACAATTCTGCGTTCCAGTTATCGTCTTGTTCAATCATTGTTACTGCCTTATTGAGCTGTGCTTCAGCGACGACCCATTCCAAATGGTGCTTTTTACCGAATTCGATTAAATCGGGCATATCTTTCGGTAATGGAACGCCTTCGTAACGCTTAAGGTACTTTCGTGCAAAGTAATACAGAGCAAGAGACTCCGCTGATGCATGCTGTGGCGTATTTAACTCATCTTTTTGAATTGATCGCGGCTTACCCATCGAGCGAAAGTAGAGTTTTAACATGGGCTTGCTTTCTGCTGAAATGTGTTCTTCCAGATAAGCTTGCTTTTCGGTACTCGCCAGTACGTTGGTGGGATGCAAGAAAAGTCCAAGTGCAGTACAAAGTGCGCAAGCCAGTTTTTTAATTGAGAAGTGCATGAGCGTATTAATAAAATGTGATCTCTTAACCGAATACCAGTTAAGTCTACCATTTCTTGTTGGTTAAGTGCGGATGGATTCCCAGTGGCAAAGTGTTTTGGGAGTGAGAGACGAGCAGGATCTCTATAATATTATGATTTATAAAAACAAAATCTATTGAAAACTTATGTAATGATTGGAAGATGGCATAGGTAGGGTAACGATGGAAGGTAAGTGAGCATATTCGGTGGACTCAATCTAATGATTTAAGCCGCGGATTCATCGCTCGAAATCAGGGTGAAGTGTAAAAAATTACGTTTCTGTCATAAATATTTAATGTTTGTATGGGTTGTTAAAAAACTGGATATTAGACATAGTGTTATTAAGCCAATAAAAAATGGCTATTTATAATAAATAGGAGATTAACTATGCATAATGAAATGATTCAACCTTCGCACTTCGGCATTATCGGCCGTACCTGCATCGCTTCAGTACTTATGATTGCGGGTGTTTTCGCTCTTATTTAAGAGCCAAGGGTAACGATGATTACCTTTTAAAGAGTAAGAAAATTCAGGGAATCACCTTAACCTTGTGTAAGGTATTCCCCTGAAAATCCAAGCTAGTCTTTAGTTATTAGCTGAAGAAGCTAAAAATCAATGCACTTACCGCCACAATGCCTGCTGCTAGAACAAAGTAAGTAGAGACATTTCCTCGATATTGTTTCATCGCCTCGATTTTATACACCGCTAACATTGGCATAATAAATAAGATCATTGCAATAACAGGCCCTGACAATGCTTCCATCATACCAAGAATACTTGGGTTCATGATCGCCGCCGCCCAGATTGAGAAGAACAGTGCTGCCACGCTGATACGATCAACACGCTTCTCAGATAGGTTAAAATGCTTGTTAATTAAACCATTTAAGCTTTCACGCGCACCTAAAAAATGCCCAAGGAAAGATGAAGTGATAGCAACAAACGCTACTAAAGGACCAAGTGTTGCAATAAATGGATTATCGGTTGCGTTCGCTAAGTAAGACAATACGGATACGTTTTGTTCTTTTGCTTGAGCCAATTGTTCAGGTGACAGTGTTAGCACACAGGAAAATACAAAAATAAGAACAAAGGCAATCAGCATGATGCTAGTGCGACGAAGAATAACTTCGGATTTGGCATCTGCCTGCTTACCGTAATGGCGACGTTGTACATTTGCAAAGCTTGAAATTGCAGCTGCGTGACTAAACGAGAAAATCACTACAGGAACTGCTAACCACATAGTGCTAGCAAAAGCTGACGCTTCTGGCACATCCATGACAGGCATGGTCCAGTTCGGTATTAAGTAAAATGATAGAAAGGCAAGAATGGCAACAAGTGGGAACACCATAATGGCAAAGGCCCGTAGCATTACTTTTTCACCCGCCATCATAATAGCAATTAGTGCAAACACTAGTACGCCAGAAAGCAAAGGTCTAGGTAAAGAAGCCATATCAGCCTGATTTACCATGAAGCTATCTACTGTGTTTGTTATTCCAACCCCATATATCAACAGGATCGGGAAGATCGAAAGAAAATACAGCAGTGAAATAGAACGGCCTGCTTTTGCGCCGAAGTGCTCTTCCACTACATCAGTGAAGTCTGCGTTTTTGATCTTAGAAGATAGTACAAAACGAGCTAAGCCACGGTGCGCAAGATAGGTCATTGGAAAAGCAAGTACTGCCATCGCGACTAAAGGCCAAAAACCACCAATCCCAAGGTTAATTGGCAGAAACAGGATGCCTGCGCCAACGGCCGTTCCAAATAGGCTAAGAACCCAATGTGTATCATGTTTTGACCAAGCTGTGGTTGTGTTTATTTCACTAGGATTTAAGGCATTTCGAGATTCTTTCACTTTAAAACTCGCTTTTATAAAAATAATAATGCTGAAAATGGTAAAGGTTTTAGTGTTTATTATCACATGCGAAGCTTGGTGAATAATGCTGTGGATTTGGTGTGGTTGTAAATTATCCAACTATGAATTTTTCAATAAACCAGAATAAAGTTCTTAAATTTAATTTGTTTAATGGTTGTATGTGTTGAAATTTTCATCTTGTGTGGTTTTTGATTTTGTGGTTAAAACTTAATCACAGATGTATGTTCTAAGTGAGTTAGGCCTAATTTTCAGGAAGAATATTACATTTCTTAAGCACTTAATTGAGATGTTTGTGTCCCGTCATTTAGATGAGATTTAGGTATACTGCTGCCATTCATGTTAAAGAAGGAGTCATTGAATGGACATCTTGTCTGCGCAAAAAGAGGACTTATTTGCCATATATAAGCTCGAAAATACTTTATTTGGAGAACACGCCTATCCTCAATTTTTCTTTCGGCAAGCTTTTGATTGTTGGGGAGAGAGCTTACTGGTAGCAAAAGAGGGAGAGCAGGTCGCAGGGTATATATTGCTAACGACTAGCACAAATGCACATCAATATTGGATCATGTCATTGGCCGTCGATATTCAACATAGAGGTAAAGGTATTGCGCGTTCCCTCCTTGAAAACGTTATTGCGCCGTTGACGTTAGGCTCAAGCGTGAAATTGACTGTCGATCCTAAGAACCAACCTGCATTGTCTTTATACCTCTCCCTTGGCTTTAAAACGTTAGAAGAAGAAGCGCATTATTTTGGTGACGAAGAATCCAGGTTAGTCATGGAATTAGTAAAGTAATACTGCACGATAATGACCGAAATTTGCACACAATCAGTGCGTAGCATTACGTTGCTATAATTGGTTTTAAGCTAACTCGTTGTATAGTAAAGGTTTTTAATTTTGGCACCTCACTTGCTTTACATAAACGTTCATCGATAACTCGATGCGCCGCTCTCAATAGCAGGCGAGAGCGGTATAGGGTATTACTTTTTGAAAATGTACTAACAGCGTTAAAGGCATTGCTGCCTCTCTCGATTCGGGAGAGGTTTTTTTTTTGCTAGTAAGTTGGGCTGAATCGCACTGGAGGTGTTATGTCGCAAGGATGCAAAAAAACCACTTGTCCCTATTGTGGTGTTGGATGTGGTGTCGAGGTCAATGCGAAAGGAATCGTTGGGGATGCGTGTCATCCTGCAAATGCGGGATCACTGTGCGTAAAGGGCGTCGCGCTGGCAGAGAGCTTGAATATGCCTTCGCGCTTGCTGTATCCAAAGCTTGTCACCAAGCAACGACCTCAAGGGCAAGAAGTGCAATGGCAACAAGCCACGGATCTGATTGCAGAAAAGATTCATCAAGCGAAAGCGGAGTTTGGACCTGATTCCGTCGCTATGTATGTGTCAGGCCAGTTGTTGACGGAAGACTATTACGTCGCCAACAAACTCATGAAAGGCTATGTTGGCAGCGCAAACATCGATACGAACTCGCGTTTGTGTATGTCTTCGGCGGTTGCGGCTCATGTACGAGCATTTGGTGAAGATGTCGTTCCCGTCAATTACGATGATATTGATAAGACTGAGCTATTGATAATTTGCGGTGCGAATACCGCTTGGACACACCCTGTTTTATTTCGACGTATTCAACAAGCGAGAGAGAACAATCCTAATCTCAAACTGGTGGTTATTGACCCGCGTGAAACGGTCACCGCGCAGCAAGCGGATTTGCATCTACCGATTAAAAATGATGGGGATGTATCACTTTTTAATGGGCTGCTTAAGTTTCTTGTTGAGCAGCAATGCGTTGATTCTGAATACATAAATTCCTATACCGACGGGTTTGATGCGCTTGCAGAAGAAGTTTCTGATTTGCGTTACGATGTCACTAATTTATCGTCTTCCATTGGTATTTCGGAAGAAAAACTCACGACATTCTTCCATTGGTTTGCGCAAAGCCCAACCGCAATCACTCTGTTTTGCCAAGGAGTTAACCAAGCCGAAAATGGTGTCGATAAAGGCAATGCCATTATTAATGCACATTTGGCGTCAGGCAAAATTGCCAAGTCAGGTTGCGGGCCGTTTTCTATTACAGGTCAGCCGAATGCGATGGGCGGACGAGAAGTCGGTGGATTGGCAAATCAATTAGCGGTTCATCGCGCTTTTGACGCAGAGTCTATCAAGCAAGTGCAGGCGTTTTGGGATTCGCCAGAAATTGCCACTCAGCCCGGTTTAAAAGCCGTTGAGCTGTTTGAGGCGGTAGAACGTGGTGAGATTAAAGTTCTGTGGATCATGGCAACCAATCCCGTTGTCTCTTTGCCAGATAACCAATTGATAAAACGTGCACTAGAGATCTGTCCGTTTGTGATTGTTTCCGATATCACAGCGGATTCGGATGTAGCGCATTACGCGGATCTGTTGCTGCCCGCCGCTGGTTGGGGTGAGAAGCAAGGCATGGTCACCAACTCTGAGCGTCGACTTTCAAGGCAGCGCCAGTTTCAAATGCCTCCGGGTGAAGCAAAATCAGATTGGTGGGCGATAAGCCAAGTCGGACAAGCTCTGTGTGCATTGGAAAAGACACAAAATGGCTTTGCGTTTACTTCTGAGCGGGCGGTATTCAGGGAATATGCGGCGATGACAGGTATGAATGCAGATTCGCCATTGAAGCTAGATCTTTCTCAATACGCCAACTTAACCGAGCAAGAATACGAAGAGTGGGTGCCGACACAATGGGGAGGAGAGCGTCCTTTTGCTGATGGCATCTATTCGCACCCAGATGGTAAAGCGAGTTTTGTCGTAACCAGTGAATCTCCAACGCGTTTAGAAAGAACAAAAGGCTGGTGGCTCAATACGGGCAGGCAACGTGACCAATGGCATACTATGACGCGCACAGGGCATATCGCACACCTTGCCGCCTCAGAGTTAGAACCAACCGTGTACATGAACACACTCTCTGCTACTCAAAATCGCTTAAAAGCAGGACAACTCACCAAGCTGTTTCAGCCTGCTTCAAACACCGGTATTTATGCCAAAGTTGCCATTGATGAAGGTTTGGGTTTTCAGGAGTTGTTTATGTCAATGCACTGGGCGGGTCGATATGGCGGTGAAAGCAGTGTTAATGTGATAGTAAACAGCGCAAAAGACCCTATTTCTGGGCAACCTGCATTTAAGTCGTCTTATGTTGAAGTGCAAGACGCCGCGGTCAAAACCTACGGTATGTTCATCGGTACACAGTTTGATTCCGGTAAATTTCTCTACAGCGCATTTCAAGCAGAAAGCAATTTGGGTATTTGGCGCTTTGCACACGATAAGCGACCAAAGAAGCAGAGTTTTTGTCGAACGGAAAAGAGCCGCAGAATTACGATAGATATTGCCCAAGGTTGGCTCGCGGTGGATTACGACCTTGTTGGAGACGTTCGTATCATTCGCTCTGTTTTGGTGGTGTCTAGTGAACCGATTCAAACTGACTACACCAACTTTACCGGCTTGATTGGCAAACCGATGGCGCTATCGCAACTGCTTACCATCACTCAATCGCAAAGCAGCGTCAAACTGGTTTGTAGTTGTTTCCGTGTCACCGATAAACAAATACATGACGCGATGGAGAAACAAGACTGCACGTCACTGACTCAACTTCAAAACAAACTCAAATGCGGCACTAACTGTGGCTCGTGCGTCTCTCAAATCAAACAAATGGTCGACAGCCATCAGCATCAAAAGGGCAAACAGCAAGCGAGCCAGCAAAGTCTGGCGATTCAAATAAAGTAAGTCATAAAGAGGATAAGCACATGGAAGCGCCTTATCAAAAGTCTTGGTTTAAGAAAGGACAAGCGAGTCAGAAACAAGAACGCTCGTCTCGCTTTTCTAAGCATGATCAAGCAAGCAAACTGAACCAACTTTTAGAAGACCATTCAGTAGACCTGGACGCGAACCACAAAGGTTTTGTCTCGATTGTTGGAGCAGGGCCGCACGATCCTGACTTGTTAACGGTAAAGGCTGTGAAAGCGATTATGTCGGCAGAGGTACTGTTGTACGACCGTTTGGTTAACAAAGATATTTTGGAGTTGGCTTCGCCACAAGCCGATTGGATTTACGTGGGCAAAAGATGCGGACAACCTAGTATTGGTCAGGAAGAAATTTGTGACTTGATGGTATCGCTCGCTCAACAAGGAAAGCGAGTTGTACGCTTAAAAGGGGGAGATCCTTTTGTATTTGGCCGTGGAGGTGAAGAGGCGTTAGCACTCGTCAAACACTCAATCGCGTACGAAGTCATTCCCGGCATTACCGCTGCGATTGGATGTTCAGCAAACAGCTTGATTCCGCTGACTCATCGTGGCGTTGCTCGTAGCGTTACCTTTGTGACGGGGCAAGTGGTAACAGGCGCATTTGAAGCGTGGAGCCAACTGATGCAAAGCGGACAAACGTTAGTCTTCTATATGGGGTTAGAAAAATCATCGCAAATACAAACGGGTTTAATCAACTCCGGTTTGAGAGAAGATTTCCCTGTCGCGATCATCACTCATGGTTGCAGCCCTCAACAACAAGTGCACGTTACACAACTCAATCAGCTCAATGATTTATCGATTACACTTAAAGGCGTGAGCCCAGCATTGATTGTGATGGGAGAAGTTGTCAAACTGCGCGAACAACTAACAGAAACCGTACAGTCAGTGACGGAATACGAGGGAATATGAGCAGCATTTTGGAATGTATCAGAACAGTCGGTCGTGGCGAACGTGGTAGAAAACCACTGAACTTTGACCAAGCGTTTCGAGTTATGGATGAATACCTAAACGGTGAGTGCGACGACGATCAGATGGCGATGTTATTGATGCTGATCCGTGTACAGAACGAAACTCAACAAGAAATCGCTGGCTTTGTGAAAGCATTCCAATCCCGCATGCCTGCTATTGGTGCAGACATTGATTGGCCATGTTATGCAGGCAAACGTGAAGCGGCAGGTCAGCCTTGGCACCTGTTGGCAGCGAAAATCCTCGCCGATAATGGTCATAAAGTGCTGATGCACGGCTATCACGACCGTCAATCTGGTCGTTTACACGCAGAAGATTACCTCGACAAGTTTGCTATCAAGAAAGCGGAATCAGCCGAAGACGCAAAACGTGTCTTAGACACACAAAACATCGTGTATCTGCCGCTGAGTTCGTTTGCACCCCAAGCAGAAACCATGATCGGTTGGAAGAACCGTTATGGGCTTAGAACGCCGATTAATACCGTGGTTCGAGCACTGAATCCGGGGCAGGCGACGGTTGGTATTCGTGGTAGCTTCCATCCGGGGTTCCAACAACTTCATGCTGAAGTTGAATACGAGATTGGTCAAACCGCTCACGCTGTTGTGTCATTCAAAGGACAATCGGGTGAGTCAGAATACAACCCGAAAGTAAGCCAAACCGTATGGTTAAGCCAAACAAGCGGCGTGACATCGCATTACTGGACGGAACAAATGCTGTCTGAGGTGCCAATGCCTGCAAACTGCCCGTTTGGAACGTCAGAAGACGACATGAACCAAATGGCAAATACGGTTCTTGCCACAATGACAGTGGTCTTGTTTGCACAAATGCACGACAGGGAAAAAGCATTCGAACGCGCCTTCTCTTACTGGCAAGCCTATTGCGGCCTGCAATAACGCACTATTGTCAATTAATGTAAAACCAACGACGCAAAGTTGTTGAATCTGAATCCATTATCTATTGTTTGAAGAAGGTAAAAGATCCTAGCTCGCCAATGATGTGTTTCACCACCTTGCTCCGTATCAGAGTGGTGAAACCGCAGTTTTAGCCTCAATCGCGTTCGTTTTTAGCTTCGCGTTTGAGAATGAGAAAATCCCATATGGTAAGACACAGAGGACATGGATAATGGTTCTAAAGCATACCACTCCTAGTGAAAAGGCTTCTCATCCGATCCCGCAAGAAGCCTTCGATTGGTACGACGAATACGCCCACGGAAAAATCACGCGCCGTGAGTTTCTTAACAGGCTGGGTGGCCTTGCGGTGCTTGGCTTTAGCATGACAGCACTGGTCGATGCGCTAACCCCGAATTACGCACTCGCAGAACAAGTTTCATTTAACGATCCTGACATCAAAGCAACTTACGAAACCTTTGCTTCGCCAAATGGACATGGAGAAGGTCGCGGCTATTTGGTTGTGCCACAAAAGAAGACCTTAAAATCGCCGACAGTGTTGGTGATTCATGAAAATCGAGGTCTAAACCCATACATCAAAGATGTCGCAAGACGACTTGCAAAAGACGGCTTTATTGCTTTCGCTCCAGACGCACTTTATCCACTCGGCGGCTATCCGGGGAACGACGATGAAGGTCGCGCCATGCAGAAAGAGATGGACAGAGCCAAGATCGAACAAGACTTTATTGCAGCCGCTAACTTCCTCAAACAATACGAGGGCGGCAACGGTAAATTGGGCGCGGTTGGATTCTGCTTCGGTGGATACATTGTCAATATGCTTGCAGCGGTAATGCCTGAAGAGCTCGATGCAGGTGTGCCTTTTTATGGAACGCCAGCGGCGCAAGAGATCCAAAAGCAAGTCAAAGGGCCGTTGATGATTCACTTTGCAGGGCTCGATAAGCGTGTTAACGACACATGGCCTGCTTATGAGCAGCAATTGATCGCAACCGACGCACAGTATCAAGCGTTAATGTATGAGAACGTCAACCACGGCTTCCATAACGACTCAACAGCACGCTACGCACCGGAAGAAGCAGCACTCGCTTGGGAGCGCACACTCGGCTTCTTCAAAGAACATCTTGCCTCTAGTTAAAACGCTTCAGCTTTAGTTGGCACATTCCTTGTTATGTCTCTCTTAGTGAGTGAGATATAAACAAGGAATGTGCATGACTCAATCAACGTCAAAAACACCCATCATAGTGTGCTGTGATAGCCTACAAGAGCAGGCTCGATTGTCCGGCTTATTGAGCAAAGATTACGACAACATCATCGGTTGCCAATTGGCACAACTAGAAACGTTAATGCAACGAGAACCGTCGGCAAGCGTTGTGGTTGGATGGCAGCAACCAACCGCGGAACTGCGTTTGATCGTCGATTTCTGCCGCAGAAAATCGGCACCACTTCTTATCGTCTTAAAGCAGTTATCATCTAATGATATCAATCGGTTATCAGAAAAAATGGACTATGTGCTCATGCCGCACGATAGTGAGTTTGCGCTTCAGCCTTGGATTGAACATGCGACACTAGTGAGAGCGAAATTCGAAAGTATGCAATCTGAAATTGAATCGCTGACCCATAAGATCGAAGAGCGCAAGCTGGTGGAAAAAGCCAAAGGTCTGCTTATGAAGATGCACAGCGTTGATGAAGATCAGGCTTATAAAGCGCTTAGAAAATCTGCCATGCAATCGAGCCAAACGCTCGCACAGGTTGCCAAGAATTTGATAACTACTTTGGAAGTGTTGGATTAGTTGTTCTACCACTTTGGGGTTAGGGTGCGTTTTCTAACGTGGTGCGTGTTGCACTATCAGCAAGCAATAACAGGGAATAACAAACGACAAGATATACTAATCTATTGTATTTACTGTAAAAAATAAGTTGGCACAGTAATTGGATTAGAAGAATTGGGTTTATTGTTGAATCGCTTATCTCAATTATCAACGGCGGTAATTGTAGACTTAGCAACGGCGCTACTGCTCTTCGGAGTAGTGGCGCTTTTTTATGGGAGCAAACCAATGAAATGGAGTTCGATGCTGAAAGTGTCAGCAATTTCGTTATCGGTATTCACCACGGTCAGCGTAAAGGCAGAGTTGGGTGAGCCAGAAATTGAAGACCTGAAGTTTGGTTTTATTAAGTTAACCGATATGGCACCGCTGGCGGTTGCTTATGAGAAAGGCTTTTTTGAAGACGAAGGCTTGTACGTCACTTTAGAAGCGCAAGCAAACTGGAAGGTGCTATTAGACCGAGTCATCGATGGTGAACTTGCTGGCGCGCACATGCTTGCTGGTCAGCCATTGGGCGCGACGATTGGTGTCGGCACAAAAGCAGAAGTGATTACCGCGTTCAGTATGGATTTGAACGGCAACGCAATCACGGTTTCCAATGATACTTGGGAGCAGATGAAGCAATACATTCCAAAGCAACCAGATGGCAAGCCAGTTCACCCAATCAAAGCGGATGCACTGAAGCCTGTGGTCGACAGCTATCTGGATAAAGGCAAACCGTTCAACATGGGGATGGTGTTCCCTGTATCGACGCACAACTATGAGTTGCGATACTGGCTAGCGGCAGGTGGGATTCACCCAGGTTTTTATGCACCAGAATCCGGTGACAACAGTGGTCAGTTGGATGCTGACGTTCTTTTGAGTGTTACACCGCCACCACAAATGCCAGCAACAATGGAAGCGGGCACGATCAAAGGGTACTGCGTAGGCGAACCATGGAACCAACAAGCCGTATTTAAAGGCATCGGTACGCCAGTCGTGACCGATTACGAGATCTGGAAGAACAACCCAGAGAAAGTGTTTGGTGTTTCTAAAGCTTGGGCTGAGAAGTATCCAAACACGCACATTCGCGTAGTGAAAGCCTTGATTCGAGCTGCACATTGGTTGGATGAAAACGACAATGCCAACCGCCAAGAAGCAGTGAAGATGCTATCAAAAAGCGAATACGTTGGAGCGGATGCCGAAGTTATCGCCAACTCAATGACGGGCACATTTGAATACGAGAAAGGCGACAAACGAGACGTGCCAGACTTCAACGTGTTCTTCCGTCATAACGCCACTTATCCGTATTACAGCGATGCGATTTGGTATCTGACTCAAATGCGCCGTTGGGGACAAATCTCAAGCGAGAAATCCGATGATTGGTACATGGATGTGGCGAAAGAGGTGTACCGTCCAGATATCTACCAACAAGCAGCTCAAGCGCTAATTGAAGATGGAGTGTTGAGCAAAAAAGACTTCCCAGATTTCAGTGCTGAAGATGGTTTCCGTGCGCCACAAACACACTTTATCGACAACATCGTTTATGACGGTCGCGAGCCAAATAAATATCTAGAGAAGTTCTCTATCGGGCTTAAAGGAAAAGACAAGGTTTAACCATAACGATAAACGCCACAGGCGAGGGAATTCGCTTGTGGCAACAAGGATGTAAATTTCTTAGGAGTGAGTATGTCTAGTAATGTCATTTCCCTGTTTCCTGCTAAGCAGGTAGTGAACCGAAGTCGGCTGGTGCTTTTGCCCGTCATTGGCTTGCTGATCTTTTTGGCAATGTGGCACTTAGCGGCGAGAGAAGTGCAAACTTCATTAGGTACGCTACCGGGACCTGTGCAAACTTTTCAGCAGTTCAGCAACCTTGTCGATGACCATTGGCAAGAGCGAGAAAAGGAACAAGCGTTTATCGAGCGTCAGGAAAAGCGCAATGCTGCGAAGTTAGCGAAGAATCCAGACGCGGAAGTGAAGATTCGTCCTTACACAGGTAAACCGACGTTCTTCGACCAAATCGTGACTAGCTTAGTGACTGTGACCGCGGGCTTTCTGCTGGCGACGATTATCGCGATTCCGCTTGGCATCGTGCTTGGTCTTAATCAAGGGCTGTATCAAGCGTTCAACCCAATCATTCAACTGCTCAAGCCCGTATCACCTTTAGCTTGGCTACCCATCGTTACCATGGTTGTAAGTGCCACTTATGTGAGTGATGACCCGATGTTTGCTAAGTCGTTCATTAACTCTCTGATCACAGTAGCGCTATGTAGCTTATGGCCGACGCTGATTAATACCGCTGTGGGTGTAACGAGCGTTGATAAAGACTTAATCAACGTGAGCAAAGTGCTCCAACTTTCGTGGTGGCAGCACATTCGCACTATCGTTTTACCTTCTGCCATTCCAATGATCTTCACAGGTTTACGTCTCTCTTTAGGTATCGCTTGGATGGTGTTGATTGCGGCAGAAATGCTCGCTCAGAACCCGGGGTTAGGCAAGTTCGTTTGGGATGAATTCCAGAACGGCAGCTCGGCATCATTGGGGCGCATCATGGTGGCAGTCATCACCATTGGTTTTATCGGTTTGATGCTCGATAGAGGCATGCTGCAACTTCAAAAGTGGCTGTCTTGGAATAAACAACAAGCGTTGAGATAAGGGAAACGATCATGGAAAAAGCATTATTAGATCTAACGCGTTTAGGGATGCGATTCCCAACGCCAGATGGCGAGTTCATCGCGCTTAAGAACGTCGATTTACAAATCAATAAAGGTGAGTTTGTATCCCTAATTGGTCACTCTGGCTGCGGTAAATCAACGGTATTAAACTTAGTCGCAGGGCTACACATGCCAACAGACGGCGGCGTAATAGTCGATGGACGAGAGGTGGCAGGGCCGGGACCCGACCGCGCAGTGGTATTCCAAAACCATTCATTATTGCCTTGGTTAACCGTGTATCAAAACGTTGAGCTTGCAGTAAAACAAATTGCCGGCAAAAAGGGCAAAGCGTGGATTCAGGAACAAGTGAATCACTACTTGGAGTTGATTCAAATGCAGCATGCCGCGCACAAAAAGCCGGATGAAATCTCGGGCGGTATGAAGCAGCGAGTCGGCATCGCAAGAGCACTGGCACTTCAACCAAAGGTTTTGCTGATGGATGAACCATTTGGCGCGTTGGATGCGTTGACACGTGCACACCTACAGGATGCACTGATGAAGATCCAAGCCGAGCTAAACAACACTGTCATCATGATTACCCATGACGTGGATGAAGCGGTGCTGCTATCCGACAAAATCGTGATGATGACTAACGGACCGGCGGCAACCATTGGTGAAGTGTTAGAAGTGAATCTACCTCGCCCTCGTGAGCGTGTCGCACTGGCGGATGATGCGCAGTATCAGAAGTGTCGACAAGCGGTGCTGAAGTTCCTTTACGAGAAGCAATCCAAAGTCGAGATTCCTGCTTCGAAAGAAGACAAACCCAAAACTGCAGCGCAAACGGCATAAGGAGGCAGCGATGAACAGTCCTTTAACGATTCCAGTAAAGAACGAATTGAGCCACATCGTTGTGGTAGGCAACGGTATGGTCGGGCAACATCTCGTCGAGCAATTAGTGCAGAAAAACGCGCATTTGGAGCACCGAATTACTGTGATTGGTGCAGAGCGCTTTATCGCGTATGACCGTGTACAGTTGTCCTCTTTGTTTGCGGGTAAGTCTCATGATGATTTGATGCTGAGCAACCAAGAATGGTACGACATGCATGGCATCCAACTCGTACTTGGCAGCCAAGTAACAGGCATCGACAGAGAGCAAAAGCGCATTCTGCTTGATGGTGAAGATGTGCTGGGTTACGACGAACTTGTGCTCGCGACCGGTTCTTACCCGTTTGTGCCTCCAATTGAAGGTAAAGACCGAGACAACGTGTTTGTCTACCGCACGCTTGATGACCTTTCACAAATCAAAAAAGCATGTGAAGGCGCAAGAACGGGCGCAGTGATTGGCGGCGGCTTGTTGGGTTTAGAAGCGGCAAACGCACTTAAATTATTAGGGTTAGAAACTCACGTTATTGAATTTGCTCCCCGCCTGATGCCCGTGCAGTTAGACGATGGTGCTGGCTTAGTGCTAAAAGAGAAGATTGAAGCGCTAGGGCTAACCGTTCACACCTCAACGGGTACGGAACGAATCTGCGATGGTGAAACGGCTAAGCATCGTATGGTGTTTAAAGACAAAGATCCTCTCGAAGTGGATGTGATTGTCTTTTCCGCAGGCATTCGCCCTCAAGATGAGTTGGCAAGATTGGCCGAGCTAGAGGTCGGTGAGCGAGGCGGCATTGTGATAAATAACCAATGCCAAACCAGCGATGAGAACATATACGCGATTGGCGAATGTGCCCTTTGGGAGCAGAAGATCTTTGGTTTAGTCGCACCCGGTTACACCATGGCGAGAACCACTGCCGATGTCTTGACTGGGATGCCAAGCGAAGGTTTTAAAGGTGCAGACATGAGCACCAAACTCAAGCTGCTTGGGGTGGATGTGGCGTCTATCGGCGATGCACAAATGCAAACCGAAGGCGCTCAAGAAATGGTCTTGCAAGATGCGGTCGCAGGCATCTACAAAAAGCTGGTGGTTGATGCGAGTGGCACTCAATTGCTTGGTGCGATTCTCGTTGGTGACAACAGTGACTACGATGCGCTCTTACAGTGTTATTTGAACAAAACTGTCTTGCCAGACCACGCAGCGAACCTGCTGTTTGATACCGGAATGCTGGACGGAGAGATGCCAGACAGCGCTATCATCTGCTCTTGTCACAACGTCACAAAAGGCGACTTAGTTGCCGAGATTCAAGCCGGCACTACCAACCTGACAGACCTTAAAGCCAACACCAAAGCCGGTACTGGCTGTGGTGGCTGTAGCAATATGGTCAAGTCGGTATTGGATACTCAATTGGCAGCCATGGGGGTAGAGGTTAACAACCACCTTTGTGAGCACTTTGAGTTAAGTCGCCAAGAGATGTTCCATATTTGCCAAGTGGAACAAATCAAAGACTTCGACACCTTAATTGCACTGCATGGCAAAGGGCATGGGTGTGATATTTGTAAGCCGACAGCGGCATCTGTGTTTGCTTCTTTGTGGAATGAACACATCATGGAGCCACAGCATCAATCTCTGCAAGATTCTAATGATGCCTTTATGGCAAACCTGCAAAAAGATGGCTCTTACTCGATTGTGCCTCGTGTTCCGGGCGGCGAAATCACACCAGACAAACTTATCGTACTAGGTGAAGTCGCTCAGCAGTACGATCTGTACACCAAGATCACTGGCGGTCAGCGCGTGGATTTATTTGGTGCCCAGTTAGAACAGCTTCCTGAAATCTGGCAAACCTTGATTGATGCTGGTTTTGAAACAGGGCACGCCTACGGCAAATCGGTGCGCACTGTGAAATCTTGCGTCGGTTCTACGTGGTGTCGCTATGGTGTTGATGACTCGGTCGGATTAGCCATTGAGTTAGAGAACCGCTACAAAGGATTGCGAGCGCCCCATAAGCTTAAGTTTGCCGTATCGGGCTGTACTCGCGAGTGTGCAGAAGCGCAAAGTAAAGACATTGGGGTGATCGCCACTGAAAACGGCTGGAATTTATACGTTTGCGGGAATGGCGGTATGAGACCAAGACACGCAGATTTGTTTGCATCCGACTTATCCAAATCAGAGTTGATCACCATGATCGACCGAGTCTTGATGTTCTACGTCAGCACCGCTGATCGCTTGCAGCGCACGTCGGTGTGGATGGAGAACATGGAAGGGGGCCTAGACTACCTTAAACAAGTGATTTTAGATGACTCTCTCAACCTATGTGACTCTTTGGATGAACAAATGGCACGAGTCGTAGATACCTATCAGTGTGAGTGGAAGAGTACGTTGGATAATCCTCAAAAATTGCAACGCTTCCGTCCTTTCTTGAACAGCACGTCGGGCAGCAAAGTCTTGCCGTACCAACGTGTGCGCGGTCAGCGTATTCCCGTGAAACAGGAGGTGTAAATGGCAGCTTTAACCAAAGTGAAAGTGTGTCAGCTTGATGACTTAATGCCGTTTATCGGTGCCACTGTATTGATTGAAGGCGAGCATGTGGCGTTATTCTACATTCCTGATAACGGTGTTTACGCCGTTCAAGATTGGGACCCAATTGGTAAGGCTTATGTGATGAGTCGAGGGATTGTCGGTGATATCGATGGTGAGATGTGTGTTGCGTCACCACTGTACAAACAGCATTTCAGCTTAACGAGCGGGGAGTGCTTAGAAAACGAAGCGCACTGTCTAATAACGTGGCAAGTAACAGTCGACGATAATCAGGTTTGTTATTTAGTCGAAGAATGATCCTCGAAATTAGCTTGCTCGATATGAGTGAATGCTTAGCGTAAGAGATAAGCGAGTAAAGCTCCAGAGACCACACTGTAAGGCTCTGGAGCTTTTAATTATTTGGAAGGATTCACTTGTAGTTCGGTATAGCCAGTCGAGTCGTCCATCGCTCTAGTGAACTCAAGTTCTGAGTAAGAGTGGATGATCAATTCTGCGGTAGTATCAATCACTGTGTCTTCCAGCAAATGCCCACCCCAAACTCGTCCTTCACAATCAGACACCGAGATATGAACGTGTTGATGTTCAGCCGTTAGGGTTCCCATCACAGAGACGATTTCAAATGGCTCTTGTTTGGTTAACGTACTCTCTGCTCCTGCCAAACGAAGGTTGAGGTGAGAGACACAGCCAACGCATGAAGCAATCGAGCCTGTTTTGATACCATGCTGCTCGACCAATTTCGCTAGGCTCAGCTTTAAGTCCATGCCTTTGGTAAGACGTACTGCTATCACTTCAATCGACATGTCACTTCCTAATCAAAACCAGCAAGCAGGAAAGCGCCGTATCCAAGTCGGCATAACGTTTGGCTTTGCCAAGTACGCGCATGCCTTGCATGTTGTTGAGAACAAAACGAGCAAGCTCTTCTGGTTTCAGCGTTTTCGGCACTAAGGTTTCTTTTTGTGCATTGGTCAGCGCATCCGCAATGATGTCGATAAGATGGTCAAACAAAAAATGCCCTTTGCGCAGTACATCATCGTCTTCACCAGCGTGCTCAATCAACGCATTTTGAATAAAACACCCACAGCTGCGTTTGCGTTGCAGCTCAGCAAAAGATTTAAGGAACGATTCCAACTCAGGTAAAGACGCGTCGTCTTTTTCCAAATCATTGAGTGACGGTAGCGAGACCTTTTTTAAGTAAGTATCGAGCGCTTCGTAGTAGAGCTGCTGCTTGTCACCATAGGTGTTGTAAAGACTGAAGCGGTTGATGTTCAACTCGTCGGTGAGATCCGAGATAGACGTGTTCGCAAAGCCCTTGCGCCAAAACACATCCATAGCCACGAGAAGCTTTTCATCTCGGTCGAAGTTGGCTTTTCTTGCCATAAATTACCTGCCTGGGTCTGCTTATCGGGTAATTAAATTGCTTTGGAGGGATGGTACAGAGAACCTCTAGCGTTCGAACTGAACCAATATGATGAATACCCATCTATTCTTGGGTATCAGCCTCCAAATTCATGTGAACTCACAAACTGCATCAAAAATCTCGCTCAGCAAACAGACCCACAACTGTTTGAAAATTTTTGATAGTGAAGTTCTTGACTGATCGTTTATAAACTGGCTACAGTATATCCTAACCAATCGGTTAGAAAAAGATAAAAGGATGTGAAATGAAGCTCTATGAAACCGCAATGACTCCAAGTTGTAAGCGAGTTAGCATTTTTCTAAAGGAAATCGGTGGCGAGGTTGAGCGAATTGCGCTGAACGTTCGTGAGGGCGATAACCTATCTGAACCGTTTAAATCGAAAAGCGTGAACGGTAAAGTGCCTCTGCTCGAACTGGATGATGGTACGACGATCTGTGAAAGTGTGGCGATTTGTCGCTACCTAGATGAAGCGTTTGAAAATGATCTGGCGCTGTTTGGTGCTAACCAGCTCGAACGTGCTCAGGTGGAAATGTGGCATCGTGTGGTGGAGTTCCAAGGACTAAATGCGGCATTTCAGGCGTTTCGAAACATGACCGGAGTTTATGGAGACAGAGAACGTTGTGTTGAAGCATGGGGCGAAGAATCAAAACAACGCGTCTACGAATTTCTGCCTGTCTTAGACAAGCGTCTTGAACATAATGATTTTATCGCCGTAGACCATTTTACTATCGTCGATATAACAGGCTTTATTTTGATCAGTTTCGCAATTAAAGGCCTAGAAATTGATGTGCTATCGACGTCGCCAAACATTGCTCGATGGTATAACCAAATTTTAGCTAGACCTGCATTTCAGAGTTAATGTATTGCAGCGAGTGGATGATAGCTCGCTGCTACCACCTTACCGATTCTTAACTCAGCAGGATATTCAAATTTTTTCAGATTTTTCTTATTTTTTCTCCTATCGCCTATAATTGGAAAAACAACCTCAATTTGCTTCGTTGCGTTTTAGAGCCTTGAGCTCTTGGTCCGTAGACGCTCTCTTTCATCATGGAAAGTCTAATAATAGACAAGGAGAGGTCATGAATATTCAAGTGAAAACTATCAATAATATTCTAATAGCCCTGTTAATGGTTTCGGTTTTTGGTCTATTCGCACTGTACCTCAATTACACACAGCAGAATGAACAGATTGAAAGGCTGCAAAGTCAGTTAATCGAAAAAGAGCATCAGATACTAATTTCTAATGAAGCGTTGTCTTACACTCGATATCAACACCAATTATTAGCCGAAGACTACAGCCGTTTTAGAAATGAGCAGTCAGTGACTAGTGTTTTGCGTTAGCCAGTATAGCAACCACTTTAAGGAGGCAGATGAAACCCATTCTTTTGGTCGATGACAGTAAAACAGTACTGCTTTACATCAGCAGTGCATTGGAAAAGCAAGGCTATGAAGTGCTTGCTGTTGAAGACGGACGAGCGGCGCTCGAAGTGCTAACCCACCGCCCTGATATTCAGTTTGTGCTGAGTGATTTAATGATGCCTGGAATTAATGGTATTGAATTGTGTCGCCAATTAAAATCTAAAGTTAGCGAACGTTACATTTTTTTTGTTCTACTGTCTTCTAGAAATGACCAAAGTTCGATCGTGAAAGGCATTGATGCTGGCGCAGATGATTTCGTAGATAAGAAGACGTCTGTAGAGGAACTTCAGGCCAGAATCCGTTCGGGGTTTCGTACTTTAGAACTGCACAACAAACTCGTTGAGAGAAATAAAGAGCTAGATGCGGCCTATCAAACAATTCACCAAGACCTGCAGTCTGCGAGTCAACTGATGGAGCAACTACTCCCTGCTGAATCAACTATCCAAAATATACAGTTTAGTTATGTCTACAGACCATGCTCCCAGATTGGTGGTGATATGTTGGGGTATTTGGAGCTCGATGAACAACATGTTGCGTTTTATGTATGTGATGTTTCTGGTCATGGTATTTCTTCAGCTTTGATGGCTTTTTCTATTCAACAGACACTATCTCAAAGTCAGGGGCCTGATTCGATCACGATGGAGTTGAGAGATGACTGCTATTGCGTAAGTGAGCCAGCATCTGTGATTGAACGGCTAAATCGGCGTTATCAGCAAACTAGAAACAGTCAACTTTACTTTACTATGGCTTACGCCATTCTTAACACAAAATCAGGGCGACTTAGCTATTGCACGGCTGGCCACCCCAGGATCTTAGTTTGGCGAGCGAGTACGAACACGATGGAACAGATAGGTGACGATAACTTTATCGTTGGTGCAATGCAGCCGATAGAATATAGCGGTAACCAAATTAGTCTAGATGAGGGCGATGCATTGTGGCTTTATTCGGATGGTTTGATTGAAGCGAGGCAGGGTGAGGAGATGTTTTCACTACAACGATTGGCATCGAGTATAAAAGCTGTTTGCACGCTGCCAGTTGAAGATCAAGTGGGAGACGTCTTTAAAAAAGTACAATCTTGGCACAACGAAGATGAGTTTGATGATGATGCCAGCCTTTTACAGGTAAAATGGCATGGTGAGAGGCTCGATTTTAAGGAAAAGAATGTCAAAGAGCGAATTTAAACGAACTTACGGGAGCTCCCTTACTCACTCACGAAGTGCGAGCAAAGACGTTGTTCGGTTTTTGATGGGTCATCAAATCCCCTTAAATGCAATTCAATCATTGGAGCTTTGTGTCGTTGAACTCATGAATAACGCTTATATTCATTCTTACAGTGAAATAGAAGGCCTACCAATTGAAGTGGAGTGTAGGGTTGGGGATGACCAAGTATCCGGTTTCGTGGAACTGAGACTCTCTGATTGCGGAGCGCCGATCAATGAAAAGACGTTCATCCAACATAAAAATAAACAGATTGAGGCACCTAACTTAATGGATGACGATAGTTGGTCCTCCTCAGGTCGCGGACTGATGTTAGTCGCTCAATTATCTGACCTGTTTACATTGGAAAAAGGTTTCGAAAACAATACGTTTGTTGTAGTGAAAAGGAATAGGGAGAGAAACTAACAACCAAGCAAAGTCGATTTGCTTCACTTGGTCCCTAGCGTTAATCTGACGGTTGCGTTGTATATCATTGTTATTTTGTATTCGTTGTTGGTGCCGGTGATAGTAACGCCTCCAACTCTTCTGGTGTTAGAATATCACTGATGTTTAACATATTACTTTCATCATCTAGCGCCATCTTTGTACGGCTAAGTAAGTACCTTTTTTGAGTTGGTGTTAAGTCTTTGAGAGACTCAATCAACTCCCTGAAATTGCTATTATTCATTGCCATATTTCCCCCAGTTAAGCCTTGAATTTCTTTATTGCATATTCTTCAAGTAAGTGAAGATTTGTTGATTAATTGCAGCTAGCTCTTTAGTAACTATAGCTATATCTGAGCTATCTGGCGCTGTATCGTTTCTGGTTTTTTCTTCTATTCTTTGAAACGCAATGACCGCGGTGTCTTCTCCGAAACTCTCTAGAATGCCCTTTAAACTATGAGCTAATAGATAGAGTTCTGACCAACATTTGCTTGCATATAGCTCATCTATACGCTCTATATCATTCGTGTGATCTTCAAGGTATGTAGAAAAAACAGTGACGATCAGATCTACGTCGTTATCCATGTATGTATTGAGAACATCAAAATTAATCATGTATACCCCTATTAAACGTTGAGGTAGAGGAATGTTTCGGATAATGAAGGCTTAGCCGAAGGTATGAATGGCATAACCAGTATTTGAGCAGAAATAGTTTGCTTGTCGCTTGAGATAAACTTACAAAAAGAAAGTCATTGTTAAAGATATTTTGACTTATATCCAAACGGCAATGGTCGAAATGTAGGGATGAAAAAACTTCAACTCGCGTGTTTTTAACACAAGTAGCAAAGGGGATGTTTCCAAGTAAAACGCCGAGTCGGTAAGTGTCTTGCAGTCCTAGTTTAAGGCTATCATTACATACGGACGCCAGACGTTCGCCAACTTTGACTATTCCTTCAGTCAAGGCTAACTCTCCTCATTAAGTACAAGTATAAATTAGCAATCTAGTTGCATATTGGCAAGTAATCTACGGCAAAAAAGGGACTCGCGTCCCTTTTGTATTACTAGCCTTGCTTAGAGTCCTGTTCTATTTGCTTCATAAGCTCGTTGGCTTTCTTCATAGCGCGTCTTGCGCTTGAAGTCCTTCGCTTATTAAGCAATATATCGGAGAAGCGTAAGTATTTATCAGCAGTTTTGAATCTTAAATCGTTAACATCCTGAAAACCAATAGGAAAGTTTTTCGAGAACAGATCCACATCCTTCACCAAGTTATCGAGATGAGTTGTCGTCCTTGCCTTTTCTAGGCGAGAATAAAAGTTTTCAAACTCTTCTTGGAACAGGATTCTAGCGGCATCTTCTGGAAACGGTAGAGGGCTGTTGGAATCTAGCGCTGTCTCATATAATTTCATTTCCAGCACTGCATCTTTCATCGCA
The DNA here is from genome assembly GCF_023161825.1 of Vibrio sp. 2CM40D. Classification (NCBI taxonomy): domain Bacteria; kingdom Pseudomonadati; phylum Pseudomonadota; class Gammaproteobacteria; order Vibrionales; family Vibrionaceae; genus Vibrio; species Vibrio sp. 2CM40D. The sequence continues at coordinate 99,472 of NZ_JALNTL010000006.1, forward strand.
TTACTTATCTGTAAGTTCTCTTGATGCTCTTCTACGTTTGAAAAGAAGGTGTTCCCAACCTTAATAAGAGCAACAAGTGCAGCTGCGTCTTTCTTTTTGAGTGCTTCAGTGAGGTGCTGACCGAAAACATCGCTAGATAACGAACTTGGCGTGAAAGGATAACCTTGATGAATCTGATTTAACTCATCCTTGAGCTCATAGATGGATTTACTGCCGTCTTCTTTACTGTACCGAGACTTTTCAAGTTGACTGTTGATTTGCCTTGCTATCGAAAGTAACGTGGAGTGCTTGCTTGACTGAATATCTAAGGCAAGAACTTCTATTTTATGTGAGTCAGGGTAGTAGGTTTTTGCTTTATCAAGTATGGACTCAATTTCATCATAATTCGGGTAGTTGTTGGCATCAGAATTCAAAACCTGATCAATTTCAGATTCAAACTCGCTGAGAATATAGGTCTTGTGTAAGCGTAATAAGCCAGCCTTAACGACTGGATGTAAGCTTTTTTCACTATCAATCAGTGCCAAACTTTTTTCTGCTGGCGTATCAAGCTGCCACTCTTGTCCGGCAATTTGATCATTTTGCTTGCTAATAACGGTTTCCAAAGTGGCGATGGTTTCTTGTTGCTGCTGATAACCAAATACAATGCCGCTAACTAATAATATACTCGCTGCCGCGCCGCTAGCGATAGGCCAATAGCGCATATTCAATTTGCGTTTCAACTGCTCAGGGGTCAGCTCGTTCGGAATGATGCCAGTTGAAAATACGCTTGAAAATATTGGCCACTTAGATGCGGGCATGTTAGTTGGTTTAGAGACCTTGATCTTCTGTTTGAGAGCTTCATTAACTGGAGTTCTTGCGTAAGGGTGTTTGCAACTCAATAACTCGTAAGCAATACAAAATAGAGCAAACATATCGTCGCTTAAGTTCGGTTCCTTACCGGATAACAGGTTGAGTGATGCATAGTTGGGAGTATAACCAAGCGTTTCAACATTTTCGGATTTACGTTTAGCCGCATATTGATCCTGCTTTAATTGATGAGTTTTAGATACACCAAAATCAAGCAGCTTAACGTTACCCTCAGACGTTAAAATCACATTAGCGGGCTTTAGGTCGGCGTGCACTACACCAAGAGAGTGAGCATATGAGAGTGCATCGAGTACCTGATTTAGGATTGATAAAGTTGCATTAAACTTCAGCCCATGGGGCCTAGAACGCTGTATTAAACTCTCTAATGTTTCTCCGTTAATATACTCCATAACTAAAAAGTATATTTCGCCATCAACACCAAAATCAAAAACCCTAATGATATTAGGGTGGCTTAACCTTTGAGTTTGTTGAGCTTCACGTATTAACATGCGTGCAGTCTCTGGTTGAGAAGCAAACTCTTTCTGTAATATTTTTAACGCAACGTAGGGTGTTTCTGAACCTGAAGATTCAAGAATCTTATCTTTAGCTAAGTAAACATCGCAAAGCCCACCATGCCCAATAACCGACTCAATTTCATACCGATTTTTAACGGTCGTTCCTATTAAGCTTTCGTTAATAACATCTTTGTTATTATTTAATGAGTCATCTTTATTGTTTTTTTTCTTATTAACTAACGGAGTGTTTTCTTTTTGAGACAGTTTTGTATTTGTTTCATTTTTATTTTTAACGGAGGTTTCATTATTAGTGAGTTTGGTTGATTTAATTGCATTGTCTCGTTTTTGAGTCTTTACAATTTTAGTTTTATCTCCGCTTTCTTCGTTATTTATAGAATTGTTTTTATTACTGTCTTCCATCACAAGAACTCCGTATAAATGATGGGGGAATATATACCTTTCTGCTCAATGAAAAGTCATTATGTTAGAATTTCTCGGCCAAACTAACATTCGTTTTTTTATTGATGAAAGTCTAAGTGTCAAAAATTTGAACTTGGTTGGATAATTAAAATTGTTGAACAATACGTGATTGCTTTGATAAAAAAATGATTCATTATTCCGTGCATGATTTTCAATGGCATTATTAAGATTTTTATTAATCTTACTGTTAATAAGAAAGCAGTTAATAATAAAATTAAAAATAATATCTAGCAGGTCTTTGGCGAGGTTTACATGAAGTTGGTTTTAACCATAACAAGTTTTCACAAATTTACTCCAGAGATTGAGAGTGAGTTCGTGTTTGAATCAAGTGATGAACATGCCAAGGTTACATTTGGTAGGTCTGAACAATGTGATTGGACACTACCAGATCCTGAAAGAGTGGTATCCGGAACCCACGGAGAACTGATTAAGTTTGGTGACAAATACTTGATAAAAGACCTCTCAACTAATGGTACTTTTGTAAATAATGCTGTAACTCCTGTGGGTCAAGGAAATGAAATAGCACTAAGCGATGACGATATGGTTAGCTTAGGGGATTATCAAATTTCAGTTTCTATTCAAACAGATACAGATGTATTCAGTCTTGAGACAAGTAAAAGTCTTTCTAGCGCACCCCCTGAAGTAGTCTCAAGTCCATCGGAAGCAGAATTTGTTGACCTAGGCCTTAGTGCTAGTGAACTCTTAAACGAAAGTGTTCCTTCTGACTTTCAGCTAGATATTGGTTTAGTCGATGATTTTATTGATATCCCAAAGCCCGAAAAACAGAGCATCGTATCTGAAACTTTACCGAAGGTTAACCGACAATCAGAACACCTATCGACTCCCAACTTTGATACCAATGGGGGTGAACTTGCGGCTTTTGTTAGAGGGGTGGGTATAGATCCAATGATGATTCCCAGCGATAACCGAGAGGAATGGTTTGAACAACTGGGGGAGTCATTTTCTTTGATGCTAGTTGGTTTAATGGAAACACTGCATAACAGAGCAGTGTTTAAACAAACAAATCGACTTAGTCATACCGCATTTCGTAAGTCAGAAAATAACCCTTTAAAGTTTTCTGCAAACTTAGAAGATGCGATTCATAACTTATATAACCGTCAAACTGCTAGCTTCTTAAAGCCAAATGCAGCCATTAAAGAAGCATTTAATGACATCGAAAGTCATGAGCAAGCCTTAATGAAAGGTGTTGAAGGTACGGTTTCAAGTGTTATGTCACTTGTTGAACCTACTTCTATATACTCAGATGCTTTAGCGAAAGACACGGTTATTAATAAGGTTATTCCAGCTAGAAAATATGCTCAAAGTTGGAAGAGGTTTGAGGATATTCATGAAAAGCTATCCGATGATATTATCAATAAAGAGTCTCCGTTCTATTTAGAAGACTTCGCTAAGCACTATGAATTAGCATTAAAAAACAAAGGCTAGGAATTAGGGTGATGAAAAAGTTTTACCAATATATTTTGTTATTAATTTCAATGGCTTTATTTGGGTGCTCAGCAGCGAACCTAGTTGTTGATCCATACTCAGATTTAGAAATAGCAGCAAGTCATAACATTAATCCTGATTCAAACGGCAGGCCTTCTCCTGTAGTGGTGTATGTATTTGAATTAACGTCAAATACCATTTTCGAAAGCCAGGACTTTTTTTCTATTTATGAAGAAAGTGAAAAAGTCTTAGGACCTGATTTAGTGAATAAATATGAAGTTTCATTAACTCCAGGTCAGAAAGAAACATATCAAGCAAGTATGTCTCCAAAGACAGAATATTTAGGCATTGTCGTAGCGTTTCGAGATATTGAAAACTCAAATTGGCGACAAGTCATTAAAGTGGATAAGACCGGTTACAACACATATCAAGTATTGTTAGAAGATCTGTCTTTGGTCGTTAAATAACGTTTAGTTGGCTAATTATAAATGACGCAATACTCCAAGACGGCTTGGTGCGAAGGAATGTTTTTACGTCCCCAGCACTTCCAACAACAAGAACGCGCAACCTCTCAAGAATTCAAGGGCTTACATCAGTTAGGTGGGGTTTACAATTGGGGAGTTTGGAAATGTCGAGTAAAAAAACACGCGCTAAAAGATGGTCTTATTGAACTAGAGCATCTTGAAGCTGTTTTGCCAGATATGACGTTGGTTAATACGTTAATATCCAACGATTCAGTTTCGCCTCTACTTATTGATAAAAACACTGAAAATACGTTAGTAAAAATAACTCTCCCTCTTTCAAGTGTTACAGGTAAAAACGTTTCGGATGTAAGCGAATCGATCGTCTCTCGTTATGTACTTCAAGATATCGACGTGATAGATAACCTTACAGGACAAGATGAAGAAACCATCCAAGTTGCAGCCCTCAACCTTGAGTTGAAAGCGAGTAATGACAAATTAGCGGGTTATGTGGAGTTACCTATCTTAAGGATCAAAGAGGTAACTCCTGAAGGGGAAGTTATACTAGACGATGAGTACGTTCCTCCGCTTATCAATCTCCTGAGCGATAAAGTCATGTCAGCTTATCTACGTAACGTTATCGCGATGACAAAGATGCGTGCTGACGTTATTGCGCAGCGCTTGATTAAGGGCAAATCTGCATCGGCATCTGCTGTTGATTTCATCATGCTCCAAATGTTGAACCGATATGAGGCGAAGTTAAAGCATTTCAGTGAGTTAGATAGGTTACATCCACTGGAATTAGCGACGACACTTAAAGGTTACATTGGTGAGTTAGCCACTTTTTCTAATAAAACTAAAAGACTCCCAAGTTTGCTTGCGTATGACCACTTAGATGTATCAAGTGTTTATAGCGAGTTGAATCAGATACTCAGTCAGTACCTCAGTGTTGTTCTTGACCAAACTGCGACCAAACTTCCGTTGGAGCCTCGCCAATACGGTATTCAAGTGACGCCGCTTCCAGATAAACGCTTGCTTGAGTCATGCCAATTTGTGCTAGCAATTAAAGCAGATACCACAACAGATGAAATAAGACGCCTGGTCCCAGCGCAACTCAAGTTTGGCCCGGCAGAACAGATTCGCGATCTAATTAATAATCAGATCAACGGTATAAACGTAGTGCCGTTGATTGTCGTCCCGAGACAGATTCCTTACCAAACGGGCTATGTCTATTTCGAAGTTGTCAAGAAAGGGCCATTTTGGATGAGGCTAAAAGATAGTGGCGGTATTGCGCTTCACCTATCAGGGCATTTTCCGAATGCTGAACTTGAGCTTTGGAGTATTAATCAATAGGCGCGCTCTGTATGGAACAAACGATAGTAAAACCAACACCGGGTGGAAGAGCACCCGCATCGAAACCACAATCAGAAAAGTCTGTGGATAATACCGTAGTTATCTCAAAAAGCCCTGAATTGGTGAACAATGATTCAGTGGTCGCTTATGGGAATAACTCTCTACTAGCAGAGGCGAATGGCCTGTTATCTATTATCGGTCAAATTCGGTCGACAGCGACTCATTCCGATCCGTTGTTTCTAAAAGAGACATTGGCACAAAAGCTTAGAGATTATGAGAACCGATTACGTCAGCATGACGTTGATTTGGATACCATTGATACAGCTCGTTATTGTTTATGCTGTTCACTAGATGAAGTTGTCCTTAACACCAATTGGGGTGGGCATTCATTCTGGAGTCACGATTCATTACTCAGCTCCTTCTATGCTAGCAGTCAAGGTGGGGAAGCGTTCTTTAAGCATCTTGATAAGTGCATGGCGAAACCAGATGCGAACTTAGATTTGCTTGAACTAATGTATGTGTGCTTATCTCTCGGGTTTCTGGGTCAATACCGTTTAGAAAAAAATGGACTGGAATCGCACCGTAAATTGAGAAGACAGGTTATTGCTACTCTTAAGTCTTATGGGAGAGGAGTCCCTCAGGAGCTAAGTAATAGTATCGACCAACACATTTTGAATGGCTCAAAGGCTTCTGATAGAGCCCCTCTTTGGGTTGTATGTTCTGTAACGGCGGCATTATTGGTCTGCGTATATATGTATTTTAGCTATGAGCTAAATAAGGCATCCAATCGTACCTTTTCTCAATTAGTCAATTTGATTCAACCGCAACAACTTAACCAAGATGCAACGTCAGAATCAAAATCAGCGCCAATTGCAGAAAAGATTTCAATGTATCTAGCAACTGAGATCGGTAAGGGGCTAATCAATGTTGAGCCGCTGCAAGACAGGGTAAGAATTTCGTTAAAGTCTCAAGATCTATTTGAATCAGGTAGTGCTGATGTTGTCGCTTACATCCAACCCGTTATTTCTAAGCTTGCGAGAACATTGGAGTCGACCCAAGGCAAGATCATTGTTACCGGTCACACCGACGATAGGCCTATTTTCACGAGTAAATATCCCTCGAACTGGCACCTATCATTAGCTCGAGCCACTGCTATGTCTGAACAACTGATCTCGAATAGTGCATTAGAAGGGCGAGTGATACCCGAGGGGTTGGGGGATGCAAGACCATTAGTTGAAAACAGTAGTGATGAAAACCGAGCTATTAACCGCCGGATTGAAATCGACCTTCTTGTCGCGAATTAATAATAGGTAGATAGAGATGCGTATTAAAGAAATTGGCAGAATATTTACTCAAAGATGGTTTCTCGGTCTTATCGGTGTCGCTGCTTGTTCTATTTTCATTTGGGTTGTTGGTCCACTTATTGCGATAGCGGGATATGAGCCCCTAAAGAGTGACTTTCAACGGCTAGTCACTATTCTAGTGTTGGTGTTGCTTTGGGCGATATTTAACGTTACCAAGCAGCATAAGCAAAAGGTGAAAGAAGACGAAAGTATTCAAACGTTGCTTGAGGTTGATAGCCAATCAGATAAAGAAGCTGCAAGTGAAATTGACTTAATGCGCGAGCGTATTGAGCAAGCTGTCAAAGTAGTGACAAAAACACACAAAGGCAAGAGAAGCTTGTATGACTTACCGTGGTATGTGTTGATTGGCCCTCCTGGAACGGGGAAAACAACCGTATTAAAGCAGTCGGGGTTAGAGTTTCCATTAGGAGACAGCCTTGGCTCTGACTCTATTGCCGGTGTAGGCGGCACTCGCCACTGTGATTGGTGGTTTGCAAATAAAGCAGTTCTTATAGATACGGCTGGCCGGTATACGACACAAGACAGTCAAGAAAAGGTCGACTCTAAAGCGTGGCATGGTTTCTTAGGATTGTTGAAAAAGTATAGAACGCAAAGACCAATTAATGGTGCGATTGTTACGATAAGCTTAGCCAGCGTGATGTCTCAGACTCGAACCGAGCGAAGTCTTCATGCTCGAGCAATTAAGTCGAGACTTCAAGAACTGAAAAACCAGTTAGGCATGCAGTTTCCGATTTACGTATTGCTCACCAAAATGGATTTAGTTGCCGGTTTCAATGAGTTCTTTGCCGATTTAAGTAAGGAAGAGCGAGAGGAATTATTTGGTTTCATGTTCCCTCGTGAAGTGGATGATGAAAGAGGCGTTATTTCTCTATTCAACAAAGAGTTTCATGGCATGTTGGAGCGTCTTGATGCCCGTATGCTTAGAATACTTGAAACTGAGGACGATTTAGATAAACGCGCGCTTATCTTTGAATTTCCAAAGCAATTAAGAGTGCTACAAGCTAATCTTGACGAGTTTTTAGCTGAAATTTTTGCACAAAACAGTTTTGAAGAGCCTGCCTTGATTCGTGGTGTGTTTATGTTGAGTTCGGTTCAAGAAGGCTTACCAGTCGATAAGCTGATGAATGAATCAACCAATGGACTTGGGTTAAATCGTTTAGCTCTAGCAAAGAGTCAGACTGGTTCCCATAGTTATTTCGTAAAGAATCTTTTTGACAAGGTTATTTTCAAAGAGCAACTGTTAGGAACAGTTAATCGTCACTATCAAAAGCAGTCAGGTTGGATGCGTCGAGGTGTTTACATTGGATGTACAACGCTACTGCTAGGAGCTTCTGCGCTTTGGTTTATGAGTTATAAGTGGAACTCACAATTAATTGTCGACACCAATGAACAAGCTAGCCATATTGATGCAATGATTGGCGCTCAAAGTTTAGATTTTGAAGCGGATATTGTTTCAGCTGTAGAAACATTAGATAGGTTGATGGCGCTTCCTCTCGGAAAGCAAAGCAACTACGGTGATGCCGACTCTGTAAAGAGGTTTGGTCTCTATCAAGGAGACAAAGTATCTCAGGCGGCAAACAATGCATATTCTGATGCTTTGACCCAATATTACGCCCCTTTGCTTCTTGATAGCCTGGTGTCAGAAATGGAGAGCAATCAACAGCATCGTGAGTATTTGTACGAAACGTTAAAAACGTATTTGATGTTATTCAATCCAGACAAATATCAACAAGATGAAGTGTTGGCTTGGTTTAACTTTTATTTCGAACGTCAATATCCGGGTGAGCTAAACGCAGACTTAAGAAGACGTTTGCTACAGCACACTCAATATTTATTAGGCAACGATGGACAAGGCTTTACTTACAACACTGCTGCCGTGACGAGTGCTCGAGAAGTGTTGACTCAAATGTCTCTACCTGAACGTGCTTATCAGCGAATGAAAATACAATTTTCTAAGAGTCATGTACCTTCATTTCGCTTGACTGATGTATTGGGACCTAAAGGGCTTGAGCAGTTCGAGCGAGCTAGTGGAAAACCGCTATCACAAGGCATTTCGGGTTTCTACACGTACAATGGTTTTCATAGCATTTTTCAGATTCAGATCAACCGTACAGTAAAAAGCCTAATGGAAGAGAACTGGGTTTATGGTGACGATCTTAAGGCTCATGAAATTGATCAAGATAGTGCCATCCAAGGCGTTCAGTCTCGATACTATCAAGATTATGTTAATGAATGGAAAACGTTGATCGAAGATATTCAGTTGAAGCAGGCTCCGAGCCTAGAACTTGCGACAGAGCAAGCGAGGGTTTTATCTGGAGTTGAAAGACCAATCGAATCTTTGTTGAGAGCAATCCAAAAAGAGGTTGCTCTATCAAAAGTATCATTGTCAGAAAATCAAAAAGCCACTTCTGAAGTTGCTGGTAAAGTTGCCAAAGTTAAGTTTTCAAATACGGCAGATAGACTAGACATGTATTTACCTGAAGAAAACGGTTTCAATGTTGCTCTGCCAGGTAAAGAAGTCGAATCGCATTTTTCAGAGATCTTACGCCTTGGTGAGCAAGACTTTGATGATATTCAACAAGCAATGGTTAACTTGCGTTCGTATTTAAGTGACTTATCAAGCTCTGGTAACAATCAGAAAATTGCCTACAAAAGTATTTTAGATGGAACCGTTACACAAGATGTAGCAGCTTCTTTTGCTCGTGCTAAAGAACTTTTGCCGAGACCATTTAATCAATGGCTAGGTGAGCTTTCTCAAGAGTCGGTTAAGTTTGCGGAGAGCGGTTCGAAGGATCATCTAAATCAACTTTGGGTAACACAAGTGGTACGCCCTTATCAGCGGACTATTGCTGGCAGATATCCATTCGAGCCCAACGCGAGCAGAGAAGTTAGATTGAAAGACTTTAAGCGATTCTTTGGTTATGGAGGTACGCTTGACGCATTCTTCCAAGAATACCTCGAACCGTTTGTGGATACTTCGAAAAGTCGTTGGCGATTAGAAAAGGAAATTGGAGTTCGTCCAGAAACACTAATGGTCTTTCAAAGAGCGCAACGTATCAGGCAGTCTTTCTTTGAATCTGATAATTCATTACGCGTAGAGTTTGGGATGAAGCCTGTTTATCTAGACCAGCACATTACTCGATTTGTCTTAGAGTTGGGTGGACAAGATTTGGTTTATAAGCATGGACCAGCAAGAGCTAAATCGTTGAGTTGGCCTGCCGGTCAAGATCAGGCTCGAATTGTGTTCACACCACCTGAATCTAAACGCGAAATTGCGCATACCTATGAAGGTGAGTGGGGCATATTCAAGCTTTTGGATCAATCACTTAAAGCAAGGCCAGAATCGCGTAAAGACAATATAGTTATGATTGATTTAAAGGGAAATAAGGTGCAGCTAGAGCTTATTCCTTCTAGTGCCATTAATCCGTTTTGGTCAAATGAAATGGAGAGGTTCAGATGTCCACGAACCTTATAACATCAGGCTGGGGTTATATCGGTAAAATGCCTGCAAAAGGGGACTTTGTGAAAGATGGTTTATCACAAGATTTCTCGGAGCGTTGGCATGATTGGCAACAGGCGGTTATTGCAGTCAGCAGGGAACAACTGGGTGAAAGCTGGAATGAGCACTTTTTAACGGCTCCTGTGTGGCACTTTGCTTTGGATATTAGCTATTTAGAAGACTCAACGTACATTGGTAGCATGATTCCTAGTGTTGATGCATGCGGTAGATACTTTTTCTTTACTATAGCTCGTGCCGTAAAAGGTGAAGCTGCGCAATATTGGGGTGACAGAGCTTGGACCGAGGACAGTGCCGCTCTTGCTCTTTCAGTACTTGAGGACGACTTTGTCTTTGATGTTTGGCATAAGAGTACTCAAGAAAAAAATGACCTCGTTGCGAATGTAACGAGTGAAGTGACGCCTCTGGAGTTTCTTTATCAAAGCCAAATATCTACAGTTTTTCATGATCACGGCAATACTGATCAAAACACGCTTTTGAATTACCTCATTAAAGAAAAATTGAGTAAACCATGTTTTTGGTGGACTGAAGGTTCAACGAAGGTTGAACCATGCATGTTCATTACGAGTGGATTTCCTTCAATTGGTCAGTTTTCAGCCATGCTTGATGGCGGTTGGAAAAAGTGGAATTGGTAGGATAGAAGAATGAATTGGAACTATTTTACCTTTGCTAAATCGCACGCAGGAAAAGTACGCCCTTATAACGAGGATGCTCTGTTGGATATGACAGAACAGCATATTTGGGTGGTTGCCGATGGAATGGGTGGACACAGTGCTGGCGATATAGCAAGCCAGATGCTAGTGGATAGAGTCGCGCGCCACATGCAGGATGTCTCCAATACTAATATCGATGATATCCGAAGAGTGGTTCAAGAAGCGAACTTAGAAATTTACCAATACGCACAAAATCACTTAGACGGTAAAACGATGGGAACAACACTTGTTTTGTTGTTTATTCAGGATGGGTATTACCACTGCCTTTGGGTGGGGGATAGCCGAATTTACCAGCTTAGAAGTGGTAATTTTGTCCAAAAAACACGTGATCATAGTCAAGTCATGGACTTAGTGGATCAGGGCTTATTGGCATTTGAAGATGCCGAATCTCACCCTCTTGCAAATGTTATTACCAGAGCTGTTGGGGTCGACGAAAGTGTCACTATTGATCAAGTTTCAGGGCAGTTGGCTGACGGCGATCAGTTTCTACTCTGTAGCGATGGACTCTCTAAGGAACTTACGAGTGATGAAATTCATCGGACATTGTATGCAGACTCAGTCAACCAAGCTGGATTAGCGCTCATGCATTCGGCTTTGGTTCGGGGTGCAAGTGATAACGTAACTTGTGCTTTGATCAAAGTTCGCCAAGCGCAAACGGAGTGCGAAACAGTAACTAGAGAAGACGCGACAATACCTGTCTTTCTAAGAGGGAGAGCTTATGAGTAATGAAATGTTTGATTGGTATGAACAAGCGTTGGCTCCTATATCTCAAGAAAATCCTACAGGTGTTGATCCTAGAGAGGATGTATCACCACAGTCTGCTTACTATCGGTTGAAAGATCAGCGTATGGCCGCCCGCAACGCTGAACGTAATGCTCTTATAGAAGAAGAAAGTATCTATACCCACAGTAATTTATGGCGAGTATTTATTGAAGATGTCCCAGAAATACTCACGAATCAGTCTAAAGATTTGGAATTTGTTGCCTGGCTTATAGAAGCCCTAACTCGATTGTATGGTTTTCGTGGTATGGGCGTTGGCTACAAACTCGCAACCAGTTTAATTGAGAACTTTTGGGATGATCTGTACCCAATGCCTGATGAAGATGGTATTGAGACAAGAATATCGGCGATTATTGGCCTCAATGGTATCGATAGTGAAGGAACACTTATTTTTCCAATTGCTTGTATACCATTGACTGACTTAGGCGTGGAGCAAGCTTATGCCTATTGGGAATATCAGCAAGCTATAGAGCTTGAGCGCTTAGACGAAGATAAGCGCCGAAATCGAGTCGAGCTTGGGGCTGTTGAGTTATCTGAAATTATAACTACCGTTAAGTCGACTTCTGATACGTTTTATCAAGAATTAATCACGGATTTGGAGTTCGCTACAGAATCATTTAATGAATTCAGTCAGCGATTAGACGAAGTGGTCGGTGATGTGACTCCTAGCTCTTATATATCAAAAAGACTTGAATCAATACACTCGGCATTAAAGCACCTTCTAGGAGATCGTTTCAATCAACCACAAGCCGTGTTTGAAGAGCTAGAGGATCTTGATGAATCTTCTTCTGAACAACCGTTAAGTTCACAAAGTTGTGATGCATTATTAGCGACAAACATGAAATCACGAGAGCAGGCAATTAGACAATTGCAGCAAGTAGCTGATTTCTTCCGAGAGAGTGAACCTCACTCACCAGTTTCTTACTCCATCGAACAGATTATTCGTTGGTGTGGGATGCCTCTGCCGGAGTTACTGGCGGAACTTATCTCCGACGGGGATGCAAAGAAAAGCTACTTCCGTTTGGTTGGCATAGCAGAACAAAATGAAAATTAATAAAGGGAGAATGGTATGACGAGTATCCACTCGAAACTATCACGAGTACGGAAGCCTCGTGTCCACATTACCTATGATGTTGAAACTGAAGGTACGACTCTTAAGAAAGAACTGCCTTTTGTTGTAGGTGTAATGGGTGACTTCGCTGGTCAAAACACAGAAGCGTTGAAGCCATTAAAAGACCGCCGTTTTATTCAGATCGATCGAGATAACTTTGACGATGTACTCAAAAAAATGAATCCATCGGTGAAGTTTAAAGTTGCGAATAAGCTTGCGAATGACGATTCACAGTTTGAGGTCGATTTAAACTTTAAATCAATGCAAGACTTTGAGCCTGCTGCGATCGTAAATCAAGTTGATCCACTACGCCAATTGATGGAAACGCGTAATAAACTGCGTGATTTGATGACAAAAGTTGACCGCTCAGAAGAGCTTGAAAATATCCTAGAGGATGTTTTGAACAATACGGACAATCTGGCAAGACTTGCAGGCGAGTTAGATCTTGACAAGAAAGCGAAGTCAGACAGTACTGAAGGAGCGGAATAATGACGACTGAAGCTGAAAAACAGTTAGATCCAACAGTTAATGAACAGACAACTTCATTCTTAGATCAAGCTATTGGTGCGACTAAGCAGACCGAAGCTTCTCGTGCTGAGGAGCTGATTAAAACGCTCGCTGAAGAAGCAATGAAAGGGACAGTTACTTGGAACAAAAACCTAACAGTAACTTTTCGTGAAGCGATTAATTTGCTCGATAGGCAGATTTCTGATCAGTTGTCTGAAGTAATGCATCACCCAGAATTACAGAAACTCGAAGGTTCTTGGCGCGGCTTAAATTATCTAGTGATGAATTCAGAGACTAGCTCTACTCTGAAAGTTCGCATGATGAGCATGACCAAGAAAGAGCTACATAAAGACTTGAGCAAAGCTGTTGAGTTTGATCAAAGCCAGATCTTTAAAAAGGTTTACGAGTCTGAGTTTGGTAGTGCTGGTGGTGAACCGTATGGTGCATTGATTGGAGACTATGAGTTTACCAACCACCCAGAAGATATTGAGTCGTTACGCCTAATGTCAAATGTAGCGGCTTCTGGCTTCTCTCCATTCTTGTCCGCAGCTTCACCAGCACTATTCGGCTTTGATGAGTGGACTGAGTTGTCAAAACCACGCGACCTAGATAAGGTATTTGAATCACTAGAATACGCCCAATGGCGTTCGTTCCGCGAGAGTGCCGATTCGCGCTTCGTTAGTCTGACGATGCCAAAAGTCCTTGCTCGTTTGCCATACGGACAAGCTACCGCTCCAGTCGAAGAGTTTGGGTTTGAAGAGTTCGAAGTAGATCCTGTTTCAGGTATTGCTGTTAACGCTGAACATAACGACTACTGTTGGATGAACTCTTCGTATGTTCTTGGTGTTAAGTTAACCGACGCATTTTCAAAATATGGATTTTGTACTGCCATCCGTGGTGCAGAAGGCGGCGGTCGAGTGGATAACTTGCCAACGCATTTCTTCATGAGTGATGATGGCGACCCTGATATGAAGTGCCCAACAGAGATTGGTATTACCGACAGACGTGAGGCGGAGCTTGGTAAGCTTGGTTTCTTACCGCTTTGTCACTACAAAAACACCAACTATGCAGTGTTCTTTGGTGCGCAAACCTGTCAAAAACCAGCGAACCATGAATCCCCTGAAGCAACGGCAAATGCGGCCATTTCTGCCCGCCTACCTTATATGATGGCAACATCTCGTTTTGCGCATTATTTGAAAGTAATGGCTCGAGATAAAATTGGTAGCTTTATGGAAGCAGAAGACGTTGAGTCTTGGCTGAACCGCTGGATCCTAGGTTACGTCAATGCTTCTGAAGGCGGTGGTCAAGAGATCAGAGCGAAATACCCTCTAGCAGACGCTCGTGTTCAGGTTAAGGAAATTCCTGGCGCACCTGGTTCTTACAATGCCGTAGCATGGCTGAAACCTTGGTTGCAAATGGAAGAACTGACGACATCTTTGCGACTTGTGGCCAAGATCCCTCAGTCAGGTGGATAAGAAACGAATTGGCTGGTCGAAAGGCCAGCCATGACCAATCTTTATGTTCTAGATGGAATTAGCAGTGTCACTTAACTTTCGCGACCCTAGCAAGCTAAAACATGAGTTCAGTACCGGAGGCTACGCTGAACTTGATAGCCCGTGGTTGACTCGATTCAATGAATCTTCTGATCTTGTATCGTCAGCTCGAATTTGGCTAGAAGGTACACGTTCAAGAGATTTGGACAGCTTTCGTCATAGTGTGATGAACACAATTAACCGCATTGATGAGCTATTAGAATCTCAACTAAATGAAATATTACATCATCCTGAGTTTCAACAGCTCGAAAGGGGGTGGGTTGGAGTTAGGTATTTATGTGAACAGGTTGATTCTCGTTCATCGGATTCTGTAAAAGTTAAGGTTTTAACGGCGACATGGAATGAAATCAGTAAAGATGCTTTAAAAGCCATCGAGTTTGACCAATCAGCACTATTTAAGTTGCTCTATCAAAATGAATATGGGATGGCAGGGGGAGAACCCTTTGGTGTGGTGGTTGGAGATTATCAGCTTCGCTGTGATCCTAGTAAAAATTATTTTGATAGAGATCTGTCTGTGTTGAGTAAGATCTCTCAGTCTGCAGCTGCAGCATTCAGCCCATTTATCATGTCTGCATCGCCAGAGATGTTTGGTGTTGATAGTTTCGCTCAACTCTCTGCGATAAGAGATATAGCGGCCCAATTTGAACAGGAAGATTATGCAAAGTGGCGTAGTTTGAGAGACAACGATGACGCTAAATTTATTGGTTTGACTGCACCTAACGTCTTGTTCCGTCAGCCATACAAAAGTGATGGCTCGCGGAATGATAAATTCAATTTTCAAGAACACATCTACGACTCCAACCGAGATTTGCTATGGGGGAGTAGTGCGTACTGTTTTGCTGCCGTATCAATTAGAGCATTTCAGGAACATGGTTGGTTCACGCATATGCGAGGGATTAAACAAGGCGATTACAGTCAGGGTATTATCGTCGCTCCTACAAGGAGCAAGATGCGTGTTAATGGCAAGAATGATCGTGAAAGATGTCCGTTAAACTTGAAAATCTCTGAGAGAAAAGAACAAGAATTGTCTGAGTGCGGTTTTATTTCTATTTCTCCAATACCTGAGACCGATATGGTGGGGATGACCTCGAATGTATCTCTCTACAAGCCCAAACAATACGCAGAAAAGCATATTTCAACGAATGCAAAACTGACATCGATGTTGCAATACACATTGTGTGTATCGCGAGTCGCACATTATCTCAAGGTTATGGGGCGTGACAAAATTGGTGGGTATCAAGACGCAGAAAGCCTAGAGCGTGACTTTCAACGCTGGTTACATCAGTACACTACCGCATCAGATGAAGCGTCTGATGAGCTTCGAGCTAAATACCCCCTAAATGAAGCGAAAATTACAGTTCGAGAGAAAAGAGAAACTCCTGGACATTATTACTCAGTTATCCATTTGCGACCGCATTTTCAACTCGATCAAATGGTATCTAGCATTAAATTAATTACCGAATTATCACCAGAGCACATGGTGTAAGGAAATAACAATGACTCAATGGAAAAATGCTTTGTCCCAAGGCCTATTGCAACACGCTCTAGAGCAATTAATTGATGAAATTAAAGCAACCCCTAAAGATGCGAGCTTGAGAAGTTCCTTCATTGAGCTTCTTTGCATTGATGGGGACTTCGAGCGTGCGGACGCTCAGCTCATGCAATCGATTAAATTGTTTCCTGAGTATCTGCCTGGTGCAAGTCAGCTACGACATTTAGTGAAAGCAGCTCAAGCTAGAAAGGATTTTATCAATGGTGCGGCTAGTGCCAAAGTATTAGGTGATGAGGAATTAACTAAAGAGCTTGTTCGATTTAATCTTGCTCTCGGAAATCAAGAGTACGAAGAAGCGTCACGTCTATCGCATCGCATTGAAGAGCATCGTACTATTAAAGGGTTTAACGTAAACGGCACAAACTACGAAGATGCTAGAGATATTGATGATCGTTTAGGTGGTTACATTGAACTGTTTTCTACAGCAGGTAACTATTTTCTTGTACCCATATCGAGCATCCATACGCTAGAAGTTAAAGCACCTACTTCTTTGTTAGAGAGTATTTGGCGACCTGTCGAGTTTGATATCGATGGACTTGGTGAAGGCGAAGGCCATATGCCGTTGACATATGTTGACTCAGAGACCGATGCGCAAAAGTTAGGTCGAGAAACGGATTGGAAGCAGATTGGTGAGCAAGAATCTTTTGTTGGCTTGGGTCAAAAATGTTGGTTAGTCGGTGACTCAGCGCTTCCAATCTGTGATTTGACTACATTATTAGAACAGAAACAAATAGCGTAGAAATATCATGTCGTTAACCGTTTCTCTGCTCGACAAATTGATAGATAGTGATCCTCTCACTCGAGATGAGAAAGACTTCCCTGCAAGCCAGCAACAGATGTTGAGCAGCTTACTTAGAGATCTAGAGTCGATGCTGAATAGTCGTATTGGATGGAAAAACATTCCTGATGATCTTCTAGAGGTTCGTTATTCAATATTGAATTATGGGCTGCCAGATTTTTCCTCAATGCCCTATAGCAGCCAAGAAGGGCAGAATCAGCTTTGCGACATCGTTCATGATGCAATTAAAGAGTTTGAGCCGAGGTTAAGGAACCCTCATGTCCAGATTTCGGACGAGAAAAACGCTATTGATAGGGTATTGAGGTTACAGATAAATGCCACTTGCTTAATTGATAACAGTATTCATGAAGTGCGATTCAATTCTGAAGTAGAGCCGGTAAATTTAGGTATGAAACTGAGTAGAGCAAAATGAGTGAAGAGTTTCTCAAGTACTATAATCGCGAGTTAGCTTATTTGCGTCACAAAGGGCAAGAGTTTGGTGAGCAGTATCCCAAGATTGCCGCGAGACTTCGTATTAGTGAGGAACAGGTTGACGATCCACACGTAGAAAGATTGTTAGAAGGCTGCGCATTCCTAACAGCAAGGATTAGACAAAGCTTAGACAATAGTTACCCTCAATTTACAGAGTCTTTGATGGGACAGTTATATCCTGATTTTCACGCCCCAATCCCGTCAATGTCAGTCATTAAAATGAGCTGTTCTAACTCCACTTCCTCTTATTTTGATGTAGAAGAAGGCGAGCGAGTTGTTATCGGTGCTCCTGGATATCATGAGTGCGAGTTTAGAACTTGTTATCCGGTCAGAATGTATCCTGTTGATGTGACCTCTGGCGTTTTTAAAAATGCGCCTTTCAAGCCAGTTGGCTCACGATGGGAAAGCAATGCTCATTCAGTTTTGAAAGTACAGCTCACGGCTCAAGATGAAGAGACTCCTCTTGGTGAAATGGGGGTAGAACGGCTGCGCTTCTATTTAAACGGTCAATCTCAATTGACTTTTAAGCTCTACCAAATGCTGTTTCAAAACCTAATTGGTTTATCTGTTGTTGTGGATGGCAAAGAAGTTCGTCCTTTAACCAAAAGACATCTTTCTGAAGTGGGATTTTCAGAAGATGAGAAAGTTGTGCCATACAGTAAAAGAAGCTTTTCAGGAGCAAGATTACTTGTTGAGTATTTACACTTTCCTGAGAAGTTTATGTTCTTTGATATCACCGAACTTGGATTATCAGAGCTAGATCTTAGAGAGCAAGTCGAACTGTATTTTTACTTTGATACCAACGATGACTGGCTTCCAAAGCAAGTGGACGAAGAAAGCTTAATGGTAGGCTGTGTGCCTGTGATCAACTTATTTAAAAGTATTATGGAGCCTAAGCGTATTCTACCAACTGAATACGATTACCACTTGTCTCCACAATACCAAGAAGCTGAAAGTAATGAGGTTGTCTCAATTTCTGACGTAACGTTGAGAAACTGGAACAAAACGTACCACAATTTGCCATGTTATCACGCTGGTGAGCACACGCATTATACGAACACTAGTGAGATTTATTGGTTGATGAGACGTGAGGATAAGAACTGGGCTGGTGGGTATGATGAGCCAGGTAGAGAAACTTACATTTCTTTTGTTGATAAAAAACATCAATTGTTCAGCCCGGATAGCCGGGAAAACTGGTTAATGTACGTGGAAGCTGAGTGCTGTAACCGCAACTTAGCGCAGAAACTTCCATTTGGAGGTGGGCTGCCGCAAGTATCTTTACCGGAGGTAAATGACAATTTCGAATCTGTTCGTTGTTTAGTTTCTTTATCAGAAACTATTCGGCCAGAAATGGATGAAAGCACACGATGGCAGTTAACTAAGCTTTTAACTTTAAACCATTTTACCGAGGAAGATGGTTTAGCAACTTTGAAGCAGACCCTTAATCTCTATGCATTTTCTGGGACAGCAGAAACGAAAGCGGTAATCGATGCTTTAACTAAGTTAGAGTTTGAGCCTACTACAGGAAGAATTAGTCAGAAAGGCAAAGTTGGATTTGCGCACGGTATAAAAGTTATTTTGACGGTTTCTGATCAAATTTTACCTAAAGAGCAGATCTTTCTCTTAGGTAGTGTTTTATCTGTTTACTTCTCGCAATATGCTGAAATTAACATTTTTACGCAGTTAGAAATAAGACTTAAGTCCACGGGAAAGTTTTTCCACCTATGGCCCGCATTAACTGGCGATAAGGTGTTGCTATGAGCGCGGAACAATTTTATCGAGAATTAAAGCAACATCCATTGTTTGAAGCGATTCATCTTATTGAACACGAAGTTCTGCAAGCAGAGGCGCAAATAGGAACAGATGCGTTACCGAAGCATGAAAAGCTAAACTTAAAGGTTAATCCATCATTAGGTTTTGAAAATGCTCAGCTTTGTGAACTGAAAAATATAGATGACAGCAAGTTAGAGATTGAGACCAATTTAATAGGCCTAACGGGTGAGCAAGGTGTGCTTCCCCAGCACTATAGTGAATTAGCTTTACATCGCCAAAAAGAAGGCGATACGGCTATGGTGGACTTCTACGATATTTTCAATCATCGCTTATTATCTCTTTATTATCGATGTTGGCAACTGAGTCAGCTGACAGTTCAATCTCGTGCGCATGCGCAGGGCGCGCGTTCGCCGTTAGAAAGCTGTAAATCGGCATTAACTGGGGAAGGGAGTTCACTGTCCCTGCACTATGGTGGTGTGTTTGCTTCACCAATGAGAAGTAAAGGTGGACTAAAAAGTATTCTTGAATGTTTATCTGGATGCCAAGTAAAAGTTCATGAATTTCAAGGACAATGGTTACACCTTACGAAAGAAGAGCAAACACGCCTTGCATCCCGAACTATGCCTGAAGGGCAGTTTGCTCAACTTGGTTTAGGAGCTTCTTTGGGTCCGAAAGCATGGAATATCAACGCGGGGACAACAATAGAATTTCTGCCAAAAGATAAACAGCTAGTTAGTAAATTGCTTCCTAACCAACCCAATATAGAAATCATTAAGAACGCTGCTTATGAGTTGATTGGAAAACATAAACAACTGAAGTGGCAGCTCACCACCAAACATAGTTTGCTACCACAAGCTTGTTTATCGAAACAGCAGGGGCAGTTAGGTATTGGTTCTGTGCTTAAAAAACACGAACGTACAAAAGATCGAACTATAACAATTACTATTTAAAGGAAATGTAATGGCTTCACTCTCACTTTCAGCGTTGGTCGAAAGATTGTCTCCTCAGGCTAAGGAAACACTTGAACAGGCAGCTGCGATGGCAAGCTCCCGAACTCATCACAGTATTGAAATGTCTCACTGGTTAATGATGATTATCCGCCATCCTGACGATATTTACTCTGAAGTTTTTGACGAATTTGATGTCGATAAAATCAAGGTTGAAACCGATATTCAAAAGGCATTAGAAAAATACAAAACAGGATGCCAGTCGGTGCCTGGGCTATCAGCTCATACGGTGACTGTTATGCAAAATGCCTTGTTGTCTGCAACCATTGAATTCAATCAAGAACAGTTGGGGTGCATCCATCTTTTATTTGCCTACTTGTCTGATGATACGTTAGTCAACATGGCTGGTTCGATTAGTCCTGAACTAAACAAGATAGAACCATCTCGCTTATTGAACTTTAAAGAAAGTAATGCGCCTCAATCAAGATCGAATGACTTAGCGCAGTCAAACGCGAATTCCGCCTTGAATCAATTTACAACAGACCTTACTGAGCAAGCTAGGGAAGGTAAAATAGATCCGGTGATTGGTAGAGATAATGAAATTCGCCTAATGATCGATATTTTATTAAGACGCCGACAAAACAACCCGATTCTTACGGGAGAAGCTGGTGTTGGAAAAACAGCCGTTGTTGAAGGTTTGGCGCAAAAGATCATTGATGGCGATGTACCTCCCGCTCTGCAAAATGTGGCAATTAAGTCTCTGGATTTGGCGTTACTGCAAGCCGGCGCAGGCATGAAAGGTGAGTTTGAAAACAGGCTTAAGAACCTTGTTAAGGAAGTAAACGACGCTCCACAGCCTATTATATTGTTCATTGATGAAGCTCATGGCCTAATTGGCGGTGGTGGGCAAGCGGGCCAAGGTGATGCGGCGAATATTCTGAAGCCAGCATTAGCGAGAGGTGAACTCAGAACGATCGCAGCAACAACGTGGGCAGAGTATAAAAAGTATTTTGAAAAAGATGCAGCTTTAACTAGGCGTTTTCAAGTCGTAAAGGTTGATGAGCCTGCCCCTGAACTCGCGATCGAAATGTTACGAGGCTTACTTGATGTAATGGCACAACACCACGATGTTCATATCACTAACCAAGCTCTCAATGCAGCGGTCCAACTGTCAGCTCGATACATTAATGGTCGTCAACTGCCAGATAAAGCGGTTTCTGTTTTGGATACGGCCTGTTCTCGAGTTGCGTTAAGTCAGTCATCTACACCGGGAGGCCTAGATGCGAAAAGAAACAAACTTAAAGCAAAGCAAGCTGAGTATGAGCATCTTAGCCAAGAGAGTCGGCTAGGAGCATCTCTTGATGTGCAGCTGCAAGGTGTCCGAAAAGAGATTGATGCGCTATCTAATGACATTATTGAATTAGAAGTACTTTGGGAAAAAGAAAAAGAATGGGTAAATGAAGCTAAGTCACTTAGAACCCAAATAATCCAGGAGGGTTCTGAAACTGCTAGAGACAAGTTACAAGAGCTTGAAAATAACCTTTCCGCTAACTCACAGCCCTTAGTTTTTTCGCATGTAAATGAAGCGCTAATCGCAGAAGTTATTTCGGATTGGACCGGTATACCGCTAGGTAAACTTCAGGATGATGAAATCCAAGCAGTATTGGGTTTGAAAGAAAGTTTGTGTAAGCGAGTTGTCGGGCAGGATCACGCTTTAGAGCTCATGTCTGAAGTGATAAAAACCGCGAGTGCGCAGCTCACGGATGAGACACGACCAAATGGTGTATTTCTCCTAACCGGACCAAGCGGAGTGGGTAAAACCGAATCGGCTTTGGCGATTGCAGAGAAAGTCTATGGTAGTGAAGAAAATGTCACGACTATCAATATGTCGGAATTTAAGGAAGAGCATAAAGTCTCATTGCTATTAGGTTCTCCTCCTGGTTATGTCGGTTATGGAGAAGGAGGTGTACTGACTGAAGCTGTTAGACGTAAACCTTATAGTGTAATTCTCCTCGATGAAATGGAAAAAGCGCACCCTGGTGTTCAAGATATTTTTTATCAGGTGTTTGATAAAGGCTCAATTAAAGACGGTGAAGGTCGAGATATAGACTTTAAAAACACTATTATTATTATGACCGCGAACACAGGGACCGAAACGACGATGTCTTTGTATTCTGATCCTGATTTATCTCCTGAGCCGTCAGCACTAAAAGATGCTTTACGCGATGATTTGTTGGTCGACTTTAAACCTGCATTTTTAGGGCGTGTGAACGTATTACCTTATTTGCCTCTATCAAGAAAAGTATTGATAGAAATAACAAAATTAAAGTTGGATAAAATTACGACTCGTATTCGTAAGCACTATAACGCTGACCTGTTTTTTGATGAGGAACTAATTAATGATATTGTAGACAATAGCAATGAGTCTGGCAGTGGTGCGCGTGTGGTACAAACAACCATAGAAAATACATTGCTTCCGAAGATTTCTCATGAAATATTGCATGCAATTCTTAATGATAAGACGTTTGATGAAATTATTGTTAAAGGTACAACTAGTGGACTTGATGTCTCAATAGTTTAACATCCTTTACACTCTCAATAATAATTGGGAGTTGGTTCATATTAACTATTATTTTTTATAAAAAACGCTTAAATTAAATCTTATTTAAAGATATAACAGGGCGTATTTAAAATGAAGTTTTTGATACATTAATCACTAATTATCACCAAACGTCAGATAATTAAATTACTACGATATATGTCAATTAATAATGCTATAGGAGATTAGCATGCAGTCTAATACGTATCTTAAATACGCAGATATTAAGGGTGAGGCAACAGCCGAGCAATACAAAGATTTGATTACACTACTATCTGTAGATTGGAGTGTAGGTCGTGAGATCTCATCATACACTGGTACAGCGATGGACCGTGAAGCGAGCGCTACTCGTCTATATGATTTGACTATCACTAAACTTCAAGACCGTTCTTCTCCTGACTTATTTAAAGAAGCGACGATTGGTAAAGGTAAACCAGCAGTTTTCCATATTACTAAGCAGGGTGAGAAGGTTGAAGAGATCATGAAGATCGAACTGACTGATGCGATGATTTCTAACTACTCAGTTTCTATCCAAGACGATCGTCCAGTTGAAACTATCACAATTTCTTACACAGAAATGATGATGACAGTGACTCCTACTGACGATAAGAACAACACTTCTGCTCCATTGGTATACGGCTACAGCGGTGTTAAAGGTCAACAAATGTAATTTTCATGCGGGGGAGTATTCCTCCGCATTTTTTTGAAAGAAGTATTTAATGAAAAGAGCAACTCAAGATAACAATTTCATCCGAATTTCTTCGCCATTCGGTAAAGATGCCATCATACTAAACTCGTTTGAGTATAGAGAAGAGATCTCAGAACTTTTTTCATTGCGTGCTAAAGCTTACTTTAATGATCAACGAAGTGAGTTAAACGAAATTATTGGTAAGGAAGTTACCATTACCCTTGAAAATAATGAGGATGTTTCTTCAAATCCTCGTTATATGCATGGTTATGTTTCTGCTGCAAGATTAGAAGGGAAAAGGGTTTCTAATACACATAAAGGCGAAAATTATAAAAACATAGAATTATTAATAGAGCCTAAATTACGTTTCGCTGAATATCGAAAAAATTGCAGAATATTTCAGCATAAAGATATAAAGGAAATTATCTCTGAAGTACTATCGGAGCATAGTGTTGCCTTTAGTTTTGAGTTAACCAAGTCCTATCCTAAATACACATACAAAGTACAATATGAAGAATCAGATCTTGAATTTGTTCGACGTCTGTTATCGGAGGAGGGGCTATCATTTTGTTTTACACATACTAAGTCTGCCCATACGCTCAATATTTTTGATGACATCAGTTTTTATAAGCCGGGTACTGAGTTTTTAGTCGATTTTGATACAGGTACGGCGAAATCTAGCCACATTTCTTCTTGGCATGAAACGCAAATTCTGACTACTAAAGCGAGTCAAAAGTCAGGCTATAACATGCTCAAGCCTTCTTCGAATCCTAAAAATACTGCAAAGGGTGAAAGTGATTTTTTTACAGTACCTGGAAGCGAGTATTTTGAATACATGGGTGAAATGGAGAGCAATGATCAATACGCACTGAGAAACACGCATGCAATAGAAGCACTACAGCAAAATGCATATTTGTGTCGTGGCGAGGCTACGTGCAGAACATTCAGTGTAGGCAAGTGCTTCAAGTTTAAAAAGCATGAAGATAAATCTCGAGTCGGCAAAGAATATGTACTGTCTTCTGTTTTTTTGTCTGCTGCTGTTTATAACCAGACTGGTCAAGGTGGCACCGGTGCGCAAGGTGTCAAAGTCTCGTTTAGTTGTGTTGACTCAAAGACAATCCTTCGTCCTTCAGTTAACTACCCAAAACCTCAGATGAAAGGTTTGCAAACTGCAGTAGTTACGGGGAACAAAGATGGTGAAATTTACATAGACAAACATGGCCGTATCAAAGTTCAGTTTCACTGGGACCGTGTTGGTAAATACGATGTAAATAGTTCATGTTGGATTCGTGTTGCGCAAAATATCGCAGGTAACGGATGGGGGGCGGTGTTTCACCCTAGAGTCGGACAAGAGGTCATCGTCGAGTTTGTCAACGGAGACCCTGATCAACCAATCGTTACGGGGTCACTATATAACGGTAGTCAACTCCCTCCTTACGCTTTACCAGAGCAAAGTTCTCAGAGTGGTTATAAATCACGCTCTGTACAAAAAGGTACATCCAATTTTAATGAGTTGCGCTTCGATGATAAGCCTGGTGAAGAGCACATTTATCTTCATGCTGAAAAACTGTTCCAAATGCTAGTTGAAGACTGTGTTGATATCGCCGTTGAAAACAGTAAAACCGAAAAAGTGACCAATGATGTTAATCAAGAGGTTGGTCAGAACGCGAGCTTGAAAGTAGGTAAAAACTTTTCGAATGAAACGGGTGAAGTGCTGTCTTTTAATGCAGGAAAGAGCGTCGAGATCAAAGTAGGTGGTGCTTCTATTCAGATGTCTAGCTCTGGAGAAATCAATATCAAAGGTAATAAAATATCCATTAACGGCTCAGCTATTGCTCTTAAAGCTGGGCAAATTTCATTGAACTAAGGTGATTTAAAGTGGGTAAACCAGCCGCAATTTTGGGCAGCTTTCATCTTTGCCCTAAAAAAACAGGAAAGATACCGCATGTCGGTGGTCCCGTCGTTGTTGGTTCACCAAACGTAACGATTGGCGGGATACCTGCGGCAAGACAAGGCGACAAGCTTATTTGTATCGGTCCTCCGGATAGTATCTCAGCAGGTTCTTCTAGCGTAACAATCAACGGTAAACCAGCCGCGAGAGTCGGCGATTCAACGTCTCATGGTGGCAAAATTCTATCTGGTATGCCTACGGTTTTAATCGGAGGCTAGATGCCACTCGCATTTCAAACGCATCTTCTATCCTTTAATGGCCGTTCACACACCGTTCGCGAGATAGCTGATGATTCTTTTAGATTGTCCGAGGAAATCCGACCCCCTGACTTTGCTCAATCAATAGATGAGCATATATTAAGCCTCGTGCGCTCTGAGCGCGAGAGTCTTGAGCAAGCTGATATCAAAGGGAATCTCTGTGTTCTTTTACCCTCTTCGGTAGACAAAAGCTTGCTTAAAGCATTGATAAGCGAGCTTTCTATTTTCGTTGACCAAACTGTCAATACTGAAATTTACTTTTATCCTTATGGCCAAGCTGCATTTTTGATGGCACTAAATCGGATAAATCGTGAAGTTAATGAAACGCAAGCGACTTGGATACTGGCTATAGAGGTTACGAGTGATGTAGAAGGGCATGTCAAACCTCAAAGCTCTATCATTTTAACCAAGTGTTTTTTTCGACATTCAGGTCTTGTGCCTGATGTTGTTCGAATTGACTTAGATGCCAAACAACAACGCATCGCCGTGGACAAGGTGTTTAAGCAATTAGGAGTAAGTTGTGAACATCCACTCAGTCAATTGTATTTATCCGTTAATAAGGAAGAACCGCAATGGTTAAACTCAATGCAATTCTTGTCTCCGTGGGTGACCGATCAAACTCAGTATCAATTTGTTGATATCAAACTTGGCGGATTGGGTGCATGTGGCGGCGTTTTAAAAGCGTTAGTGATTGATGAGCTTCAAAGAAGCAGCCCCTGCCCAGACTTTCACGTGTTGCAAGCGGACATCGAGTCAGATGGCTATGCGGTAGGAGTAATATACAATTGGCGTAGTGAATAGGTCTGGCTATTGCTTTTCCTTCTAGTAGTAGCTGAGGTTTTAGTGATGCAAATGTTATGGGGGATTGACTCGAAACTGGCCCTTTAATGATGTTTGGACAATGACTAGGCGCAGCTTGCTTTTCAAAATAGCTTTGCTCACCGCGTTTTTACAGTGTTCTTCTCGCTTTCTGATTAAATAGCCAGCCCTAGAACACAAACCACATGAAAAGCTGTTCGACTCAAGATATCCTTACCGAAATAAAATAACTTGAGTTTTGGCTTGTTCGAGATCCCACCCGTGACGCATTCCTTTTTATAAACGGTACATGGACTCTGACAGAAGCAAGCCTACTCATAGAATTGGCGGAAAGTGAATTCGAATGAAGTTTATCCACACCTCAGATTGGCATCTTGGTCGACAATTCCACAACGTATCACTACTCGAAGATCAACAAGCAGTACTCGAACAACTGATTAACTATATTGAACGCAACCCCGTCGATGCAGTTGTAGTGGCGGGAGATATCTATGACCGTTCGGTGCCACCAACGGTTGCAATAGAACTGTTAAATCGAGTCGTGAAACGCATTTGTACCGAGTTAGAAACACCAATGATATTGATATCTGGCAACCATGATGGTGCAGAAAGGTTAGGTTTCGGCTCAGAGCAAATGAAAAATGCAGGTCTCCATATTGTTAGCAACTTTGAAGATATGCTCACTCCCATCATCATAAAAACGGACTCTGCGGATGAGGTCGCGTTTTATGGTATGCCTTATAACGACCCTGAACAGGTCAGGTTTGCCTACAAAGCCTCGGTATCCACTCATGATGAGGCTCATCAATTGCTTGTTGAGCAAATTAAAGAGCGCTTTATCTCTACGCAAAAGCGCGTGCTCGTGAGTCATTGTTTTGTTGATGGGGCCATCGAGTCAGACTCTGAACGACCATTATCTATTGGTGGCTCTGATCGCGTGAGTCATGAACACTTCTTAGATTTTGACTACGTCGCACTTGGTCATTTGCATCAGCCTCAAAAGAAAGGCGCAGAGCATATCCGCTACTCTGGCTCACTCATGAAGTATAGCTTTGGTGAACAGAACCAGAGAAAAGGTTTCACGTTAGTTGAACTGGACAAGAAAGGATTTGTTTCTGCAGAGCATATTGATCTTACGGCTCCTCATGAAATGCGCATTGTAGAGGGCGAGCTGGATAAAGTTATTGATCAAGGCAAAACAGACCCTAAGAATGAAGATTATTTGTTAGTTCGTTTGATGGATAAACATGCGATTTTAAACCCAATGGAAAAACTTCGTTCAGTGTATCCAAACGTTTTACACCTTGAGAAACCTGGCATGTTAATTGGGGTAGAGCAGGAAATGGCGCAAGCAAAGTTGGCGCGAAGCGAAATTGATATGTTCCGAGATTTTTTTATTGAGGCGCAAGATAGCCAGTTGTCTAAAGAGCAAGAGCAAGCTGTTACTGACATTATTAAGCAATTATCACAGCAATAGGGACCAAAGATGAAACCAATTAAACTTACCATGCAAGCCTTTGGTCCGTTTGCAAAAACCGAAGTCATTGACTTTGAAAAGCTTGGCCGTAACCCTCTGTTTTTGATTAATGGTCCTACAGGCTCAGGTAAAACGTCGATCTTAGATGCCATTTGCTTCGCCCTTTATGGTGAAACCACAGGTAATGAGCGACAAGGTATTCAGATGCGGTGTGACTTATCCGCGCAAGATTTACCAACCGAAGTAGTTCTCGAATTTTCGTTACACGGCAAACAATACCGAGTTGTTCGATCCCCTGAGCAGGAAGCGCCCAAGGCCCGTGGTGAAGGGATGACGATTAAAAAGCACACTGCGGCTCTTTATGAACTCGGTGAGACTGAAACGCTTATCACCAGCAAGACGACTCAGGTTAAAACTGAAGTTAGCAATATTATTGGCTTGAATGAAACTCAATTTCGTCAAGTTATGGTGTTGCCTCAAGGAAAATTCCGAGAACTGTTGCTTGCTAGCTCTAAAGAGCGTGAAGAAATTTTTGGCCAGCTCTTTCAAACTGACATATATAAAAAAATTGAGTACGCGCTCAAAGATAAAGCGAGTGCAATTAGTAAAGCGAAAGGCGAATTTGATAATCAAATTCGAGGTGCTTTACAAGTTGCAGAAGCGAGTTCTGAACAAGAACTATTACAACAACTGGAACAAGTAACTAAGCAATTAGAGTCTGATAAAAAGAATGAGCAAGCAGCGTTAGATAAGCTCAATACTGCTAAATCTGAATTGCAAAAAGCGGAAACCTTGAATGGAGAGTTTTCGAAACGAGAGCAAGCAGAAAGCGCACTCAAGCTGCATCTAGAACACTCAGATTCGATAAAAGCTCGTCAACAGCAATTAGAAAACGCTAAAAATGCCAATAAGATAGAGTTGCCCTATATCTCATTACAAAATGCAAAAGCTCAAACGCAAGAGCTTAGGCAAAAAATCGTAGCTTTGAAAGAGAGTCTCGAAAAAGCTCATGTCGTTGCGAGAGAACAAGAAAACTTGCAGCAAAGTGCAAAAGAGGCCGCGGCAAAGGTCCCGCAGTTAACGCAACTGCAGTATCAGCTTGAAAGTACGAAAAACAAGTTGGTCGAGAAAGACAATTTGGAAAGTAAAATAACGGCGGGTTATCAACAAAAACAACAATTTGAAGCAACGTTAAAACAGTACATAGAACTAAAAGATAAGTTAACGTTACAGGCCCAGCAGGGACAGAAGGAGCTAGAGAAAGCACGAGTTGATGTTGCGCTTATTGGCAGCATCGATGCGGAAATAAAACAAAAACAACGGCTGCTACAGGATCTAAAAAAGCTGCATGATCTTACTTTAGAGCTCTCTAAACTCAATGCGCTAACTGTAGGTAAGCAGCAGTCACTAAACGAAGCCAGTCAGCGCTATATGCAGTGTCAACAAGCCGCTGATACGATAGAGCTTAAGTGGCACAACGCTCAAGCGGCAGTATTAGCGCAGCGACTAAAAGCAGGTGAAGCATGCCCGGTGTGTGGTAGCGAAACGCATCCTAACCCCGCAACGTTTGTTGAAGAAGCCGTTACAAAAGAGCAAGTTCAGGCGGCTAGAGCGAAAGAGCGAGAAGCTCAAACCTTGTTGAACCAACTAAGCAATCAGCTAGAACAACATAACGTTGTCATTAGTCAGTATCAGAATCAGTGTAACCAGTTGAAAGAGGAGTTGGGTGAGTATGCTACATCTGAGATCTCGACGGTTCAAAATGATTTGCAAGCGATCAATGCTCAACTCCTACGTCTACAAGCTATTGATATTGAAAAGCTAGAAAAGAACGTTGAACAGCTTAATCAACGCTGCGTCGTGGGTGAAAATAAAATTCATGAGCTGCAGAATCAAATGGCGGCAAATGAATCAACCGTTAAAGCGAACCAAGAACAATTGGCTCAATTACAAGCTTCTATTGACCCAAAATACAGTTCCGCTGACTTGCTTGAACGTGAAATTTTGCTGACAAACGAGCAAATTCTGAGTTTGAACACAGGCTTAGAAAAGGCGCAAAACGCTTTGCAGCAAGCGATATTGGAGAAATCAAATGCGGAAAGTCACTTAGCGACGAACAAGCAGTGGTTATCTGAGTCAGAGCAAAAACTTAGCCAAGCAGAATTAGCGTGGAATGAGGCACTACAGGCGAGTAAATTTGAGGATGAAAGCCATTATCTAAGTAGTCGAGTGGGAGATGATGAACTTCAAGCCTGGCAGCAAGAAATAGACAGCTTCAAACAGGCACAAACCAAGCTTGAGCAAACACTACATGATTTAAATCATGCATTAAAAGATCTTGAAAGGCCTAATTTAGAGTCGTTTAACGACAGGCTAACCACTCTGCAGGCGCAATATATTGAAGTAAGGAATCAACTTGATACCACACGCTCAATATTTGAACGCCTTGAAAAGGTTCGTAAAGATATTGCCGTGTTGCATGAGAAAAATAGTAAGTTAGAAGAAGAATACAAAATCTTTGGTACGTTGTACGACGTTGCTAGCGGTAAAACAGGCAGCAGGGTTAGCCTACATCGCTTTGTTCTTGGTGTACTGTTGGATGATGTGCTGATTCAGGCCTCTCAACGTTTAAGCCTTATGAGTAAAGGGCGCTATATTCTTGCTCGAAAAACAGAGGGCTTCAAAGGCGCTGCGGGTCGCGGCTTAGATTTAATGGTTGAAGATGGCTACACAGGAAAAACGCGTGATGTTGCGACACTTTCCGGCGGTGAATCATTTATGGCAGCGCTTGCTCTGGCACTTGGTTTGTCGGATGTTGTGCAATCCTATAGTGGCGGTATCCGTTTAGACACTTTATTTATTGATGAGGGCTTCGGTAGTTTAGACCCAGAGTCTTTAGATCTTGCTATTCAAACGCTAGTGGACCTGCAACAGACTGGGCGCATGATCGGTGTTATTTCTCACGTTTCTGAGCTGAAAGAGCAAATGGCGCAGAGGATTGATGTTGAACCATCAAGACTTGGTTCAACGGTGTCGATTAAATCTCAATGTCGCTTCGCTGTCTAATTCAGTGACTACTGTTAGATCAAAAAGCCCCTATTGTTAGGGGCTTTCTGACTAAGTCGCTACTGTTCGCAAAAGTGGCCTTCTTTTGGTGATTGGGTAATCGCATATTCGCCATCAAGGTTGCGATAAACAATCGTGTTCCAAACAGAGCCATCATCCAATTCAAACTCAATAGCATAGTTGACGCCGCTAACGATTTGCGCGTGAACATTCAGTATTCGTTTAAACGACGCTATTGTGTCCATTTTCTTTAAAACAAAGGCCATTGCCTTTTGTGCATCAGGGGTCGCGTTAAACTCATTCCACCCACCTGGCATGTTTCCTTGTGCATTACATACATCTGCCGAGGTCGTTAATTGTGTCGTTTCGCTCGGCTTTTCCTGCTGACAACCTGCAAGTAACACCAAAAGTGCACAAACTGACACTGTTTTTAATTTCATAACAATAACCTCTGTCTATAACGCAACGTATTATAGGAGGGTGATATGCCTACGAATGTCTATGTTGTGCAAAGTTTCTATATGCATAGGGTTAAATGCTGACAAAATGTACAAGCATGGTCAGCTTGTAAGTCAAAAATAGAGCAATCTTGTTATCGATTTGCAGAGATGACGAGGTTTCGGTGTTCAGCGCGCTATTGATGATGAAGAATTGTGATGTGTACCTATGAGGGCGATGGTGCGGCTTAGTGATCGATTTGTTATCTTCTAGAGTAAAATCAATCACTAATTAAAATTTAGGTGTTGTATGAAATCGATAAAAATATTTTTACTTTTGTCACTTGCAACTTTATTTGGTTGTACCTCGAAGCCGGATGGGGTGGAACCCGTCAATAATTTCGATTTAGAGCCATATCTAGGTAAGTGGTACGAAATTGCACGCCTAGACCATTCATTTGAGCGAGGCTTATCCAACGTTACCGCTGAGTATCAGGTTCGCGAGGATGGTGGGGTTAAGGTGATAAACCGTGGATATTCCGAAGAAGAGCGACAGTGGTCAGAAGCTGAAGGCAAAGCTTATTTTGTTGAAGATAAAACGGTTGGACACTTAAAGGTTTCCTTTTTTGGGCCAATATACTCTTCTTACATTGTTTTTGAGCTAGGTGAAAACTATGACTATGCGTTTGTTTCCGGTTACAACCACGACTATTTGTGGCTATTGTCTAGAACGCCTAACGTTGATGAGAGAGTAGTGGAGCGCTTTAAGTACGTAGCTAAAGAGAAAGGTTTCGCTATCGACGAGCTCATTTTTGTTGAACAAGAGAAACAAAGACAGCTTTAAGTTCATCAGCGTGGCTGAAAAAGCGGACAGAGGGGCAGCTTCCTAATTAAGAGCTCAGTTTGTCATTTCGCTTAACAGTAATTTGTTACCGCGTAACTTAATGTGGTCAAAATGGATATAGCCCCATCATTTGTGATTACTCGTGATGGGGCTTATATAAATTTGAGTGAGCGTCGAAAGGTTGCTCTATCAACAAACGGTTATGGTTTACTTAATCAAACGAACGATCAGGGAACCTGGTGCTCGAATAGATTCAACATTGTGGCTAAGTACTGTGCCGCTTGTTGGGGCGGTGTAGCGTTTAATCTCAGCGCCAAAGCTGTCGTATTGAATCGCAAGAAGTTGGCCTTGCTCGACAAAATTCATCAAACTGACATGAGGCAGTACAAAGCCGCCGTGTGTCGCTTTTACACTGACGATTTCGTTTCCTTCCAAGCATGACGTAATAGGGTCCATATCACCTTCAACAATGTTATGCTTTTTCAGCACATTAAAAATGCCTGTTACAGTTCGACTGATAAGTTCTTGCTCGGTGTATCGCCCCATACCTACTTCAACTGTAATGCTTGGGACATCATGGTTATTCCAAACCGTTTCAAGGACGCCAGCATCTCCAGGATCATTTAAAATCGCATCAGGATTAATGAGACGAGCCATTTCTAATGATTGCTCGATTCGGAAATCTGCAAACACGTAAAGTGGATAGGCCGCACCACTGGTTTGAGTGTGAAGGTCAATGGCTAAATCAGCATTTGGCTTGAGCAAATCATTCCACAATGCATATAAGTAACGTTGGGCCTCATTGCCGTTTTGGTCACCAGGAAAAAAGCGGTTTAAGTTTGCAGGAGACGCGTCAGGGTCTGCGGAATAGAAATCGCGGCTGTGGTTTAGCATACCTGGCATGTTAATGGTTGGAACAATAGTGACAGTACCAGCGACTTCAGTGCCGATGAGCTCTCGAGCAGTTTTCTGCGCTGCTAACACACCATTGTACTCATCACCATGAACCCCTGCGGTAATCATGATCTTCTTGCCAGGTTTTTCACCTTTGAACACTAGCACAGGTAGGTGTTGCCACTGAGAGAGAGCATTCGTTGCGATGCGAAACCAAAACTTATGCTCGCCCGAATTTAGGTCTGCTACATTGAGAGATTGAATCACTTGATGACCCTGAATCATGTCATCGAGAAATTGTGTTGCCATTAAAGTTACCACTCCAAAACCATAAGCTAATCTAAAACCTTAGCGTCGTCATACCATGAATATTAATAAGGCGAGAACATGTCTCGCCTTAATTACCAATTGGTTTCGTTTTACGCAAAACCCATAATATGAGCTGCGATAACGACGATACTTGATAGGGTAAAGAGTAATAGAATAAATCGCCAGCAGAATTTTGCCCAGTCACCCCAGTCGATACGGCAGACACCAAGCGTTGCCATGAGAGATGCCGAAGTAGGGACGATAACGTTAGTAAAGCCATCGCCAAGTTGGAATGACAAAACTGCCACTTGGCGCGTAACGCCTGCAATGTCTGCCAGAGGGGCCAGTAGAGGCATCGTTAGTGCCGCTTGTCCAGAGCCCGAAGTGACGAAGAAGTTGAAGATAGATTGGAATACATACATTAACCATGCTGCAGCTACGTCAGGAAGCCCACTGATCACGCCGCCAGCACTGTTTAGAATTGAGTTCAGTACACTCGCTTCATCAGTTGTACCACCACCAAGGATCAACAATACCCCTTTTGCACAACCCACTAATAGGGCAGGTGCAAGCATAATAGCTGCACCTTCTTTAAATGCATCAGCTGCGCAGTTTAGCGTCATACCGTTTAGGCGGAAAATCGTACCGATGATCGCGACAACAAAGCCCATAGTGAAAAATTGAGAAGCGATTTCTGGGATGTACCATGCGTTAGCGACTACGCCCCAAACGACCCACACCGTGGTCGCAATAACCGTAAGGATAACGAGTGTGTCACCTAGGTTCCAACGAGAATCTTGATTGCCAAGCTCTTGCTGACGGAAATACTGGTCTGTGCGATGGCTGTAAGAAAGTTTAGGATTTGACTTCACACGAGCGGCGTAGATCATTGTGAAAGCGATACCGATTAACGTAAAGCCAGCCCATAACCCCATGCGCACTGTCATGCCGGATAAAACAGGTACACCCGCAATGCCTTGCGCAATAGCGACGGAAAAAGGGTTCATCCAAGAAGTAGCGAAGCCAATTTGAGTCGCAACATAGGTAACCATCACCGTAGTGATACCATCATAACCAAGGCGAACCATAAGCGGCGCGATAATAATCGCAAATGCTACGGCTTCTTCACCCATACCAAATACCGCACCGCCTAGCGAAAACAGCAAAAATAGCACTGGAATGAATAGCGCTTCGTTACCTTTGGTCTTATCGATAAGGCGCAGGATACCGTTATCGATAGTGCCTGTACGCATTACAACGCCGAAAGCACCGCCGATAACCAACATGAACA
This sequence comes from Vibrio sp. 2CM40D, assembly GCF_023161825.1. NCBI lineage: Bacteria > Pseudomonadati > Pseudomonadota > Gammaproteobacteria > Vibrionales > Vibrionaceae > Vibrio > Vibrio sp. 2CM40D. Next base: position 134,292 of record NZ_JALNTL010000006.1, read on the forward strand.
TAATCACGCCGATTGCGCTGCCCCATTTAGAGCCAGAAACTAGACCTTCGAAAGGGAAGTTCATCAGACCAATGCCACCACCAGAAGCAAACAGGCCAACTGTGTTGTAAACCAACTCACCGTTTTCGTCGGTTGCATAAGAGAAAGAAGAAGGATCGATAACTGTGCGAGTTTTTTCTGCACCGTCGACCATGTAGGTCACCTGTTGGCTATCAAAATGACCAGCAGGAATTAAGTAGGTAAGAATCGCAGCAAGAATACCAACAATGAAGATCAAAATGAGGGTATCTGGCATCTGCCACGACTTAGGGGTAGCAACCGAGTCTGCTGGTTGCGCATGTGTGTGAGACATAACTTACTTCACGTCAAATTCAATAAAGCATGAAATATCGATAAAATAGAATAAAAAGTCAATATTAATGCTTATGTTGAACTATAAATTCATCAAATATTTGAAGTGAAGTTAATTTGATTGTTTTGTGGTCAAATGTTGGGTTAATATTTCAATATGCGTTGAGTTTGGATGATTCACGAGCTTTCATAGTACATCTACAGGTGATCTAATCACTTGATTTCTGTCTGTTCTGCATAAAAAGCAGCGACATCACGAAGGTCTTCATCATTTAACATTTTTAACTGTGCTGCCATCATTTCTGCAAGTGGCCCTTTACGCTCACCGGCTTGATAAGATTTCATTGCATTGTAAAGGTACTGAGCATTTTGACCAGCAAGGCTTGGATAGGTGTTGTTCGTTGCGATGCCTGTAACACCGTGACAATAGACACAGCTAGGTGATTTGATTTTACCTTTATCAGCATCACCAAACGGCTCGGCATGGATAGCGGAAGAGAAAATAAAAGAGATTAGAAGTACAAATCTGAGCATGGAGGTTATCTATTCGCTAAAAATCATGCCGATACAATAAAGCTTCCCCTTAGGGGAAGCTCAATGATCAAAATCAAATTAAAGTAGAGATTTTATACTTGATAAGAAAGTGTCGATGCCTTTCGCTGAAATATCTTTATGAGTTACAAAACGAATTGGATTTCCAGGGGTTATCGTGATGTTTTGTTCCTTTAGTTTCGCAGCGATACTTACTATGTCCACTTGAGGAGCAAGCTTCGCGAACACGATGTTCGTTTGAACAAATTCAGGGTTGACTGAAAAACCAGGCAGTTCTGCTAAACCTTCCGCTAAGGTTTTTGCGTTGATGTGATCTTGTTTTAGCTGTTCCACTTGTTCGGTAAGGGCAAGTTTGCCTGCTGCGGCAAGAATACCCGCTTGACGCATACCACCGCCGACCATCTTTCTTAAGCGACGTGCTTTTGCGATGTAGTCTTTGCTACCAAGCAGTAGCGAGCCAACAGGGGCAGCCAGACCTTTCGACAGACAGATCGTCATTGAATCAAAGTACTGACCGATCTCTTTTACCGGAACATCAAGTGCAACGGCTGCGTTAAAAACGCGAGCGCCATCTAGATGCATCTGCAAGTTATGTTTATTCACGAAGTCACGTGCTTCTGCTAAGTAAGACAGAGGTAGTACTTTACCATTAATTGTGTTTTCTAAGCTGAGAAGCTTAGTGCGAGCAAAGTGACAATCATCTGGTTTAATCGCAGCAGCCAGTTTATCAAATGGTAGCGTGCCATCTGGGTTATTTTCGACTGGTTGAGGTTGAATTGATCCCAAAACCGCCGCGCCACCAGCTTCGTATTTGTAGTTATGTGCTTGTTGCCCACATAGATATTCATCTCCCCGCTCGCAATGCGCCATTAAACCGAGCAGATTGGCTTGAGTGCCTGAAGTGGTAAACAAAGCTGCTTCGAAACCAGCAAGCTGCGCAGCAAATTTTTCAAGCTCATTGACCGTAGGGTCATCACCATAAACATCATCCCCAACGGGGGCCTTAAACATGGCTTCTCGCATGGCTTGGGTGGGCTGTGTAACGGTATCTGATCGAAAATCCATGAATGTCTCCTTGGTCAAAGTCCTAAATATATCCGCAAAGGCGCGCTTTGCTTAAGCAAGCGATCGTTTTGGCATCGGTGATCGAGCCATCGACAATCTTTTCTTCGAGTTGCTTGATTGACAAGGTGACGACCTCAATCACTTCGTCTTCATCGCACTCGTAACGGTTTGTTTTGTTGAGCTTTTCGGCAACAAATAGATACTGTATCTCATCACAAAATCCGGCAAGAGGGGTGACTTGGCCGAGAGACGTGAATTTCTCTGCACTAAACCCAGTTTCTTCCTCTAACTCTCTTTTGGCGCAGCAGAGTGGCTCTTCGTTGCCTTCTCTGGTACCAGCAGGAAGTTCCAATAGCCATTTATTAAGTGAAGGCCGAAATTGGTGGACAAGGACAATGTGACCTTCCGCTGTAATAGGGAGAATCACCGCAGCACCCGGATGATGGATTGTGGTGTGCGTAATTGCCTGTCCTGTAGGAAGCACAACGTCTTCTTCAATCAGAGAAATTTGCTTCCATTTATGAATTATCTTGCTCATGCAGTTATGAACCCTAGCTGTTACCGCATTTTTGACGTTTTTCGACATTAACCACAAATGGTGGGAAACAAAAGCAAAAAATACTGCAACACGACGAAAGCGTTTGCACTTTAAGTGAGCAATGTCTCATAAATGGAAACTTTGATTGCTTCGTCAAGAAGGGGAAAAGCATCTGCTATAAGGGGAATTCGACAAAATACATTTGTAACAAAGTTATAACAAGTGTATAAAAATGTTAACGCAATACCACTTCAGTAGCCGGAGAACGTATGACACAAACCTTATTTGCCTCAAATGCCGAAAAAGCGCTTCTCTCAGAACGCATCAATAAATTGGCGAAAGCGTTAACGGATGGCGTTTATGAGCGTGAACATACGATCAAGCTCTGCCTTCTTGCTGCACTTGCTGGTGAAAGTGTTTTTCTTTTAGGCCCCCCTGGTATTGCAAAAAGCTTAATTGCCAAACGACTCATCCAAGCGTTCGATAACAGCAGTTACTTCGAATACCTGATGACGCGCTTCTCAACCCCTGAAGAGGTGTTTGGGCCACTGAGTATCCAAGAGCTAAAAGACAACGGCCGTTATGTTCGCTTAACTAAAGGGTATTTGCCAACTGCACAAGTCGTATTTTTGGATGAAATCTGGAAGGCGGGGCCTGCAATTCTTAACACATTGCTGACAGTGGTTAATGAGAAAACATTCAAAAATGGCAGCGATATCGAGCGTGTGCCAATGCGCCTGTTGGTATCGGCTTCCAATGAATTACCCGATGAAGATAGTGGATTGGATGCCCTCTACGACCGCATGTTGGTGCGTGTGTTTGTGAATCGAATTCAGAATAAACAAAACTTTAAGTCGATGTTGACTGTGGGCACATCGCAAGAGGCACAAGTACCAGAAGGCCTAGCGATAACTGATGAAGAATATCATCAATGGCAACAACAGCTCGACAAATTGACGCTAACCGATAATGCATTCGAAAAGCTTTTCCAGCTTAAAACGATGTTAGAAAGCAAAGTTGAAGCTCAGTTTGGTGATGTGGCCAATACCGACATGTATGTCTCTGACCGCCGCTGGAAGAAAGCCGTGAAGTTGTTAAAAGCGAGCGCGTTTTTTAATGGTCGCGATGAAATCAATCCGCTTGACCTTCTACTGCTGCAAGATTGTTTATGGAACAGTCCTGAATCGCGAGATGTGGTACGTGAAGTGGTTCAAGAGTTCGCCTTAAAACATGCATTTGATCAACAAGACGCGGAGCAGGAAATCGAGTACTGCCGTGAGTCTTTGGTTGATGTTCAACATGAACTTGAAGATGCCTACCGCATGACGTTAACGTCTGAAGCGGCAACGGGTATTTTGCGCAAAGAAACCATGCGCTTTGATACCTCTAAAGCCAAGATGTACAAAGTTGGCGCAGCCGTTAACTTAGTTAAATTGGTGGTCTTGCAAAGCAACATGTCGGTTTCAGAATCAGAAAAAGGTGATAGCCGCTGGGTTTATGTACCCAAAGATGAGTTAGATCGAGTCATTAAAGAGGGAAGCGGTGATGTGTATGGTTACGTCAATCAAAACACCAACATGTGCCGTTTACGATTTGACGTTGACGCGGCGAATAACCTAGTTATCCGTGATATCGCGAACCGAGGCATTCTGGTTAGCCTAGTGACTCAAGAGGGCTTGGATGTAGAGCTTTACCAAAAGTGGTTAACGCAGAGCGAAAAAGCCGTAAATCAGCTTAGTGAGGCAGAACACCATATGCGTAAGGTGAAAGCGAACTTTCATGATGCGCTTCCGCATAGCTTTGTTGATCCTGAATTACCCCGCCTAATGGAGTCGAGTCTGCAACAGGTCAGTCAGAGGCTTGAATCAATCCAAGCAGAAAGTGAAAAAGTTATCCAACGCTTTAAAAACTTAAATCAGTTTTTCTCATAAGGAGACGACATGCTAGGTGCAGACGGACTTAACCTCGCGCTGATGGTGGCCGACTCCGGCATCATCGATAGCGCAGTTAATGATTTGATGGCTCGTTCACAAGTCATGATGATGGCAGAAAACCGAGGTGTTAAATCTTCGGTCAAAGGTCACTTGTTAAAGTGGCGAGGCAGCGTTAAAAAACGGATCACCAAGGTATGTGAGACAGAGCGTTTCCAACAAGAGCTGTCTTTATATCAAGAGGTTATTCATTGGGATGAAGAGGCGTTTTTTGAAAACATCGAAGATGTGATTAAAAAGCTGGAATGGCACTCTGCGTTTTACATGCAAGCTCGCCGAATGATGGAAAAGAACAAAGGGATGAATAACCCTATGTTCCCACATTACTTTTGTGACCAATGGTACCAAAGCCTCACCGATGCAATAAAACAAGCGCAAGTAAGCGAGCTTGAAGCCAATAAAGAAAAGGTGCTGAATGACCTGTATCAACGTATGGAAACCATGCGTAATATGGATAAAGTCACGGAGTCGGGTGATGCTGAAAGTGTAGGGCGCCTGTGGGATATGGCATCTGCCAAGTTGAGTAAAACAGACTTAACGGTGATGAAGCGCCATGCTGAGTTTCTGAAGAAGCACCAAGGCTTGCAAGAAATTGCGGAGCAACTCGGTCGTATGGCGGGGCAAGTAAATGATCCTGAACTAAATCGTGCGCCCACTGAAGAACTTCAATTGGTCGAAGAGAAAAGTGATGAGGCGACGGATGATATTGTTGGTATTCACGAAAGCGATGATCTAAATAAGCTACTTCCCAACGAAACGATGTTTTTGGCGTATCCTGAACTTGAAGTTGTATTCTATAAACACTTAGTTGATAAAAGGCTCATGAACTATCGTACACAAGGCAAATCGCGCACGTTACGTAAAGTTAAAGCTCACCGACCTGACCATAAAGCGGTAGATATCGAAAAAGGCCCCTTCATTGTTTGTGTGGACGCGTCCGGTTCCATGAGTGGCTTTCCTGAGCAATGCGCCAAAGCCATGGCTTATGCTCTGATGCAAATCGCACTAGCGGAGCAACGTGATTGCTATGTCATTATTTTTTCTACGGAACACATTACCTACGAACTAACCAAACAAGATGGTTTGCGCGAGGCGGCGGACTTTCTAACTTATAGCTTCCATGGTGGTACAGACTTAGAGCCAACTTTGATTAAATCTATCGACTTGATGAGCGGTGATAAATATAAAAACGCAGACATGGTAGTCATTTCCGACTTTATCGCGCCAAAACAACAAGACGAGTTACTGGCCAAAGTGGATGCGCTCAAAGCGAAGAAAAACCGTTTTCACGCGATTAGCTTATCGAAATACGGAAATCCTGCATTAATGTCGATGTTTGATCACACTTGGTCTTATCACCCTAATGTTGTGGGAAGATTGCTAAAAAGGGTCAGCAACTATTAAACGCCTTAATGTTTCATGGGACAAAACGAACTGAAAGCTAGATTTATATTGCTTCGTTTTAAGCCAATAAGATCGAACTTTGGTCGAATTGACTTAAAAGAAATCAAACAAACAGAAAATGAAATATTTTTGTTTGACTATCTTCTCTCAATCCGTAAAGTAGCCACCAACGCAACGGGGTAGAGCCCTGAAGCGTAATAAAAGGCGCCTTGGCAGAGTGGCTATGCAGCGGATTGCAAATCCGTGGACCTCGGTTCGACTCCGGGAGGCGCCTCCATTATTCTTTTGAGAGCGAATGGCTTTCGAGAATAAATGCGACACTAGCTCAGTTGGTAGAGCGCAACCTTGCCAAGGTTGAGGTCACGAGTTCGAACCTCGTGTGTCGCTCCAAATTATTCAGATATGGCCATGGCGGTATCTCGATGCCAAGTGCATCAACTTAAAACCAGCGAAAGCTGGTTTTTTTGTATCTGAAGACTGATAAATTCACACCATCTCTTTTTCATTACCTGTGAGCTTAGCAACCCCATCTCTGTCACGAGTTTCTGATATTAAGTGTGATCCGATGTTTCGCACCTCAGCCAATTTCAGTTTACAATACGGGCTTCCAAAGGATTTGACGAAGACGCATGAGAAATACCGACGATTACATCATTTTTTATCACTTGATCGAGCAAGGTTCATTCAGTGCTGCCGCGAGACATATGTCACTGACTAAATCGGTCGTCAGTAAACGCATTGCTAAGCTTGAACAAGAGCTTGGTGTACAGCTTCTCTACCGAACAACGCGAACGCTAACGTTGACTGAAGCAGGACGAGCGTTTTTTACTCATGCAAAAGCGGTTTATCAAGCGGTGGCAACGGCGGAAGAATCCATTGTGGGTTTAGGTAAAAACTTATCTGGAAACATTAAAATTTCGGTGCCTACTATCTCTGGTGAATTAATTCTTCCTCAAGTGATTAATGAATTTAATCAGAAATACCCAGACATCAATATCGATATGGATCTAGATAATCGTTTCGTCGATATCGTGAATGAACGTTTTGATTTGGCAATTAGAACGGGTGTGTTGCCAGATTCTAGTCTGATTGCAAGAAAGCTGGTGGATGCGAATTGGATCATTTGCGCGTCACCCCAATACCTAGCTAAACATGGCATACCTAAACAACCTCAAGCCTTGGCTAAACACAATTGTTTAGTCTATTCCTACCAAGAAACCGGAGCGCATGAGTGGGCGTTTAAAGATGGAGACGAGGTATATCAAATCACCGTCGACGGTAACCTCTGTACCAACAATTCTTCTGTATTGAGAAATGTAGCGCTGTTAGGGCAGGGAATCATCTATGTACCGCGTGTATTGGTTTATGAAGACTTAAAACAAGGCAGTCTGATTCAGTTATTTAAAGACGAAACAGCCAAATGTTTGGGTATTTATGCGGTGTATCCCTACACTCGTCAGCAACCAGAAAAAATTAAGATCTTTATCGATCATCTATACTCAAGCTTTCAAAGTCAAAACCATCGATTTTAAGCCAATAACTCAACACCGATCGTTATATTGGTGTTGAGCTTATGTTTCCATCTTCATTTCTAAGAATCCTCTTAAATTTAGGGGCTTACGCTTCTCCTCGTTTTCTTCACTAATATTGATAACAAGATACCCCGCACAACTGTTAACAAATGGTTTTGCTATTGTTTCTTTTAAGAAACGGTCTGTTTCTTACATTAAATTTCTCAAATGTGAAAGATAAGTGACAGAAAAATAAAGAATTATTTTGTTTGTTGTTTATTGATTACGTATTGTTCGTCCGCCTGACATAGACGCAGAGAAATGGACTGCTTATAGTGGCTCAAACGCCATGCCTGCCGCTAAGCGGTGTTGTGAGCGAAGTACAATAACTAGAGATACGGATATGAAACAAAAGCAGCTGATTGAAGAATTTAAAACCATCGTGGGGGAAGAAAATGTTCTAACCGACGAGGTTAAAACGAAATATTACCGCTCGGGGTTTCGTTCGGGTAGTGGTAATGCGCTTGCTATCGTGTTTCCTAACACTCTTCTAGAACAATGGAAGATTATTAAACAGTGTGTTGAAGCAAACTGCATCATTATCATGCAGGCGGCTAAAACAGGTTTAACAGAGGGCTCAGCTCCGAGTGGTAATGATTATGATCGCGATGTGGTTGTGATCAATATTACCAAAATCAAGAAGATTCACTTATTAGATGGTGGTAAGCAGGCGGTTTGCTTGCCTGGTGCGAGCTTACACTCTTTGGAGAAAGAGTTGAAGGCAGTGAACCGAGCACCGCATTCTATCATCGGTTCTTCATCGCTAGGTGCAACTGTGGTCGGTGGTATCGCTAATAACTCAGGCGGTGCGCTAGTTAAGCGTGGTCCTGCTTATACGGAACTGGCGATCTACGCGCAGGTGGATAAGCAAGGCCAGTTACATTTGGTGAACCACCTTGGTATTGAAGGATTAGGTGAAACGCCAGAAGAAATTCTTACAAACCTGCAAGAAGGGAACTTTGACCCAGCGAAGATCATTCATGATGAGCGAATGGCATCAGACAAAGAATACGATGAACGTGTTCGAGACGTGACTTCTGACATTCCTTCTCGCTTTAATGCCGATGAACGCCGATTATTTGAAGCCAGTGGCTGCGCTGGTAAGTTGGGGGTTTTTGCCGTTCGGGTTGACAGCTACCCAGTCCCCGAAAAAGAGCAGGTTTTTTACCTTGGCACCAATGACCCTGCGAAACTAACGAAGTTGCGAAAAGACTTCTTATCTACGTTTGATAACTTGCCTGAGATGGGAGAATACTTGCATCGAGATATCTTCAACATGGCAGAGAAGTACGGCAAGGATGTGTTCTTATCCATCGACTTGTTAGGCACAGATAAGCTGCCAAAAATGTTCGCACTTAAAGCTAAGGTAGAAAACTTCTTAGAGCGCATCCCGTTTGTCAGTAAATATCTGCCAGACACCATTCTGTACTACGCGAGCAAGTTGTTCCCACAACATTTACCAGAGCGAATGCTGGATTTCCGTGACAAGTATGAGCATCACCTGGTATTGAAAATGAGTGATGGTGGTATTGCTGAAGCACAAAAATACCTCAAAGAAGTTTGGGCTGTTGAAGACGACTGTGATTTCTTCGAGTGTACGCCGGAAGAGGGTAAAAAAGCTTATTTACATCGCTTTGCAGCAGCAGGTGCAGCAATTCGTTACGAGACGATTCACCGAAAAGACGTAGAAGACATCGTTGCACTTGATATCGCTTTGCGACGTAATGATGAAGAGTGGCTAGAAACTTTGCCTGAAGAGGTAAGTAAGAACCTTGTTCAAGCGCTCTATTATGGTCACTTTATGTGTTACGTCTTCCATCAAGATTACATTTTCAAAAAAGGGACTGACACGAAGTTGATGAAAAAGCTGATGCTTGAGCACCTCAATAGCCGTGGTGCCAAATACCCAGCAGAACATAACGTGGGTCACTTGTATGAAGCCGAAAACTCGTTGCAGAAGTTTTACCACGAATTAGACCCAACCAATACCTTTAACCCTGGTATTGGCAAAATGGACAAATATAAGCGCAATTGTAACTGCTGTGCATAATGTGCTGCATCACCATGATTAATAATCGTTGTTCATCGTTAAAATGATGAGCATAAGATAAGCCCTGATGACACTTGTGACATCAGGGCTTTGTGTTTTGGGTCTTTTATTGATGATTGGTATCGGCTTTGAAACAACGACTAAAGAGCACGTACTGCAGCGGCAGCGATGATGCCTGCTGCGATTGCGGGTAGAGGCTTTTTCACGATGAACATGACAACGGCAGTAGAAAACAGTGCTGCTCTAGCACCATTATCACCCTCTACTGCTAGCGGAGCTAAAAGCGCAACCAGTACGGAACCTGACATCGCAGTAATGAAACGTTGAACCCGTTCGCTAATTGGAATGAATGACATAACATACACACCGCCCCAGCGGGTTATGAGCGTGACTAACGCCATAGCGATAATGATAAGCAGTGTGCCACCTAAGGTTGTTTCGATGTTCATGCTTTCTTCTCCTTCCAACAAGCACCCAAGACTCCGCCAGTAATGGCGCCAACCACTACGTGGCTATTCTCTGGCAAATACCAATACGCCAACATAGAAGAGGCTGCTGCTATGGCCCAAATTGCAAAGATTCTTAAGTCTTTCGGCCCAGCCACCACCATAGACAGCAGGAAGCATCCCATAACCATATCGAGCCCGAGGCCCACCGGATCTTTGATTGCGCTACCAAAATAAATGCCGATCCAGGTGCCCACAATCCAAAAAGACCACATCGCTAAGCCGCCACCAACAAGCAAGCCAAAGCCTGGTTCTTTTCTACCAAATGCATTGAGCGCCATTGCCCAGTTAGCGTCTGATGCTACCAGCATTACACCGTAACGTTTTGTTGGTGGGAGTTGTCGTAACCATGGATAAAGTGTGGCTCCCATCAAGAGGTGACGAGCATTAATAGCAAATACAGTAATAAGTACTGGAATGAGAGGGACTTCTGCTCCCCACATTTCTAACGTGGCAAATTGTGAAGCACCGGCGAAGACCAGTGTGCTCATCAACATAGTGGGAAATACATCTAGTCCAGTCTGTACCGCAGCAACACCGAAAGCGAGGCCAAATATGACCACGAACATAGAGAGGGGTAAAAGTTGGGTGAATCCGTTCCAGACGTCAAGCCGATTAAATTCGTGCAACTCAGCGGAGGAGCGTTGAAGATGTTGAGTATTTTCTGTCATAGAGATACCTAGCTAGCAGGCAAAGGGGCAGTGCCATACGAGTGTGTTTGTTATTCTTTTGTAAACTTCATGTTTAACATCAATTAGAGGGGCTTTCAAACACTAAGTGCTATATAAAATTGAGCCATCCAAGCGGCTTTAAGAAACAGAGTGTAGAGAGTCGCACTTGGTAGTGCTAAAGGAGATTAAAACAACAGAAATGGTAAGCTCTGTTTAATTGATAGAATCACGAGCTAGTACAGATTAGTAAATAAGAAAGAAAGCGAGCACGAGGCTCGCTTTTTCGCTCTGTTACGAATAACTGAATAGGTTTATTTTACGTAGACACGAGGGTTCGCGCTTCCCCAAACCGTGTATAGTTCAGGGAAGATGACTTCTGCGTGTTTTTCCATCTCAGCAGCTGAAATCGTTTTGCCTTGTTGGGAGCCAAACAAAACAACTTCAGAACCAGGCTCAACATCTTTGATACCTGTAACATCTACCATTGTAGTGTTCATTGAAGCAACGCCCGCAACTTTTGCACGTTGGCCATTGATCAGAACTTCTGCCGCATTCCCCATTTTTCGTGGGTAACCATCAGAGTAACCAACAGGAATGTTCGCCATTAAGCTTTCTTTGCTTGTTGTGTAGCTACTGTCGTAACCGACTGTGCTATTTTTTGGCAGGTGGTGAACGGATGCCACGCGTGTTTTGAAAGACACGATAGAAGGGTACTCAGGGTTAGTCGGTAGGTCTCCGTATAAAACGCCACCAGGGCGAACCATATCAAGCTGCGCCTCTGGAACATTAAGCGCGGTGTAAGAGTTAGCTACGTGCAGTAAAATGTTGTCGCGTTTTAGATTCGCTTCTTTAATCAGCCATGCAGAACTGTCTTTGAATGAAGCTAACTTTTGGCGCACGTCGTCTGCATTGTAGTTAGGGAAATGAGTCATGATACCAACAATACTAACGCCAGCTTGTTGAGCGATTTCTAGCGCTTCTTTCTTGCCCGCTTCTGTCGTCATATCAACACCATTACGTCCCATACCACCGTCGTTCAGAGCAAGGTGAACTTTGATTTCTTTACCAGCTTTCTCGGCTAGTTTAGACAGTGCTTTAGCTTGCTCTGCTGTGCCTATCAACTCTTCGACATTTAGGTCGATTGCGGCTTCAATCTCGCCAATATCCGCTGAGCGTACACGCATAAGTTGGCCTTTAAAGCCACTGTCGCGAACAGTTTGTGCTTCGGCGTTACTTGCAACGGCAACACAAGGAATTTGTTGTTCGATAATAGTCGGCATCAGGCCTGCGATACCATTGCCGTATGCGTCGGCTTTCATCACGGCACAAATTTTCGTTTTGCCATCCATGTGCGATTTAAACTGCTCAATATTATCGCGGAACTGACCTAAGTTTATTTCTAGCCAAGCGTTAGCACCTTGAACTTGCTCTGCTTTTGCTGCTGTATTGCTAATTTGAAGAGGAGCAGCAGTAGCTTGCATTACAGGAACCGCGATTGCAGCAGCGATAGTCAGTGATAGTAAGGTTTTATTTAAGCGCATAAAGTCTCCGTACGCGTTTTTTGTATTGGTTATGTTATTGAGTACTTGGGGAAAGTACCTGACGAAGTAAAACGCTCCAAGTGGTGCTTTGGAGCGTTTGTTAAGATAGTGATTTAATATATACCTAAATATACCTCAGTGATGACATTCAATTTAAGCAAATCGGGATTGATTTGATATCTACTAAGGTACCCACTGAGTTTAACTCAGTTTAAAGCGGCTCATTACATCTTTAAGAGAAATGGATAGCTGGCTTAGTTCGCGGCACGCCTGTGCGGTTTGCTCCGAGCCTTGCGAGACCTCTTGAGATGCTAAATGTATGTTTTCAATGCTGCGGTTAAGCTCTTCCGCAACGGAGTCTTGCTGGTTACAAGCCGTGGCGATTTGGGTACCCATGTCTGAGATGTCCGAAATCGAATGCTCAATGTCGCTCATCAGCTGTTTTGATTGAATGCCTTGTTCTGCACATTCTGAGATACTGGTTCTAGAAAGTTCAGTGGCTGATTTTGCGTCTTTTGCAAGTGATTGTAGCTGCTCAATGATCGAAGTGATTTCACTCGTTGAATCTTGCGTACGGCCGGCAAGAGTTCGAACTTCGTCTGCAACGACGGCAAAGCCACGACCAGACTCACCAGCACGCGCCGCTTCAATGGCTGCATTAAGTGCAAGTAGGTTGGTTTGATCGGCGATGTCGCGGATAACATCCACGATCACGTTAATTTTATTCGATTGCTGTTCAAGCTCAGCTACGGTATCGCCTGCAGCGCCAATTACGTTTGAAACTTCTTGAATCGCGTCAACCATACCTTGGGTTTCACGAACACCGTGTTGTGTGCGGCGGTTTGCTTCGTTAGCTTGGTTCGCTGAGTCTTCAGTGTTACGAGCAACATCGGCTACGGCCGCTTTCATTTCTGTCATTGCTGTTGCGATGTGCGTAATTTGCAGCTGTTGATCTTTCATACCAGACGCAGAAATATCGGAGATTTGGTTCATCTCTTCGACAGCGCTGCTTAACTGAGTAACTGCAGCAATCACGTTATCGATAACTTGGCGTAAGTCATCTTGCATCTTAGTGGTCGCGTCTGCCAGTTCACCAAGCTCATCATTGCCGATTGCTTTACGGTCAATGTCACTTGATAGATCACCTGTTGCGATAGCATTTGCTTGCTCAACAACAAGTTTAAGTGGGCCACAAATTAGGCGAGTCAGCACGTATGTCATGCCTACCATGATCAGTAGAATAATCACGTTACTTGCAATTGAAGAATTACTCAATCCATTTACAGAGGACAGGATATGAGTTTTGTTGCTGTCCATAGCTTCTTTAAGGAGACGGATTAGTTCGCCTAACTCTGAGTCAACCGCTTCGAAAGCAGACAAAGAGTTCGCCAAAATAGGGTGGGCCTTGCTTTTGTCGTTAGCTAGCATCGCTTCATTGTACTGGTCCATAGTAACCAAGTACTTTTTCCATTGACGCATAAGACGCTGGTAAGTTTGCTGCTCTTCGCCAGGCCAGATAGTTTCACCGTAAGCGTTGAGCTCTCTAGTGATCTTTTCGCGTTCTCTAATATTGTTAGAAATTTTAGTTTTGACTTGGTCTGCGTCTTCATAAGTGTACGCAGCAAATTGAGCTCGGCGCCAGCGAGACAAATGATCTCGAATCGAATCGACCCTTTCCATTGCAGGAAGCGTATCATCGGTATAGTTTAAAAGCTCAGATTTGATGCTTTTGAGCTCTGTAGATAAAAACACGCCAAATGCAATGTTGACGATGGCAATGAGTAAAAACGATAGCGATATCTTTTTCGCTATAGAAAGATTCTTGATAGACATTAGTGATATACCTTGTTTTTCTTATGTTGTGTCGCCAAAGTAAACCACATCCTTATATGTGATATATGTCCATTAAATTACTGCAACTCGTGTAACGTACCATTATTTATTGATATTTTCGATAATGAATTGAGCTTTGTTTGAAAATAAAAAAAGTCAATGATTTTATAAAGGTACGACCACATTCGATATAAAGTTATCAGTAACAAAATATGATGTTCTGTACGCAATCGTGCCAAGAGTAGGGAATTAAATTGTTACAGATGTTACAGCGGTGAAAAGATCAGCGTTCATAACGTGATAGTCGCGTGTTTACCTCGAAGCAGTTACGGACACTAGTATGCGTATGACTTCAGGGCTAATGAAAGGGAACGGGTGCTTATTGGTCTAATTGAATGCCAAATGTACTAGTCAGATCGCTTTTTAAGCACTTAAATAAAAAAGATAAAATTTATTGTTGACCAGATAAATTAATCCGTTAAAGTACGCCTCGTTCTCACGGCAAAGGTCGCTGAGACAGATGGTGTCTAACCCATCGCATAATTGCGTTGCCCTGGTGGTGGAATTGGTAGACACAAGGGATTTAAAATCCCTCGGCGTTCGCGCTGTGCCGGTTCAAGTCCGGCCCGGGGCACCATCAAAATCTTTGGTGACAGAGATACAATATCAGAAAGGCGCCTTGGCAGAGTGGCTATGCAGCGGATTGCAAATCCGTGGACCTCGGTTCGACTCCGGGAGGCGCCTCCACTATTTCGAAAGCCAGTCTTAAATGACTGGCTTTTTTCGTTTTTAGTCCGCCTTTTCGTAACCCTTCGCGCTTTCCTAAAGTCTCCCATGTTTTGATCACCATTCAATATTTTTAATGCGCTAATCATTGATTTTATAAATGTTAGACAACTCAATAATTGTATAGTGTGATTGGTGATAGTTTCTCTTCGATTGTAATCCGAACTTTTTGTATTACAGGCAGCAACCTAGCTAGCGTCATAGTTAGTATCGCTTGGTGCGTATATGCAGAAAGGAGGATTCTAGTCCTTAACGTGAGAGAAAAATAATGAAAACATTCAACCTTAAACCTACACTTTTACCCTTAACTTTGCTGCTCAGTTCGCCTGTAATGGCGGCACAAAATGGCACCATGATGCAGTATTTCCATTGGTATGTGCCAAATGACGGTGCACTCTGGACACAAGTTGAAAACAACGCGTCGGCACTATCTGATAACGGCTTTACTGCGTTATGGTTACCACCCGCCTATAAAGGTGCTGGTGGTAGCAACGACGTCGGTTATGGCGTTTATGATATGTACGATTTGGGAGAGTTTGATCAAAAAGGTTCGGTGCGCACCAAGTATGGCACCAAAGATCAGTACCTAAGCGCCATCAATGCTGCCCATAAAAACAATATCAAGATTTATGGCGATGTGGTGTTCAACCATCGCGGTGGTGCGGATGGAAAGTCTTGGGTTGATACCAAGCGAGTAGATTGGAACAACCGAAATATTGAACTTGGTGATAAATGGATTGAAGCGTGGGTAGAGTTTGATTTCCCTGGGCGCAACGACAAGTACTCAAACTTTCATTGGACGTGGTACCACTTTGATGGCGTGGATTGGGACGATGCTGGCGAAGAAAAAGCTATCTTCAAATTCAAAGGTGAGGGTAAGGTATGGGATTGGGAAGTTAGCTCGGAAAAAGGCAACTACGATTACCTTATGTACGCTGATCTAGACATGGATCACCCTGAAGTGAAGCAAGAGCTGAAAGACTGGGGCGAGTGGTATATCAACATGACGGGTGTGGATGGGTTTAGAATGGACGCGGTGAAGCACATCAAATATCAATACCTGCAAGAATGGATTGATCACCTACGTTGGAAAACAGGGAAAGAACTATTCACGGTCGGAGAGTACTGGAACTACGATGTTAATCAGTTGCATAACTTTATCACCAAAACTTCTGGCAGCATGTCTCTATTCGACGCACCGTTACATATGAACTTCTACAATGCGTCTAAATCGGGTGGTAGCTACGATATGCGTCAAATCATGGATGGTACGCTGATGAAGGACAATTCAGTCAAAGCGGTAACCTTAGTAGAAAACCATGACACTCAACCTTTGCAGGCTTTGGAGTCGACGGTTGATTGGTGGTTTAAGCCGCTCGCTTACGCGTTTATCTTATTGCGTGAAGAAGGCTATCCATCCGTGTTTTATGCAGATTACTACGGCGCGCAGTACAGTGATAAAGGGCATGACATCAATATGGTCAAAGTGCCTTACATTGAAGAGCTAGTAACACTGCGTAAAGACTATGCGTATGGCAAACAACATTCTTATCTCGACCACTGGGACGTAATTGGTTGGACTCGAGAAGGTGATGCAAAGCATCCACATTCAATGGCCGTGATCATGAGTGATGGACCTGGCGGCTCGAAGTGGATGTATACGGGTAAACCAAGTGCTCGCTACGTAGACAAGTTGGGTCTCCGAACTGAAGAAGTTTGGACTGATGCGAATGGTTGGGCTGAGTTCCCAGTAAACGGCGGATCTGTCTCGGTTTGGGTTGGCGTTGAATAATCCATTCCTGTGATTTTGATACAGAGTAGGCAATTCTTGATAAAACTCTTCAATGAATCAATGTGTTATTTGATATTCATTCGACAAATGAGTAACTTATAGTTGAGCATAATCTAGAGGAAGATAAAGAATGGAATCTATTGCTGATGTATTGGTTGTGGCTATTGTGTTCGGTGCCATATTTGGGGGCGGGATAATAAAGTTAATCTTGAACCATCGTAAAGAAGTAAGAGCGTTGGAGATATCTGAACGTAATACGATGAGCCGAGAAGAACAAGATAACCTTAACAAGCAAATTGGTGACTTGAAGCGACGTGTTGAAGTGTTAGAGCGAATTGTCACAGATAACAAATATCAACTTGAAAAAGAAATCGCCTCTCTGTAGATCACCACTTAATCGTAAAGCCGGCGAAGTCCGGCTTTTTGGTGTCTGTACGTCATACCTTTCGGATGTTTAACTCAGCGTTCATCAAAAAAGTCTTTGTCGCGAATGTATTTACTCATAAAGTGATAAGAGAACGGTCGCATTAACCAACTAAATAAGGAGCGCCCAAGCCGTATGAGCGTTGGGGTGTTCTCGTATATTCTCCCGTTATATAACCATAGCATTTTGCCTACATGCCAATACAAAAAAGGTACGGGCGGCATAAAGGTCACGATGTCGATGTCGCAACAAATCCTGTATGTTTTGTGCCCCAAACGGTAGCGTTTCTTAAACGTCCAATCTCCGACAGCGGGCTGTCCGAAAGTGACCACGCGTTTAATGCTTTTGGGGTATTTTTTCTCAATATAGTCAGCAAAAACACTGCCAATCGCGCCACCTGAAGAGTGGCCAGTAATAGTGATTCTTTTTCCCCTGAGAATAAGTGGTACAACGATACCTTCGAGGCGTTCGATCACGGTCAACCCTAACCGATCTTCATTCCGGCTCGGTAAACTTTCTTGGAACAACAGATGATAGAAACCCGCGTGAATGCGATAGTTTAGTCCCAACCTTCGACAACTTCTCGTCCACATCGCGAAGTTCAACAACCAATCACTGATACTGTGTGAGCCTTTAATCACTACGACCACTTCACTCTGTTTTTTACTCCAGAGCACGCGAATCATAATCTTACCGTGTTCATTTCTAATGACTCGTTGCCCATTAGGATCGAATCCATATTGAGTTTGTCTGAAGACGCGAGGGTAGGCGAGATTACAAAGCACCGCATAGCGCTCGTATTGGTATCGTTTTAATGGTTTCACGTTATCTTTCTTAGTGGAGCCCAACGATTGACTGTAATTAATGAATATTAAGAATACGTGAACCTTGATTTAGGGTCGGTAGAGATTTTGTGTATTGGAATCGCGAATGAAAGACTCAAACTGGCTTAAATGCGTCAAGATGGTTTGGCGAGAGAGTTCATGATGTTCGCTAAGTACGTTAATTAGCTTTTTCAAAGCCTTACGATCTTGTTTATTGAGATTTGCTGTTTCTTTGAGTTGTGCGAAAAATTCAATTTGACTTGAAGTGTCGTTAAAGTCACCGAGCTTGTCTTGCAATAGTTTTAGTTGTTTCACGTTGTTTTTGTGCTGTTGGGAAGGATAGAGCGTGGAAAATCCTTCTAACAAATAACGAAGCGCTTTGCACTTTATCCGCATCGAATGAATCACGCTGTCACGACTTTTGTCCGAGATTTTGCGTCGTGCTTTATCAACTTTTTTAAATTGAACGGAGATTTTTTGGCTTGCGAAAAGTAACGCAGGTACGTTGCTATCCACTGGTTCGTGTTGCGTACTTCGCAACATACTATTCCTGATCAAAGTGCAGTGCGTTGTGTATTCTTGTGTAGCTAGCCAACGCGTAACTTTTGCTTGTTCGTAAGCACGTTCAGATTCTATAAAGCAAAAAAGTTGCTCAAGAGACGATTTGTGATTTGGGAGCATTTCAATGTATTGGTTTTTGTCCAAGATAAATACGTCCAAATCACGCAGCTTGTTTGTTTTCTTCATCATTATTCTTAAATGAGGTTTCAAAATACGCTGTTCAAAAGGAGGGATCAGTTCGCGAAGTAGTGAGCATAGTGAGCGTATGCGCCTCAGTGTGACGCGATATTGGTGTGTATATTCAGGATCCAAGTCGTCGATGACTCCCTGCTCCAGAGAGCGTGCATAATCAAATTCAGTAAGGAAGAAGTGGGGCACTACGAAGTCGAGTTCGGAGTCGGCATGTAAGGGTAAGTGAAATGATGGTTTTCGAAACATGATGAGCGCTATTTTGTTCTCTGAAATACACGTTAAGTTTATACCCATACTGTTAACTTGCGCGATTTGTTGGCTCTTCATTGATATAAAATGAGAAGGTTAAAAGGCACGAAAGCAAAGCGTATTGATGATCAAATAAGCAAAATGATCGCCCTTTGTTCGTTAGAGTCGTCTTTTTAACCATTTGAATAAAAAAGACTAATTTTTTGTTGACCAGATAAATTAATCCGTTAAAGTACGCCTCGTTCTCACGGCAAAGGTCGCGAGATAGATGGTGTCTAACCCATCGCATGATTGCGTTGCCCTGGTGGTGGAATTGGTAGACACAAGGGATTTAAAATCCCTCGGCGTTCGCGCTGTGCCGGTTCAAGTCCGGATTTATCAAGCCAGCTTAATGCTGGTTTTTTTGTGCCTGAAATTCAGATAAACCTCTCCTCAGAATCTTTTCTCCTGTCTATCTCCTGTTCCCTGTGCAGATTTCCTGCGCAAGTTAAGTGCCAAGAATCTCCTGTGCTGAAGAGCTGTGCGTGAATTCCGTGCCAGCATACTCAAGGCTAAATTCCCGTGTTTCTCTTGTCTTAGTCCGGTCTGGTGGGGCGTGATGAAGCGGACGCGAAACCTAGTAAAAGTTTTTATGTAAGGGCTAGTGTCCACTGCCGGAATTTACTTTGGTCACGGACAATGCAAAAAGTATGATATCAACGATCTTTCAGTACTTTTGTTCGGCCTGATCTTGTCTGATGTGTTATGAATATAGTTGCTATAAAGAAAACAAGGACAAAAGTATGACGCTTCTTGAAAATATTTATGAGGTATTGGAGTCCGCTGACGTAGCCTTAACGGATAAACAAATAGAGGCGAAGTTGCGTGAACAAGAAGAATATAGGTCAAAGTCATCAAATTTGGTAACCCAGATAAGGGCCCGTTTGTATACGGATATCAAAGAAAAGCCCGTTAGTAAATTTGCTGTGCTTGCCCCGAATACATTTGGCTTAAGCTCTTGGCTAGATAGAAAGAACTATGAGCAATACGAGCCTAGGGAAAAGGAAATACACAAATCCCACCTAGATGAAGTCATTGCCGTCTTTGAGAGGAGTTTATTAAGTGAGTTGTTGCCTGGCAATGGACTAAGAACGATGGAACCTCCATTAGCTTGGTTTGCTTCAAACTGTCAGCCAATGTTACGAAGAGATGCAGAGCAATCTACTGAATATATTCAATTAGTAAGTTCATTTGTTATCACCAGTGGTTCGTCTATGTTCACTCACGTTAGATCTGGCCGAGCTCCAGAATCAAGG
Organism: Vibrio sp. 2CM40D; assembly: GCF_023161825.1. NCBI lineage: Bacteria > Pseudomonadati > Pseudomonadota > Gammaproteobacteria > Vibrionales > Vibrionaceae > Vibrio > Vibrio sp. 2CM40D. The sequence continues at coordinate 154,488 of NZ_JALNTL010000006.1, forward strand.
TTGAAGGGAGAAAAATCAATATTACTAGGGGGACATATTGAGTATGACGAAGTGATGCAGTTAAGTAGCGATATAAATTTCGATCTCTTTGAGCAAGCAAAATTATTTACAAGAGAATTAGAAGAAGAAGTAGAGCTAAAAACTAATAGCAATATGAAATTTATAGGTTGTATGTATGACGATAGCCGAACAGTAAGCTCTCAGCATTTATCTTTGTTACACCACGTCGAATTAAAAAGTCAAGATGTGATTGTTAAAGAAAAAGGATATCACATAAATCCAGAATGGATACCAATTGAAGAACTGAAAATAAAACGTGATGAGTTTGAAAACTGGTCTTCAGTTGTCATAAAAACAATATTTGATGTGGAATGAAAATATGATTGAAAGTATATTAAATATCAGAATTAGTATTAATAAATGGACGAGAGATAACCCTGTAGATTGGTATATCATTACGCTGTTATCTGCAGGTTTAATTTATTTTTTTAAAGATAGTGATTTTTCTATATCAATTAAATATTCTGATGTTGATTACAATGTTGAAAAATGGATTTTGATAACATTGTTAATTGTGGTTGTGTTTTTATTGTTTATAATTTTTAAAACTATCAATAATAGGTTTGTGAAAAAGTATAAAGATACACTTTGCGAAAAGGAAGGAATAATTAAAGATTTTCAAGAGGTTGGGTTGGTTAAAGCAGATCAGAGCATAGAGACTGGTATGGATGCTAAAACAATGCTTTCTAACGTCAATAGTAATTTTATGTTTTTAGGGACAGGTGCTAATAAGCTTACTTCACATCCCGAGCAGTTTAATGAACTTCTAAAGTGTGGGAGTGTGAAGTTTTTGGTTTGTGATCCAGAAAGTAAAGCGCTTGAGAAAATAAGCTCCAGAGCTAAAACTGATTATATAAACACTGTAAAAGCATCAGTGGAACGATTAAAGGAGTATGTTGATGATGGCCACGATTTGGAACTTAGACTTTATAAAGCTGATTTAATCGAACAAATGCCTATTTTTAGATTGGCTTTTTTTAATAAGAATCAATGCTTGTGTTCCTACAATTTCTTTAGTCCAGATACTAAAGATGGGACACAACTTCCACAATTGCATATTGTTCATCCTGAAAATTCAAAAAATCCAGAAAGCTTTTACTTCGCGTTTAATAAGTATTTTGAACGACTTTGGGAGCTAAATGAATGTAATACTTATACAGGTAAAAATAAAGAATAATATGTTAGACTATGATTTTACTTACTTAGGTTGTGGTAATAAAATTTCCGCTAAAAATCTTATAAATTTAGGTTTTATAGAAAATTACTCTAAACTTGAAAATGATTCTGAGTTTGCAAGATTATATGATAAAGATGTGGCTGTTTCGGTTGATACTGTTATGCCAATATCAAATTCTATTAAGTTGTATGTAGAATCGACATTTTATCATTGCGCAAATGATTTGTATTCATATGGAGTTATTCCTAAATATTGTACAATATCATTTGGATTTTATTTTGGTTTATCGGATTTAGAAAAGAAAGACATCGTCGAAGAGATGAATAAAGTTTTACGACTAGAGTCAGTTAGATGTGTTAATTTTCATTCTTATTTGTCAGATCAAACGTCTATTACTATGACTATTTTTGGAGAAAAAGACCTTGATGTTTTAGATTGCTCTAAGATAAATTCTGGAATGAAAATAATTTTAACAAAGCCAATACTTGATTATGGACTGGATCATGACTCTAGCGATAGTTGGGTACTAAGTACCTCCAATAAAATAGTTGTAGAATTGAAAAAAAGATATAATGTTATTTGTAAAGATGTTTCAGGTTTTGGACTTATTGGAAGTATTTTCCCCTTTCTATACGATAGCTCTTGTGGAGTAAAATTATATAAACATTCTGAATTTTATATTGGAGACAATAAAGAAGAACATTGTTCCTTTAGGCGAAATATTGAGTCTTTCTCTGATTATGTTTCAAGTGAAATTAGAGATGACTTTATGTTTAATAAAATGTTTATTGGTCAAACTAACGGTCCTGTGGTTATTTTTACTAATGACTGTGAACAAGTTCTTTCCTATCTATCTTTACATGACCTATGCCCAATCTTGATAGGGGAGGTAGTAACTAGTGGCAGTGATATCAAGATTGATTTTAAGTGAGGATTAAAATGGATTTTGCGTGTATTCATGGCAGGTTTCAACCCTTTCATAATGAACATCTTGAATATTTAATGATGGCTAAGTCTAAATGTGAACATATTATCATTGGAATAACTCAGCCTGATATAACTTCATTAAGTTCAATTTATGGGATTAGAAAGAGAGTATCTTCTATTGATAATCCGTTAACTTATAATCAGAGGGTTGAAATGATTACTAGAGTATTGGATTATTTTAAAGTTGAGAAAAACTCGTATAGTTTTATTATGTTTGATATTGATGACCCAGAAAAAATAAAAGAAAATTTGAATCTTAGTTGTAAATGCTATACAACGATTCGAGAAGAATGGAACAATAAAAAGATACAGACATTAATGTCTTTGGGGTATCAGGTTGAAGTGTTGAAAGAAGATTATTCACCAACTAGAATTACGTCGACTAATATCAGGGAAAAAGTTTTGAATGGAGATGAAAGTTGGAAGGATGATGTTCCTAAAGGATGTTCTGACTACTTGGAAGAAATCGATTTCGTTTCAGTTTTGAATAAAAATCTTTCATAGAATTAAATGAACAAAATCCGTATTGAATGCAATCTATAACATATATTAATATTATAAGTTATATTGTAAATGGTATGCAGTATGGATAAAAGGTTTAAATTCACTACGGCTAAGATCACTAGCTTACCTTCCAATGACCTTAATTCTCGGTCCACTGAAGCAGAGTATTCCTGTTCCGAATTATCGGGCTTCAAGGTTCTGGTTGGTAAAAATGGGCGAAAGAAGTGGTTGGTTCGATATACCTTAAATGGTAAAAAAGGCTCTTTATCTCTTGGTACGTTTCCAGAAGTTTCCTTGGCGGATGCAAGGAAGAAGGCGCAACGTATTAAGCTAATGGTTGCTGAAGGAATAGATCCAAAAAACTCAACCGTCAAACCAGACATACCTACTGTATCTGAATACTTCAACAATCACTTCATTAAAATTTCTAAGTCACGCAAGAAAAGCTGGCGACATGATATAGCAAGATTTAACCACTGTGTTGATATTTGGGATATCAGTTATGACCAGCTTAAAGTTTCACACATACAGTCCATGGTCGCAGGATTGATGGATAAGGTTCATTTACGTGGTAAGAAGCTAAGTCGTTCAACAATTAACCGTGTGTTATGTTTGCTCAAGCTAATGGGACGCATGATAGAAGAAGAGTACTCCATTCCCAACGTTGCGGCTCGTGTTAAGTTGTTTCCAGAAACAGGAGCTAGGGAGCGATGGCTATCGCCTCAGGAGATAAAACGGATTTTCGAAGAGCTAAGAAAACCGGATTATTGTCCTATTCGTAGCCGGTTTATTATTCTGCTTTTCATGCTGGGATGCAGAGAACGCAGTCTCAGGGCTGCTCGTTGGCCAAATATTGACCTTGAAAATGGTGTGATGCGTATACCAAGGGAAGACTCAAAGAATGGGTTTCAACACCAGATCCAGCTTACGCCCCAGGCGATTCAAGAGTTTCGGTTTTTGCTAAGGCTCAAGAAGAAGGGGAACCCATATGTATTTCCAGGGCAAAAAGAAAAGTCACACATCAGCCAACCTCGACATTTATTCAACAAGATCAAAAAAGAATTGATGCTTAAGGAACCCGATCAGATCGTTTTTCATACAGCACGTCACTCTTATGCATCATCACTTATATCTGCAGGCGTTGATGTTGGTGTGCTAAAGCAACTTCTCGGCCATAAATCCATTAGTAGCACAATGCGTTATGCGAGAGCTGGGAATGAGTCTCTTCGTCAATCTTCGCAAGTTCTAATCCAATTAATCGACGAAGCCTAATCGCTTCGATATTAAATCAACATATCAAGCCCGAACCCAACGAATGAGTTCGGGCTTTCTTATATATGGAGTTTTGAAAATGAAAATAATCACACAATTCAATGAGCTTGATTCTCTACCGTTATCGGAAGAGACAATAGCAGCTTTACGACACCACATGACTGAACCATTCGAATTTGATGATGTAATTACTGCTGAATTCTGGCAAGAGGTTAGCACTAGCCTGATATTAATCGAAGAGTCAGATACGGATGAATCCATTAATCAGCAACCAGAGAGTGTTCAGCATCTTATTCGTTTTGTACAAAACTACCCCGAAACGGTTTACCTAATTAACAGTACCGACACGGACTTTATCATTGCCCTTGCCATCGTCACCTCAGCAGGGGGCGGCGTTTATTTAGTTAGTCCAACATCAAATACGTCTCACCCTGTACGGATTTTGTTACCGCACGCAGAGTCGTTATAACTCAAGCCAAACAATAAGGATAAGTATCTATGTCCCGCAAAATCGCCAGTAATAAAAATAAAGCCGATAGCGAAGTAGAAGTTATGGAAGAAAACTTACAGACAGGAGTGGAACCGGAGAAAGCACAAGAGACGCAAGACCAAGATAATCAGGAAGCAATAGAGTGTGAGGGTACTGCCACCCTGCTATCAGGGAAAGCTAAAAAGCTTAGTCCAAAGAGCGAAAGTTACATTTATTTCGACTTGGTCAAAGCAACAGAAGATGAAGAATTGTATCTAAAGCTAACGGGCAATGATAGTGGGGGCTTATTTACCAAAGAACTCATTCCAATAAGAAAATTGATAAATATTCTTAAGGAGTACAAAGATAAATCATTTAAAAGTACAGTGCTAAAACCAGCAATAATCGGCGGAAGTGCTAATAATCCCTCGTTTACAGCTAGTGCACTGAGATCTGATACGATTGGACTAATAAAGGCTGCGCCGAATAGTCTGTTTCTTCACGTTCTGTCGACAAATTTTGATGAACGTTGCGATGAACTGATAGCATTAGTGAGCACTAAATCTACCACGAAAGCCACTGCATAAATACCTTTCATACTGCGCACAAACCAAGAGCGCAACACACGTAAAATCAAAGAGCAATTATTATGAAACTGACCTATAGCGAAAAGCTAGGGCTCCCCGTGTCTGACGCTTTTAAACAACTAATCAATGATGAAGTCAGCAAACATCAAATTAGCGATGACGTTACCGCAATTACGCTTAATTACAGTGATAGTTTATATTCCACTGAAGATGGAGGATTCCACCCAATCGAGCTACGTTTTGAAAAGAAAGGTGACTGCTGGCATCTGGCTTACCTAACTGACTTTTCCTATGCTGGCCTTTACTCCGAACTTGAGAAAGACATTGATTTCGATGTGACTCACAGTGTCGTTTTCATTAGGTTCATGGGCGAAGTACCACTAAGTAGGCCGGATGTGCAGGACTTCTTTAAGACCTACCAGGCTAGCTTTATCAGCTATGTAGAAATGGATGTTTACGATGACGTTAAGCTAACAGCTGACTGAAACCAAGTACCAGAGCGGGACAAGAAATGAACAGGAGAAAATTTCCAGTTGTTCTGGTCTGTGAATTGGACAAGCCATCATGTCAGTGAAATCAAGGTGTGATGGCTTTTACCTTTTCATTACTGGTTACTAAGCCAAGGGATTAGAAAATCCTTGAACTTCAAAGCCAAAGGAGGAGATCTGAATGATCTTGTGTCAAATCAGTAGTTGGAACTGTCAGGGAAAATTCCCGAGAAAGTTAGCGTTCGACTCATGGCTACATGTAAAAGTAAGGGCTGAAAACAGGTGCGTTGTGTTTGTGGAAGGTCAAAGCGGCCACGGAGCCTAAATCACATTGTTATAAGGTGAACTGGCCGGTTGATGGGGGACGGATTAGTAATCGGCTATTCCGGCCCCATTACCATTACTGGCAATGAGGAAGGGTAATGGATCGCCAAACGGACAATTTTCGTTAAACGTGATGCACTCTAACGATAGCCAGAGGTGATTGAATCTGTAATTTCAATAGCTATATATTATTAACAATTCGGCCCCTAGCGGGTTATTTATTAGTTTATTAGGATGTACTAAAAAATAGCAACGTTTTAAGTTTTCCCTTATTCGGTATCAGTCTACGATTCCATCAAGTCAAGGGCTTTGCATGCGGAGCATGGAAAGACAAGAAAATGGCTCATACTGGAATGTTCAAGGCTAGGGCCGAGGCGTTGGGTAAGTCGCGGCTTGATTATGTAGCGGGGTGTCTACGACGGAGATGCCAGCCAACACCAAGATTTAGACGGTGATTGACTAGGAACTGTGGCTTTTACATGACGGTGTTCAGGTAGATCTGAAGTTCTTGCTTCAACTGGTACCGTAACCAGTCGGGTGACAATACCTCTGCATCAGGAAGCCACGCCTTTAGCTGACGAAGCAAGTGTGGAATGTTATTGGTTTGGTTACAGGCTAATACGTCTCCGGAATCCAGTACTTTCAACACTCGAAAATCATGGTCGGTGCTTTCATTGAAGAAGGCATCGGCAATGCGTCCCCGAATCTGTATAACCACGTCAACAGGAGTTATTAACTCAACATCTGATCGCCAACCAGTGATGATCTGCTCGACGTTAGTATCGGGAGAGTATTTGTCCTCATATCGGACTAACTCGGAAATTCTGGCAACTCTGAGTAAATCTAGGCGGTTTCTGTGTGCTCCGGCGAGATACCAGAGTCCTCTATCGTTCACCAACCGGTATGGGTGGAACTGATCATAGGCCTGTCCATCGCAGACAAAGCTGATTACGTGCCGTAGTTGAACCGATTCGATAAGTTTCTGGAACATAGAAGCGTTTTCGCTGATGTCTTCAATCCGTGGGTTCTTGAATAGAAACGGCGGCGTCGATTTGTTGTTAAGCACTCCGTTACTCAGGTAGTGCTTGCCTGAAAACAGGGTGTCGAGTCCCATGTTGGCAAGTAATGTTGATATTTCGTGGCTAGTCTGCTTACCCAAGACTTTTGGATCAAGAAAATAACATGCACCTTCGCGTTGAATAGGGAGGTAATTTAATCGCTCATTGAAATCCCGCTGCAGGGTTCTTTCACTCACACCGAACTCTCGCCTCAATTCTTCCAGACATAGCCGTTCTCCCGTATTCAAACGGGTCAAAATAATACCAAGTCTTTTCGCTAGGGTGTCGTGTTCTTTCATGCTACGCATTTTAGATAGACCACTCGTCAGGGCATGTCGTGCTTTGAGAGAATCCGATTATTTCTAGCGAAACTTCATAAGGTTACTGATATTGCTATAGCTTTTATTGGTCGCCAAAGCGTATGTCTGACAAGGCATATGTAACTTGAGTGAAATTGATTCACTCGTCTCGACACTACCTGTCGATCACCCTCTTTAAACTATTAACCATTCTCGCTTTCGGTGCCTTTACCGATGGCGTCATGACGTATTCAAGGAAACAACACAATGAAAAAATCAATCATCCTGCTAGGTCTAACGTGTCTATTCGTTACCACATCATCATTCGCTGGCGGTACGCTCGGCGGTAATCCGGCTGACATTTCGAAGATAGAAAAATCCTGGAATGGGAAAGCAGGTAAACAAGTTTACTCTCAGTCTGGCCAACGTATTGAGTGGTATGCCGATGCCTGTGGAACCATGAATGGCAAAGTCATGGATGCGGCGAAATGCGGTCTAGATACCCCTAAAGGTAAAGCATAATAAGTTTCTTTGCGGAGCTTGGCTCAAGGTACATCGGTTTCGAATCGGATTCTCTAGGCCGAGGTATCAATGAGCTTCGCAACACCCTATTACTTCATCCAATAAACAATAAGGAGTCTTTATATGACGATTAAATCAATCACAACCCTAGTAACAACCTGTCCGGCATGCGGTGAGCGTTCTTATGATGATGGTAGCTGTCAGGTGTGTGGTCACTCTCACTAAGCAGTGTTACAAAAAAAATTAGAGGACCATGTTCTTGACTGAGCATGGTCCTTTTTCATATATAAAAGAGGCAAACATGCAAAGCAGAACCTTTTCACAATCGTCATCCCAATCCAAAAAGAACACAGGTATTCGTGCAGCGAAAATAGGTGCAGCTCTCGGAGCTAGGTACTATGGGGCCTACGGTGCTTTAGCTGGTGGAGTTGCTGGGTTTTTAATCGGTATTGTCGCCGACGAGGTTATAGATGATTGACTGAGCGCCAGAAGAGCAGGGGAGACCCTCTGCTTTTTTTGTTAAAGGGTCATGAGGTCGATAAAGCGGACGCATTTCCTTAATAAGTGATTCATTAAGGGATGTCGTCCACTTTCGTTCACGCAGTGATTGGACTTGAATTTTTTGAGTTCTGAGTGTCTCCAAATTATTTTTGGACATAAATGAGCCAGCGAGTTCACTACATTAGCAAAAGATGGATTAACTCAAGCATGGAAAGCTGCGATAGACAAAAAGCAAGCCCTTGCTGCTTCAGCGTCACTCTGACTCACCATTCCCCAAAGTATGTCCAGTAACATTCAAACAAGACTCGTCCGAGAGTCAATCAGTTCTATAATATCGCCACTAAAAGGCCGCCTAACTGACAACCTTTCGATCATATATTGAAGAATTTATTATCTTGAGAAAGTTCTAGAATGATGTAGTTCTTGTACTTTTTGTAATCCTGCTCTTCAAGCTTATCAGACAACATAGAAACAATGTGTTGTCCTGATAGTTGAATTGATTCATCAAACATTTTACGAACGTGCTGTATATCGATTTCATCAATCGAATCATGTAGGACAAAGTTAGGTCTTAATGCTTGTTGGTCACAAACAGTCTTGATGTATGCTAAGTCAAATGTAACAACTTCCAGTCTTTTTAATCCACCCTCGTTGTTTGATTCTACGTCGTCGACATGTGGCGAGCATTCACCCTTTTCTTGATCTAAATGGAGACTGAAGTTGTACTCAACTCCGTAGAAATTGCGAGTGTAGTCTTTGAAGTTTTCAATATACTTTTCTTCAAAAGAGGTTACATTGTTTAGCTCAGTTTCAAGCTCACCAGCTAATTCAGTTAAGCTTTGTCTCTCAAGTATTAGCTTTGAGTCGATATCATCCTTTTTGTCGATTATGGCTGTTAGTTTGGCTAACTCTTTATCAAGCTTACCAATTTCCTTCATCGTGTCAGATATCTCTTCCATTTTCTTTTTCGATTTTAGTTCATCGAATAGGCTTTGCTTCTGAATTTTTAACTGGCCGAATTTGATAGTTGCTTTTTCATGCTGCTGTTGCAGTTTATCTAGTCCATGCGACACAAACTCTCGTTTAGTGCTCAACAGATGATCATGGAAAGCGAGTGCTCGCTGATAATCCTCAAGAGTAGATTCTATCTTTACAGAAGCATACTCGTAGATAGTACGCAGTTCATCGAGCAAATGATGCTGTTCACTAGTCTTTAGTATTTCATTGGTCTTAATAATGTTTTTAATTTTTAAATCTAAAGAAAGAACCTGGTCAGAAAGTGAATTCTGCTCGTCATCTATCTTGTTGATTTTTGATACGATTTCTAGCTTATCAATGCCTTTTTCAGACGATAATAAAGACTTTTCTAACTTAGCGATTTCTTTCTTTATTTTAGAGACTGAACCGACAATCTTGTCTTGAGAAATGACACTATTAAAGGCTTTGAGATTTTTTTCATAACCCTTGATGGTGGTCTTTAGTCTGTGGATTTTACTGAGTATCTCAGTGTCATCAAAGTTGAACAGATACAGAAAAACCGTGTTGATATCGGATTTACTAACGTTCCTACCGTTGTCAAAGTTAACAGTCTTTGTCATACGGTGTTGTGTTGTTCTAAAGAACTTCGGAGCAAGTTTTCTGATCGTTGGTTTAGCAGAGTAGACGTTGAAAATACTGCCCATAATGTGCGCGATGTATTCTTTGCTTGTTACTTCTTGCCCGTTCAAAATGTAGTTTTGCAGTGTAGTATCGGTAGATAGTCTGCGCTTAATAACACTGTACTGATTGTTTAGACCAAGGTACTCAAGCGATACGTATACTTCACTGTTTGTGAAAAGCTGTTCAATCTCTTGCTTTGGTGTTTGAAACTCATCATCAATGTAAATTGGGCTAATTGAGCCGTCAAACAAGTAGTCGAGGATTCGACCTAAAGTTGACTTACCAACGCTGTTACCAGGTGCGTCAGATTTCTTTTTACTCGTGATGATGTTTAAGTTGTCTAAAAACGGTATCTCTCGTGTTTCTACACCGTCGATCTCTAAGAGAAATCTAAGTAGCTTCATTGATAAAAACCTCTTTGCTATCGTAGCCAATAGCAGAAATGATATACAGCCAATCCAACGCTAGAATTATGTGGTCCACGGACACAGAAAGCTCTTTAGTGCCGACTTTCATTAGCTGTGTGATCGTCATACGCTGTCTTTTGCGCTCATGAAGCTTTTGCAAGATAAAGCCACCAATGTAGAGCACATTCATCTCTGGGTGAGAGCCTTTAGTTGGTAGCATTGTTAGGATTCTCCAGTACGCAGCATTCAACAAAACCATGTGCAACAACAACGTTTAGCCCAATTTCTACTTGTTCTTTGTAATGAGTTACATTAGCTGAGCTATACACAAACTTTCTGAGCTGTTTGATAACATCGCTTATGATGTCGTCTGCGTGCTGCCGTACTTGCTCTATGTCGGGTTCAAATGAGTCAATGCCATACTTATCTAATGAATTGCAGTACATTTCATTAAGCAATTCCATTGCCGTTTGTTTTCCATTGATTATGTGTTGTTCTGCAAGAGTGTAGGCTGTTTCAATATGGGATGAATACGATTTATACTGCAAGACAATTCGACGCTTAGTCTTGAGCATGTTGTGGTTTATCTTCGTAGTAACATTTGCGGGAAACGACCGATCAGTTCGATCGATTCTTACGTTGGCAGATGCAATATCACCAATGATAACGTTAATAATGGAGTCAACGTTATTTTCTGGAGACTCTACGTTGTAGAAGTCACCTTCAATGTTTTGAATATCAAATCTTGTTTCACACATAGACAAGCTTAGAACTCTTATTTGTTGTAAACAAAGTCGCCTTTAATTACACCTTGGTTAAAGTTGGTCTGGCCGTTTTGATGCACTTCTTGATAGTTATCGTGGATATCGTTCTTTTCTATTTCGACGATCTTCTGTTCTAGAGAAGTGTTTTGAACTTGTAATGCATTGTATGAAACTTCCAAAGATTCGAACTTTTGTTGCAGCGTACTGTTTTCGACCTTTAGTTCTTTGTGATGAATGCTTAGATTATCGAATTTTTGCGTAATTTTGGTCACGTTGCTTTTTTGAACAAAAGCATAAACACAGCTAACAACGGTACAGATCCAAGCGATAGCTACGAAAAGTGGGGTAGCAAAGATTTCCATTTTTATCTCAACATCTAGGCATATGAACCGTGTACAGTTCATATGCATTATGTACCACTAAAAGGTGTGTAACTTACTAATAAGTATCAAATAGTCATATTTTAGTCACCAAGCTGTTTAACTTCGAAACCAAAATATCTCAGCACTTTGGTCGTTCGACCGTTGATAACGGGAAGATTTTCTTTGTTGATCCAACCTATAAGCTCTTGGACATTGGCTGGTCCAAACTCGTTTAGTTCATACTCTGAGTCGTGGATGCAGTTCGACATGCGAGTCACTATATCGCCTGTACCGTAAAGCAGATAACAAAGAGTTTTCTTAACTTGTGATTCGTCATTAGCTTCAATGAAAGCCGACTTCAAGGTGGGTAGCCCACCTTTATAGAATCTAAATCTGTCATGGAATGAGTGCAGAACACATAGTGCTTCCACAATGTCATGCATTGACGCAGTTTTAATAGATTGTACCGAGCCAAAAACTCGAAGAATTAGTGGATAGTTGATTGGTACGATCGTGTCTTCAAAGTGTTTCCAATGAATAGTTAGCCATTCGTCGATTAGAACTTTGATATGGAGTTTTTGGCTTTCAGTCCACCCAATAGGCTGTCTTTTCCAGATATCTGTAGTCGCGTGCTTATCTCGAACAAAGCTAAAGAATGAATCGATTTCAAGTCTCAATGGGATGTTACTTTCATCGATTTTTCGTTCAAAGGTGCTGTAGACTTCTTCAATACAGCGAAACGCATAAACGGACTCTTGATAAGACTTGTAGTAAGTGTCTTGGAAGATTGATTTTCGGTTGGTTTTTTTCTTTCCACGGCTAATGTTTGAAAAGTTTTTGTCGCCGAGAGTGTCAGTAACGCTGTCGTCTAGCTGCTTTACTAAGGAGTCCAATTTCCCGAATTTGTTATAGATGCTTCGATAGTCTCTAATCGTATCTTTGGTTAAAACAGATGCTTCTTCCCAGTAATCTGAGAACAATGATTTTAGTTCATCAAATCTATGATCGTCAGATTGAAGACCGACCATTACTTCTTGGTTTGATAAAAGTGCTGAGCGGGTAAGGTTAGCTGAGCCAATCAGTACTTTCTTGTCACCAAAGATATAGAACTTAGGATGAAACGAATTACTGGTGAAAAATCGAGCTTCTACGTTGTCGTGACTGAGTAGCTTTTCTAGGGCAGCTGGTAGCGTTGGAAAACCCAGTCGAACAACAATCCTGATATGACATTCTTTTTGTACCAGCTCATCGATAACACTTGATTCAGTAAAGAAAGCAGAAGCTATAAACACGTCCATACCGTTTTCAACACTCGTGATGAGTCCATTTCGAATGAAGTCCTGTTTCGAGCTACTGTTAGTGTATAAGTCCGCCATAATCCCTCCCTTAAATATCTTTCAAATCATGCCATTAAACTAAATCTAGATCTCTGGTTTGAATCAATGAAATACCAATGTACATATACCATGACGGAGAGTCTGTTTACGTAACTATCTGATATGAAGCAGGCTAATCCACTGGTATCATATGCCTTATGAAAAATAAGGAATTGATCCAATGGCTGATGAAGTAAAAGACCTGTTTGTTGAAAAAATAATCAAGAACAAAATTAAACCGCCAACTAGACATGACTTTAAGCTGGAGAAGTGGAGTCAAGAGTGGGCAAAAGTTGAAGCAGATGCATCAGAGCGAGACAAAAGAGTTTATAAAGCTGGTGTCATTATCGATAGCGTCTTAAGTGAAGTTCGTTCAACATTAGATGACCTATACAAAAAGGCTCCGAAAACATCTTATGAACGACTAATGCTGTCATATGTTGCTTCTGCTAACAGAACAATTGCCGTTGCACTTAAATTGGCAAAACAGCAGAACATAACGAACACTCAATCAGTTCTATTAGACACAAATATAACGGGTAACAAGCATGAGTTGGCAGAATTAGCACATGGTGCTGTCGATGGTGTTCAACTTGCTATACGAAGCTGTCTATACAAGATTTCTCAAGGAAAGAAAATAGAGGTTTCTGAAGAGCCCCTTGATGAAATCTCTTTTGTGATGCAAGAATCTTGGTTGTCCCAGTTGTACTGGACTTATACACACTTATGGCAATGTGTTATTTGGTCAGATTTTGATTTGGTCGAGATGGACAAAGAGCAGAAGTTCTTCTCAATTAAACAGCCATCCTCGGCAAATGAGCTTGCGTTTTTAAATAGTGCTAATCGAAAAGCTAGATTATCTGGTCATAGCACGTTGATGGCTACGCAAGGTGGTAATAAAGCTAAGTTTCTGGACGATAAATTCCCCGTAATTAGAAGACAGAATAAAAAACGGATTGCGCTAGTAATATCCATTAAAGATGGTGGGGACGATCTCATTACGTGGAATACGCAATGGAGAATTAGAGAGTTTGATCTGCAATCTCACTATCCAGAAAAGTGGTTAACTGACGATTATGGAAAAGGCTTTTCTATATCCGAAGCACTTGAAGTAATGCGATCTTTAATGCTTATGGCAAATGATGCTCAGCGTAAGTTTCCAGACGATGATAGCGCTTTCAACATAAACAAGTTGTGTGAGTTCTGTCCAACAGTGCAGGCGTTTTCTCTGAAGCGTGCGCTGACTGACTCTACGGGTGTAGATGCACTAAAAGTTGAAAAGATTGTAGATTTCCTAACCATAAAACCATCCCCAACTAGCGACCTATGGTGCCAACCACTAGTTAAAACTAGCAAAGGTGAGTACGCATTAATGACAAGCGCATTAGGTGCTCCATCAGTGTTTAGACTTGTTGAGAGGTGGGCTGATGAATTTGGCATTGATCTTCGTGAAAAAGGTTACACCTATGAAGAAACAATCATAGAAGAACTTAATGACGCTCTTGATAGCAATGAGTTTATCGATGACTACGATAAAGGGTTATCGAGACGAATAAAACTAGGTGCGGGCAAAGAAGAAGAGTTTGATTTGTTGGCAAGAATTGATGACCTGATCATAGTAGGCGAGGCCAAGTCTATTGTTACAACAGATTCGGAAATTTCGAAATATCGTACTTCAGAAATTTTGCAGCATGCTGGTGAACAAGTGATTAGGAAAACCGCGTTCTTGCAAGACAACATTGAAGAGGTTTTTGAATGTTTAGATTGGACTTACGATAAGAACAAAGACTACCAATTTGCTCAGTGCATATTAAACAGTAGTAGCATTTTTGTAGGTCATCGGTTTGCAAATGTTCCAGTTGTCGATGAGCGTATTTTAAGAGCTTATTTCTTATCTAATAAAGTGAAACTAATGACAGTCTCGTCTGGAATTGGTTTAAAAACAATAGCATGGAATAAGTTGTACGATAACTTAGATGAGCTGAAAGCCAATCTGTCAAAATACTTGTCGAGTCCGCCCCAGCTCAATGACCCTAGAGATGCCTACGAGTATAACGATGTTGGATTTCCATACATAACGGAAGATTCATATAAATTAGCAAAGAGTTATCTGATACTTAAAGAATCGAATCCAATGTCCGTGATGGAGCGAGTACATAATTTTCCAGTAATTAAGTCGGATGATTATGAAGCCGAAATTGCTCAGATCAAAGTAGTGATGTAATTCGAGGTTTAATTTATGGTAAGTTTTGCAGACATAAACATTAACAAGCAATAGCTTTTGTGTTGGAAAAACTCTTATGATTACAATGGAGGGATTACCGGGGCGAGTCTTGTCTTTTGCTTATCCATTAGATCATGTATGGCAAAACAATGGGCTAAATATTCCTCGTTCATGAGAGCTAACACGAAAAGGGGCATAAGTGTGCTAGGGTATTGGTACCTATCCTGCATTGGTGCCTATCTAATCAACTAAGTATCGATTACCCCGCCATGATTTGAGACCCAGAAAAGCGGCCACAAAACCTTAGTACTAAATCTATTAGGCTTTGTGTCCACTTCTGGTCATTTAGCCAGCCATACATCGAGAGTGTTCGGGTCACCATCTTTGGCCCAAATCTGGTGGGCTTATGTTGATATCGGCTCTTATCTTCAACTGGGGATACATTTCCTGCACCACTTGGGTCGTGACCTGTGCAGTTAACTGGCTGGCTTCGCTCAGATGTTCTTTAGGTACTTCGAAAACAAAGGCATCGTGCATCGCAACGATCGATGTTGCATTGTAACTTTTATACAATTGATGAAGTCGATTTCCGGCTGCTTTGAACAGTGCCGCAGCTGTACCTTGTACTGGCATGTTCACCATCCAGTTTTTCTCAGTATGGCCGCGCTTAGCATCCAATTGGCGGTATCGGTGCAATCCCGTTGCAGTGCTTACATGGCCTCGTAGAGCGCCATACTGGGGCGTTTTATCAATTGCTTTTTGCAGTTCGGGGAACATCGATAGAAATTTATCCATCAGTTCCGTGGCATTGTTGACCCTGATATTGAGTTTTTTTTCGCTATTCCAAAGCTGGTGATACCGTAAATTAGGCCAAGTGTGAATTACTTCATGACCGCTCGTTTCTCTGGATATTTTTCTTTGAAGGCCGACGAATCGCAGCTGCGGTATTCTGATTCTAACTCATTACAAAAAGAACTCTTGCGCCATGGCTGTGTAAAGATCGCCTTGGTTATACATCTTGACTAAGTTTGAGTCACCATACACGCCAGCAGCAATCGCCACGGAGCCGGAGAGACCACGTGGTTAAGAGTCTTTTAAAGCATGTAATAGGATTGGTGGCCACCTTCAATTGCTGTACTATGCGCCTTTGATTTGGCTGGAAAAAGAGAGAGGCGATGGGTTACAAAATCAGTAGCAGCGATCCAGATATTATTACTATGAAAAAGTTGTACGGAGATGAGCTGGACGTATTCCATCCAAAACATAAAAGAACACATTTACCTGGAACAGAAACGTACGGCTGGTCTCAGTTAGATCTGTTTTATGGACCCTTGATGAAGCTTTATCTTCGCCACTGTACTGAGCATTGCAAATTTTTGCTGAATGTGAGTGAGAGAAACTTCTCGATCGTGATGAATGTTCTTCCGAGACTTGTTGAGCATAGCCAGCAAGATGAGCAGCTGTATGAGCTGATAGGCAAAGCGTTGCGAAGCATCGATGACTTAATATCAGATATAGTATCGAGTATTGAGTTTTCAGAAATACTGGCGCTTATTGACGAAGATGAACCGACAAAGCCATTTGTGCCGCCATATGAGCTTGCTTTAGAGAGAAGTAAAGAAAGTTGGTTTGAATTGACGCAGTACTGTGTTGATAAAGGGGCCGTATCGGAGGTGACCAAAGATCTTACGTCTGGTACGAAAATCCGAGAACACCATGTTTTGGCAGTACTGGCGCTCAACTTAACTCAATTACTAAAAGAACATGAATCGTTATGGACCTTAAATCAAGCTAAGCGCTTGCTCCCCCTGATTTACTCTTTGATAGAGAAAGCTGAAGAAGAGCAAGTGCAGGAAAGATCAACGAAGAAGAAAAGACAGGTAAAGTGTCCCGATCTTTTCTTAGCTAACCAGCTTGGTAAGGCTGGGCGTAAAAAGAAGGCAGAGAGCAAGACAGACAAACAAGACATGGAAAAAGTCTACCTGTCTCAGGAAACAGTTAAGCTGGTGTTCTTAAAAGGCTGGCTCTACCACATGACCAACGACGAAAAAGAGTATGCGCAGACACAGTTAGTGTATGAAATCATCGATAAATTTAATTTGTCAGATGGTCAGGGTGATAAATCAAAATCGGTAAATCGTTGGCTCAGCAAGATCAAAAAGCCAGGTGAATTACTAAAAGATTACGCGGGTTCTGAATAGTCGTAATCAGATGCTAAAGGCTGATTGTGGGGGTAGCATTGCTAACCCCTCCATATACTGTTAACGCTCTGCAATCCAACGTTCAACACTGCCTGCATCCCCATCTTTAGTCCAGCACTGAGGCGCTGAGTCATTCAGGTCGATGCGTGGCTTGAGTTCAGGGAAGAGTTCAACCACAGTCTGAATCATCACATCGGTTGTTAGTCGTCCAACCTCTTGCATCTTGTCTAATGGTGCTTCGAAGATAAAGGCATCATGCATAGCCAGGATCAGTTTAGCACCATAGGGTTTGTACAGTTGGTAGAGTCGATTCCCCGCGATCTTAAACAGAGCGGCAGCTGTTCCCTGCACAGGCATATTCACCATCCAGTTTGTCTCGTGGCGGCTTAGTGCACCGCTATTAGAACGGTGGCGATGTAATCCGGTACTGGTGCTCACATAACCCCGATATGCTGCTTGTTGTGGCGCGGTTTCCATCATGTGTTTCAGGGTAGGAAACATAGCTAGGAAGCGATTCATCAACTGTTTGGCTTCGAGTTCTGATATCTCAAGACGGCTACCCAGTCCGAAGGGGGATAGGCCGTACAGAATACCGAGTACACATGTTTTCATGATATCCCGCTTGTCTTTGTGCTTATGCTTGAAAGTGCCGGAATCGCATTGCCGATCTTCGTCATCCAGTTCGTTGGCATAGAACTCCTGAGCCATGACTGTGTAGATATCCCCCGCGTTGAACTTAGCAATCAGGTTTTTATCGCTGTAGACCGCAGCTGTGATGGCGACTTCAATCTGGGAATAGTCCGCTTCACCGATGCCATTTCCTTTCTTCGGGATGATGAGTGGGCGCATTGCGCCAGGTAGTCCGAGCAGGTTCGGGCTGGCACAAGATTGTCTCCCGGTTACGACTTCCAGCTGTTTGTGCTCTGGGTGCACGCGACTATCGGAACCGATAATAGTAGGCCGAAGCAGTATATCTCTCTCAATGGCTTGAACCTTGCTAAATTCAGCCAGTAGGCCGATGGCAGGGTGGATATGGGCCAGATCTTTCAATAGTTGCAACTTGAAGCTGTACTTGCCGCCCTTGTTAAAATGATCGAGTAAGTTGAGTTTACGGAAAAACGTTTCTTTTTGTTGGTGACTATTGGGATTGTCTAACCCCATTTGTGCCAGCTGACTTCTGAGCGCTTTCAGCTTAGGCGTACTGGCATTGAGCACAGCGTTGCATTTTTCCCGATCAACACTCACCCCATGCCACTCCATGGCTGCATTGGTGATGGTCCAGGGCATCTCCACCGTGATAAGGTGGTGGTAACTTCCCTGGAGGGTCAACTGCTGCATCTGAGACAGGTAAAGCTTTGCTGCAACAATAGCGTCTTCAGCTGCATAGTGGATCTGCTCGCGGGTAAATTCTCCACTGTCATAGTCAATAAAGGAGTGCTGCAAGTCTGATTTCACCAAATTGAATCGGTGGTGAATATCATAGCGGCTCGCCACGGTATTTAGTGCATAACGGATCCGATTGTTTTCAGCGTGCTCTGCTCTGGCGCAAATCTCTGCGTTCTCTGAATCAAATACCTGATCATTGTCAAACACATGCAGGCCCAGATATCGTGCTCTCTCGGCGATACAGGTGTCCCAGATATTGCGAGGCTCAGTCAGACCCAATTGCCAGAGACAATGTAACTCGGCTTTGGCATGGTGGGCGATATAGGTCGTGGGCAGGTCAAGCAATGGCTGAAGAAGTTTCGGTTCTTTGAATTTAGTTAAATCAATAACATAATTGTGAAGATGCAACTGATTGCCTGTGTTTGTCATCAAGGTAACAGCCATCAATAGGGGTAGAATACTTCGGATATCCTGTTTTTGCTTGTTACCTCGAAGAGGGATTGCGGGGCCGCTGAACTTAAACTCAAAGTCTAGTGACGCGCCGGTCAATGGCAGCTGATGAGCTAGATGTATCAGATCTTCCAAGTCTTTTTGGGTTTCAATGTACGTCACCGCCGCTGAATCCATTGGCGGCAGCATTGGCAGTATAATAGCGCTTTTCTTTGGCTCGAATTCGGCTTCGTTAAATCGTTTTGCTAGTGCGGGCAATAAATTCATAATCAATATTCTCTCTTGGAAGCGTAGGGCCGCCGGGTGGCCAGCAACCCTATAAAACAGTTTTTATTTAGGCCTCTTGGCCACTCCAGTAGCGACGGACAGTGCGAACACCCATACTTAACTGCTCGGCTATTTGTTTTTGTGTTAAGCCTTGCTGCTTGAGTCGCTGTATTTCTCGCTTTTTGGCATCCGTTGCTCGAGTGCGCTGATTGGTAATGCAGAAATAAGCACGGGCTTCCGCGAGGTTGTTAAACTCTGCATCATATGGGTAGCTAGGGTGCGGGTTATTCTGAAAAGTAATAACCTCGCATGGCGTTGTAAAAGGGCGCACCCGACCCACAGCTTGGATCACGGTACCCATTTCCAGTGTCTGTAACATTGGTTCGGCTAATTGAGCTACATCTGTGTAGCGGTACTTGTTGTCAGCGATACGGGCGTGACGGCGGCGAGGATTTGGTGTGACTCTAATGTCTATATCCAACTGCTCATCACTGGCGCGCATGTCTTGCAAGGTATTGCCTAGGATCTTCGGTGTAACGTAGTAACTGTTCAGACAATATACGCAGTCGAATTTTTCGAACTGATTAATGCCAATGACCCCATAATGGATAACTGGCACGTTAGTGACAGTGTCACTATGGGCGTATTCTTCACCATCAACGAAATGAACATCAACTATCCCACGTGCCGCCAGCATGTCATTCAGCTTGTCGATGCAAAATTGCTTGTGATTCTTCTTTGAGACCAGGAGCACTTTCTTGCCATCACTTATGCGCTTGATTAGTAGCTCAAGAAAGAAATCCAGGATCTGTGCTGAGTTCTTCAGAAAGTTACTTGCAGTGCCCAAAGATGATGCGATATTCAGCCAAACGGTACCTTCACCTTTAAAAGTGGTGTCTTGGTAGAAGTTGTGAAAGTCGAGACCCAGCTTGTGCTTCAACAGGGCTTCATGCGTGGTACCGCTATACAGCAGAACATCACAATCGGTTGCCAGCGGTGTTGCGGAGAATCGTAAATCGCCAAATTCGGTCTTCTCCCGTGAGTCAGGCGGTGATTTCATCAATGCCTGAAGGTCAAAATGAATATTGCGATACTCTTCCGGCCAGTGGCGCTCTCCGATGGTAACCAGCTCTCTAATCTCTGCCGGAAATATAGGAGGCATTGACCAAACACCTGGCTCTCTCAGGTCATCGGTTGAGGCATCCAGTAGGGTTTGCAGAGTGAGTACACAAGCCTCTTTACGCTTCTGCGGTAGGTTTGACTCACATAGGCAGAAAATCAGGTTCGCGATTTCTTCCTGTGTTATGAGTCGACTGTAGGGCGTTAGCGATACGGTAGCTTCATCGAAGATAACCAGTACCTTCTCTGCGTTGCATTTAGCTTTCATGCGCGCAATGAAGTTCAGATCGTTTGCCAAGTGTGCTTGAGTTGCGAATAATACTTGCGTGCCTTTTAGGGCATCACCATACTGATCGACCCAGTAGCATTTTTCTCGATTCGGGCAAAGGGCACAAATCGTACGTTTTCCAAGGATAGAGAGACCGCGTTTTTCATAGTCAGCCCATTCAGCATTGCGCTGCTTACCGCATAACTCTTTGTCGCGTGGACGAAGGTTAGCTACTTGGATGTTTTTAGGTGGGTGCTGGATATATTGGCGCTCATCAATGATGGCGCGAGTGGGGGCTAATACGATGATTAGATCGTACTCTTCCGTTTCTATGCCTTTTGCTACTACGTCGTCCATGTTCGTGGATTTACCTACACCTACTGCCCAGTTAACCAGCAGGTGAGGATATTCCCGGAGAAGTGACAGCACATAGAGACCATTGTTAGTCTGTCTGTAACCAGCGAGCGCCAAAGCGCCGCTGATTGGATTCAGATTAGACCGCATCTTAAGCTGCCTTGTAGCCACGACACTCAAGCATTACTTTGATGCTTGGGATCGCTGCCAATTCTTGATTGGAGCACTTTTCGTACACGTCACTTAGCTTAATCTGACCGGTTGAGTATGCAGTGTTAAACGCTTCGATCTTTTCTTTGCCTAGATCTATGTTTTGAGGTACTGGCTTCAAAGCAATAGTGTACTTATTGCGCTGACGACTCATCAGTAACATCATTGGATCTGGAGCGTCAAAGATCGGTAGGATTTGAGGTAAGGCGGCACCAGGATTGCAAGCATCAGTGATCGCTAAGACTTCCACCTGCTGTGAGCCAAAGTTAAACACTTGTAGCAGTAAGCGGCTATATGCTTTGTTATCTGCATGGCATAGAGCACAATCGTCACCGTTGCATTGGACGTAGCCCTTTTTCTCAGCAGTGTCGATCCAGTGGATTTTAACATCCTCATGCTCTGGACTAAATAACATTAAAGGAATTGCGCTTTCACCAACTTTAGCCAGCTCCAGCGTTGATTGGTTTGAGCTTGTTGTATTTGCCGCTACGCGGTTTTTCAGCGCTTGTATCTTTGCCTGCATGTCAGTCGAAGCATTATCAGAAGACAGTGCGGTAGAAACAGCGGTAGAGGCGGTTGTTAGTTGAGTGGTCGTGGTCATTTCGTATCCTTTGTACATCAAATTGTTAGACGTCGTGACCGTGATTGCGGTCACGACTAGAATTTACGTTTAATCGCGGAGCAAAGACATAAATGCATGTCTCACCCATTCCCACTGAGTGGGTATGGCTTTTAATTCAGTAGGTTACCTTGTTCTTGGTGATATCGCTGACTATGGTCCAGGTCATGGTGGACAGCGGCCACGATGTCAAAGTGAACTCCAAGTAGGCGATGTACTTCAGTCTGTCGCAGCTCTTCTTCATCCATGAACTCACCCCAGTACGGCACGGTGATTTGATGTAGTAGGCATCCAAAAATGGCAAGCGCACCTTCAGTGGAATAGGACTTGTTCTCTATTAGGTAAGAAAGAAAGTCATACAGAAACTGCGGAAATCCGGGCATTTGATGATGATAAGGTGAGCAGAAATCTTTACCTTCAAAACAGATACCTGCAAACTCAGAATGTGCATTGAGCTGTTCAGGCTTTTCGAAGTAGATTAGAAATTCGCTATCGATAAAGTGGCTGATGCGGCGGGCGTTGTCTTCCTGATCAGCAGTGAACACATCGGTATCGTGACAAATACTAAAAGTACCTGCACCAATACTTTCCGCTCCGATATTTACTTGCAGTTTGTTCGGGTTGACGCCTAGATCATCGTTCGAGTAAAACGGATTGGTGACAAGGCCAAGGTAGGCCTCAATATAGGCTTTAATGCTCAGAGGAATAATTGCTTGTGGTGAATTAGTCATAATAAATCTCCGTTTGTTTCGTGCCGCCTAAATAACTTAGGCGGCGAATTTAGGGTGTAAGAAGCCGTCACCGTGAGTGCACGGCTAGATACTGAATTAATATGTGTTTATTTAACGGTTAGTTTTAATAAACGAGCTTAGCCGTTAGTTGCTTGCTCTAAGCGCTGTAAATCGAAGGTTATTGCGCTTTGTACATTGAAATGATGCCCCATCGTGCCAATTAGGCCTGTACGGAATATTTCTTCGTGATGGAAGGTAATTGCGCTAGTAATTGCACCAAATATTTCCAGCATTGTGCTTACTGGTAGTGTAAGGCTTATACGAAGGTATGCGTAAGCTTGATACATAATGAGGGGAAGTCCTTTATTACCATCAAAGTCGTACAACTCAGTAAATGAAATAGGCTCTACGCCGTTGAAAGTTACAGTTATTTTAAGCCAGTAGACATTACCGGTTAGATGCTCTGCTTCCGTATCAAAGTAATCTGTCAGTCTTAAGAAACGCTCATGGTCATATTCCCCTTTGTCGCAGATTAGTGATTTAGGGTGGTCAAAAGCCACCATCATCCCACCGAACTCATTGTCGCCCACAGCAATTAGTGTAGTGGTGCCTCCCTCTTCGTTAGCCAATTCATATTTATTACCTGATAGCAAATTTTCCAGAAGCGCCATATCTTTTTGGATATAAGTAGCAATGTTCGTGTTCATGATTTAGTCCTTGTTAAATACTAAAGAAACGACTGATTCACTCAGCTGAGAGAGGATTATGTGGTTAGAGCTCAAAAATGGATAGAAATTAGAATCTCACGTATTCCCATAGAGTGGCTCTTTGTCTTATCTGTATGTTTTGTAATGTGTTATTTGGACTGTGCTGGTGTAACTACATTTAAGTGGCCACCAAACCTAAAAGACATCATTTCAAGGGTTGGTGGCCACTTAGTGCGTTTGAGGTCTGTGATCTGGTCAAGATACCTGTTACCGAATATGCGCTATGTTGTATTGCTATTAGAGTTAACAACAATAAGGCTAGGTAAATGGAACAAATCTCAATAATCCACGTAGCTATAGCGGGTGCTATTGTCGTGCTAATTCTCACGCTTATCAGTAGCAGAAAAGTAAAACGACTGAGCGAGGCATTATCTAAAGAGAAAGAAAAGGTCACGTTAACTACTACTCGGATTAAAGAGTATGAAGAAAAATACTCACAGGTAATCGATATTGAAGCCGAGTGCGAGAGAGTCAAGTCAGCGCTTGAAGTAGAGAAGGCTGAAATTGAATCTAAATCGAAACAGAAGCTCGACGAACTAGAAGCCCAGAAAGAGCAATTGGTTAAAGAACGGACAAATATTGAAGGTCAGATTGCAAATATTCGTATTGACTATAAAAGCAAGAAAAATACCTACGATGCGTTAAGTAAGCAAATAGCAATTTTCAGTGAGGATGTTGAATTGATCGAACTAGGTTTCTACGAGCCTAAGTTTGACTTCGATGCTTCTGAGACCTTCAAAGAAGAAATCAAAAAATGCAAGGAACGACAGAAGGTGTTACTTAGGGAGCGTTCTTCAAGTGGTGCCATTTATTGCTACCGCGACTGGACAGTTGATGGCTCCAGAACGGAAGGCAAAAAGATGACAAATAAAGGTATTCGTCTAACGGCTCGGGCATTTAACAATGAATGCGAAGCAGCAATAGCGAATTGCACGTGGAAGAACGTAAGTAAAATGGAAGAGCGTATTAGGAAAGCATTCTCGGCTATCAATAAACTTAATGAATCTAATGCTATTTCTATTACTGAACGCTACCTAAAGGAAAAGATACACGAGCTGCAACTGACATATGAATATCATGAGAAAAAGCAGCGGGAAAAGGAAGAACAAGCAGAAATAAAAGCTCAGATGCGAGAAGAGGCGAGAGTAGAAGTGGAAATTAAGAAAGCAGAAGCGGAAGCCATTAAGGAAGAGAAACGGTATCAGAAAGCACTTGATACGGCTCGACAAGAGCTGGTAAAAGCCAATGATGAGACAAGATTAGTATTGGAATCACAAATTGCAGAGTTACAAGCTAGTTTAGAGGAAGCGGAGCGCAAGCACCAACGCGCTCAATCGATGGCAGAGCAAACCAAGCAAGGACATGTTTATATAATTTCTAACATTGGTTCGTTTGGTGAGGGGGTGTACAAGATAGGTATGACTCGTAGGCTAGAGCCTATGGATAGGATCAAGGAGCTGGGAGATGCTTCAGTTCCTTTCACTTTTGATGTTCATGCGATGATACATACAGATGACGCACCGACTTTAGAAAAGAAGCTGCATGAACAGTTCGATACTCGCAGGCTCAATATGATCAATCGACGTAAGGAATTTTTCAATGTGTCTTTGGATGAGATAAAGCAGGTTGTAAATGATTTTACTGAACACGCAGTTGAATTCGTTGAAACAGCAGTGGCGAAGGACTATCACGAAACACGGGCGATGAAAAAACAACAGTTCCTTAGAGAAGGCAAATTTAAAGAAAAGGAAGCAACAGTGTCCAGCAAGATTCCTGAATTTGCTGATGTACTTTAATGAAAGCGTAATGAGATTAAATTGTAGTGGAGATAACTAATATATGGGACGTAAGTCTAGGGAAAAGAAAGAGCGAAAGAAAAACGTGAATAAAGAAAGTGCTGTGTTAGAGGATGTTGTTCAATTCCGAAGTATTACATTTAGAGCGAGAGGTAATGGGAAAGTAGATTTATGGACACAGTCTCAAAGCGAAGCATATAGCCCGTTTGATCAAAATGGGGTACCAAAGGAACTAGTTGGCAAATTACGCTCTGACATTTCCGGTACCGAAATGAATAAGATATTCGAATTATATATCAGTGGATTAAGGGATATAGATAAGCATGTCGATGACAAGATAATCGCAAAATGGCTTTCTGAGCTAACTAACGAGTTAGTAGAAGAGTTCAAAGATAGTGATTTAGAAGATGGGTCGATAAAGGACGAGAAACACTATTACCAGTTTATCTCTGGACCACCGGCGAATATTGCACTGTCTGTATGTGTTGATAGTCGTGTTGCTAATTTATGGCAGCCTATAGATATTGATGCGTTTACTCGTCATCAAAAAGGAGTCTGGGTTTCATCTCATATTGATGAAAACGGTGTGAGTCAAGATGAAAAACAATATGGATTAGGTTTCGAATATAGGTTAGTTACTGTAGGAAAAAGAAGCCCTATAACTGATGTGAGTCTGTTTGCTGAAAGCTGCGAAGATGAGAATGCTCTAGATACATTAAAAGTAATGACCCACGATAAAGCGCGCTCGACCTTGAACACGTTTTGGAATAAATTAGATCACTATATTTTATTTGAGGTAAATGTAGCGCCCTATGACCGATTGCCATCTCAATATCGTGATAGTTTTTCTAGCAAGGAATTTATAGATAAAAATGGAAGAAAGGTTCCCGCACATAACAAAAAAATCCCAAGGAGAAGGTTAAAGCCAAGGACTGAACTGAGCAGACAAAAATACGTGGTATATATTGCGAAGGACATTGAGGGCAATGTCCGTTATATAGGTGAAGGGAACCCTTCCAGGCCAGGCCATGTCAACTCAGGTACATCACATGTATACAACTTAAACAGAGAACACTTTGCTAATCGGCCAATGATGGTTGATATAGTTGCAGAGTCATTGACCAAAGCAGAAGCATTGGCGATAGAGAAGATATTAATAGACAAGTATCCTAAAGACCAGCTTTGGAATAGAGCCAAAAATTGTTAACATCGTGTCAATCGGATCCCCCCCAAAGTGTCCACCGACCCTATTAGTAACTCGTTTTAGGTTTCTGTCCGCACTTTACAAACAAATTGGATAGCTTTCTTCTGTGATCCTCCAGTCAGAGTCCGATTCTGGAGGCAAAAAACAGATTAAAGTGGTACAGAATCGTAGTTAAAGGTTGGCTGAGTTTAGAATCGGCAGAGACTCCATTCCATTATTACGCTATCTATGGAGTCAACCGCTAATAAGTTACAATACACATATATTTTTATTTCTAAAGGCTTTCAGATGGTTCAGGTAAAGCACGCAAGTAAATATAAAGAGTGGCGACACAAGTATAACTGGTCTACTAGCAGGACTGGACGAGAAGAATATGGGAAGTTCCTGCTATCAGTACTCACCGCCGAGAAAAATGGTTTTGTTCTGAATTTGAATGGTTCTTGGGGGAGTGGAAAGACGCAGTTTCTGCGAAGACTCTACATTGAGCTTGCTGAGCAGAGTTACCCTGTTGTTTACATTGATGCTTGGGAGAGCGATTTCCTTCAGGATCCTTTAGTCGTTGTCTGTACTGAAATTTTAAATCAACTTGGCTATCTATTCGACAATGCGGGTAAAGATGGCCGGAAAAGGGGATTGGTTAGTAAGTTAAAAACTAATTATGCCGACCTTCAAAGTAGTTTTGATAAGCTGTTGAAAGCTGGTAGAAGTCTATCGAAGGGCTATGAACTTCTGAGTAGTGATGGCACTGGTTCAATGATATTCGGTGTTGTCGATTCATTAGCGGAGTCGGCATCTGTGTTACCTAAGATGAAAGGTGTAAATGAAACTAACCTCGAAATTTTGGAAACTCTTAGAGGTGAACAGAACCAGCTAGTCCAAGCGATGAAAGATATTCGAAATCAGGTTTCAATTATCAGCGGCATAATGCATGACCTTTACGAGCTTAACCTGCCGCTCGTGATATTTGTTGACGAGCTAGATAGATGTCGCCCTGACTATGCAATAAAGATGCTGGAGATCATTAAGCATTTCTTTGATGTTAAGGGTTGCGCATTTTTGGTCGCAACCGATACCGAGGCTCTCGAGAAGTCCATTAAGGCAGTATATGGAAACGAGTTTGCATCAGATCGTTATCTAAGACGTTTCTTTAACCAGCGTATAAAATTACCCAAACCGTCTATTTATGAGTTTGTTTCCGGACGCAACATAGACTTTAAAAGCATCCAGGGTGCTGGACTCAAGTTATTCCCCTTCAACGATCCTAAGATAATAAACCGGATAATTTCTGCAACATTGGACCGAAGAGAAATTGAGCTCAGGGACGCAGAACAAGTATTGGGTAAAATTGAAGCCAGCTTAAATTATATCGCTTCTAATCGATTACGAGGCGCAAGCTACATCAATGTTGCGGTTCTTACGTATGGCATCGTTGAGCAACATTTAGGTGAAGTTGCATTTGAGGGCAGAACTAACCGCAATATTAACGAGATAAATCTGAAAGGGATTAAGCTTTTTGATTCGATCGATATAGGAGATTTCATTAACAGCCAATTAAAAACGGTTACAATTTCGAATAGCTTTCAAGAGTATAACTTCGCTGGTGGTTCCCACCATTATAATGAGGCAAGGGATATTCTAACTATATGTGCAACCAGCACGGCCAAATACAGTAATAGGGAATGGTCTTTGATAAAAGCTAGAGAGGATCTTAGAGAACAATTCGATAGTTGGAAGAGTAATCCCGGCAGCCACTGGTTATGGGGAGATTACAAAAGCTTGATAGGTTTGACGTCACATATTGAGTGATTTTGCATAGCGGCCACCGACCCTATCAAACTAATTTAATAGGTTTGCTGTCCACTTACTGTGGAAAAGCTGACAGCTCTCTCCGGTAAACCTTTGGTCGATTTCCGGTGTAGGAGTCAGAGTATAAGATACCGGTGCCAAACCTACTGTGCGTCCAATCATTATCCATATTGGGTGAGAAATATACCTGTCGGAACATTTGTTGTTCAGTCAGTTGATAAATATCAAATTTATTGTTGACCAGATAAATTAATCCGTTAAAGTACGCCTCGTTCTCACGGCAAAGGCCGCTGAGACAGATGGTGTCTAACCCATCGCATGATTGCGTTGCCCTGGTGGTGGAATTGGTAGACACAAGGGATTTAAAATCCCTCGGCGTTCGCGCTGTGCCGGTTCAAGTCCGGCCCGGGGCACCATCAAAATCTTTGGTGACAGAGATACAAAATCAGAAAGGCGCCTTGGCAGAGTGGCTATGCAGCGGATTGCAAATCCGTGGACCTCGGTTCGACTCCGGGAGGCGCCTCCATTCTTTTACTTGTCCATGAGTTCCGATAGTAACCTGTAGGATCTCAACTTCTCAGATTGTTCAAACACCATCGTGTTTACCATAATTTCATCTGCCCCAGTGCGTTCCAAAAGTTTCTCAATTTTCTGTCTTACATATGTTTGATCACCATGGATAGATTCACGTAATTGAGTTTCAACGTGAAGCTTTTCCTGTGCTGACCATAGTGGTGCCATACTTTTCACTGGTGCGCGAAGTTTTTCGCGATTGCCGCGAATCATTTTTAAGAATTTTTGCTTCTCTGTTGTCGCGAGAAAATCTGCATGTGACTGAGTATCCGCTACGATAACGTTGGCACAAATCATCACATAGGGTTGAGCTAAATGCTCGGATGGGACAAACTCATCTCGATAAAAGTTTAGAGCACGAGACATTGCATCTGGAGCAAAGTGTGCAGCAAATGCGAAAGGTAAGCCTCTCTTAGCTGCTAAACGTGCGCTGTATGTACTCGACCCCAGAAGCCAAATCGGCAGAGATGTGTTGTTACCTGGATAAGCCGCGACTGGTTGATTTCGAGATACGGGACCAAGAAAGAAATTAAGTTCCTCCAACAGCTCTTCAAAGTCAGGATCCATATGCTCTGGTTCCCGCCTTAATGCATGCATTGTTTGGTAGTCGGTGCCTGGTGCGCGTCCTAATCCGAGGTCAATACGACCAGGGTATAATGCCTCTAACGTTCCGAATTGCTCTGCAATAACTAGTGGTGCATGGTTAGGTAACATGATTCCACCTGATCCTAAACGGATCGAGTTCGTGTGCGCTCCAATATGACTGAGTAATACACTGGTTGCGGCACTGGCGATGTCGGGCATGTTATGGTGTTCAGCCATCCAAAACCGATGATAGCCCCAGGACTCGATTGATTGAGCTAATTCAACGGAGCGTTCGAACGTTTCGGTGAAGTTTGTTCCGTCGGACACGGGTGCCAAATCCAGAACAGATAAACGAGGAAAAGACATAGGATAGTTATAGCCTGTTAATGAATCTTAACTATCATATGGTGGTGAAAGTTGACGTTTAAAAGGGGAGGATTAACCATTCACAATGGATTATTTTTCTTCAATGCCTGGAGAGCGTTTAGCTTACGAGTTTAGCTTTTGCTATGTGATAAAAGCGGCTTTATTACTGTAAGTGGCCACAGTGGTCGATGTCGTTGAATATTCGCATGTAGAACGTTTCCACAGCTACTTTAGATTAAAACATAGGCCTCTTTAACAGCGAACTGCTGTTGTCGACAATAGTGAACGAGCTAGCTTTAGAACGTTTTGACTGATACATAGACTTGTCTGCCGCTGTTAATAATTCATGTACATTCGACCCATGCTCAGGATAGAGTGCAATACCAATGCTAGCTCCGACGCATAACTCTTTACCTTTAAAATGAATTACTTTTTCTATTTCTTGGATATAGCGTAGTGCACATGCAGACAGAGACGTACCTGTTGTGTGTGAACGATGAATAATAATAAATTCATCTCCACCAAAGCGGCCTACCATGTCTGATTCGTCGATAATACTTGATAATCTACTAGCTACAGATTTTAACACTGCATCACCTGCCTCATGGCCATGGCTATCGTTAATATCCTTAAATAAATTTAAATCTATAAAAAACAAACTAAAACTATTCTCACTGCCTCTGAAATTACGCGTAAGCTGGATCAAATGTTTTTCTATTGCTCGACGATTGTAGATATTAGTTAAGGAGTCGTGCTCAGACAAAAATACCAAACTTTCTTTTTGACGATTTAGAACTGAAGTTTGATTCTCTACTTCTTCTTTAAGTTTTGATTTTGATATTGTTGTGTGGTTTAACAATGCCGCCATTTTATTGAAGTAACAAGACAGATTTTCAAATTCCGTGAATTGATTTTCTGAAGGGATTTTATAGTCAAAATTTGACCTGCTTAATTGTTTTATTCCATTTATAAACCTTTGAAAGCTTCTCTTGAACTTTATTTTTATATAAAAGCATAATAGCATAACAACCAGAGAGATAAAAATAATACCTGCTTGAGTGTAATAATTTAAATTTTGTAGTTTTGTAGACTTATTATTAAGTATTTTTTTATAAATATATATTATTTCATTATTCATATCCTGGGATACAATGTTTATTCTGGATTGTATGACAGGATTTGATTTATTATAATTTACGACTGAATCATAATGGCGATCTTTGTCTAGTAAATGATTATTTTCGTATTGAACTAAAAAATACAGTTCGAGATTCATTTTTTTTAGGTCTTTAGTAAGGTATAAAACATCTTCATTTTGAGATAATAATTCGTTTAATTTGTTATGAGAAATCATGAATTGTGTGAAATTGTTTTTTCCCCTATTTTGAGTGTAAGCCCAAAGATAACTACTTAATGACTCTAATGATATTTGTATGTCCATTATTTGGTTTAATTGTTTCTTGGCTTTATAATCTTCTATTTTTATGAAGCTTATGTATACTATAACGCTGATACATAGTATTACGCTTAGACTGAATAGTGATGCTAAATAGTGGTTTAACGAACGATGCATTTTAATCTAGACCATCAAAATATGAATTGATATAGTTTTCTTTAAATATTTTTCTGTAATTTGGAATCTGTCCTTCTACATAGTTTTGTTTTAATGCCCAATTAGCTTCTGATTGTAATGTAAATAATAAAGAATTCGTTAAATTTAATCGAAAGTTATAATCATCCCAACTCCAAGATATTTCTTCAACTGTTGTGTTAAGTTTTTGTGATAGTATTTTCATTGTTAAATGAGGGTTTTTATCCATCCAGTTAATTGAGTGATGAAGTGACTTTATTATTTTCATTACTTCTTGATCTGATTTTTCAATGTGTATTTCTTTTGATACAAGCAAAAAGTAAAGTTTATACACGCCAATAATTCCTATGTTCTTTACTTCTTCATTTATTCTATTCTTGGCCATAAATCCGTATGGCTCCCAAGTAGATATTGCATCGACGTTTCCTTGCATTAAATTATTTATAATAACCTGCGTTGTTGATGATATTTTTTCTACTTTTTCTAAATCAATGTCATTTACCTGTAGCAACAAGTCTAAGTAATATTCGCTAGCGCTCTTTTTTATTACACCAACCTTTTTTCCTGGTAATTTATCTATACTTTCTATGCCAGACCGCTTTTTAGTTAGCAGCTTAATATCATTCGTAGAAGATGCAAAAGAAGTGATTAATGCTAAATCTTTGTATTCAAAGCTTTTAAACATCAGTACGCTTTCAGAAAAAGTGGCGTAATTAACATGGTTTTCTAGAAGTAGGTTTGAACATTCGACCCCTCCAAAGCACATGATAAGTTCGACGTTTAAATCGTTTTCTTCAAACGCACCTATGTGCTCTGCAATGATAAAAGGGGCTGACAGAGGCGTCTTAGATATACCGATTGTTGTAGGTTTGTGGATAGCATTTGATACCGTTGTTAATTTTAAATAAGCAACTACTAATGCAGAAAGAACTAAAATTATGATAACTGTAGAAATCTGTTTTGTATCCATCAAAAACAACTCCCTTCATAATAGTAGTAATTAATCTATCAGTTAAATGAGTGTAGTTGCTTATTGGGTTGATGCTAGGAGAGGAGAGGATTTATTTGTATCGTGCCAAATTTATGAGTACCTAGGGGTAATTTCGGTAACTGGCTTAGATATAAAGAATTTATCTTGAGTTAGTTCAAGTTGTAGCAAATGACTGATTTCATAACATGATGATTTATGGAGAGATATCAACTTTTTAAGTTGAAAAATTGTACTCCATTTTTGCCATTTTTCTTTATCTCATACATTGCGTGATCGGCTTTTTGATACACTTCATTAAACGGTTGCTTTCCTTTGTTAAAGAGACAAACACCGATACTCATTCCTATCGTTACTTTATGTAAGTCTTGATTTATCGCTGGAATGATTGAATCTAAGAGTTGATTGCAAAGTTGGGATATTTCCTCTCGACTTGAATGCCAGTTTAAGATAACAAATTCATCGCCTCCTATGCGTCCAACTTGAGACTTGCTTGACGCAAGCTCTGTTAAGCTATTGGCGATATTGATGAGGAGGGTGTCGCCAGTATGATGGCCTAGCTGGTCGTTAACTGCTTTAAAATTATCTATATCAACAAACACTAAAGCAGACTGCTGAGACGGTTCGGTTTGAGGTTGATGATTAAAGTTTTCCTCAATTGCTTTTCTATTTAACAATCCAGTCAATGGATCACTCGAAGCCAACTTGGCCAGTTGCTGCTCATAACGCTTTTCTTTTGTAATATCGATATGAGTACCCATCATCCGTAGTGGTTCGCCATCAGAACCATACTCGACGATGCGCCCTCGATCGTAGACCCAGCTATCACTGCCGTCTTTATGAATCATGCGATGTACTACCTCATAAAGGTCGGTCTTGCCTGCTAGGTGATCTTCAAATGCACCCACTGCAAGATCGTAATCTTCAGGGTGGAGATTGCTTTTCCATGTTTCAACCGTGGCGGTTAACTCATGGGGCTGATAACCTAGCATTTTGCCCCATTGCATATTGAATATCGTCAAAGTACCTGAAGGAATATGCTGCTCCCACAAACACAGTCCATTACTGTCGAGTGCAGCATTCAACTTTTCTTGTAGTCGCGCATTCTTCCGCTTCAGCTCTTCATTTTCTTTTTCTAAGCAGGCAATTCGAGTTAGATATTCTTCCATTTTGCGCATAATTTACGTCGTTTTCGGAGCGACAATATACGAAAAATACTTTGCAATTTCTATGATTGAGCTTGGAGATATAAATATTGAATATGCGGTAAATAATAAAGAATCGGTGATGTTACTTAAGAGCAGCAAAGTAAATGCTTGGAAAACAAAGAAGGAAATAGGGGGTAAGCGAGGGGCTCTCCTGGTGCAAAGTCTTAAATGGAGGCCTTTGCACCGGGACTACTGAGGGCTAGCGGTTTAGTGCACCACAACGCTCAGGTTGGTATGTGATATCGACAATTTCAATTGTCTTCACTTGATTATTTGGCATTGGCCATTCAAGTTTTTGACCAACAGACAAACCGATCAGTGCGCTGCCTACGGGCGCAAAAATAGAGATATCATCACTGCTTTTCAGTTCAGAAGGGTAAACCAGTGTCTTTGTCATGGTTCTATCTTCACCTGAAAATTTAAACTCTACAGTCGAGTTCATCGTGACCACGTTATCTGGCATTTGTTCTGGCTCAAGAACTGTTGCTCGGTCGAGCTCTGCTTCTAATTCCACAAGCTCCGCTGCGATGTTTGGCATTTTATCCAACAAAGCCGTGATTCGGTTCATATCTAAGCTTGAGATGTAGATAGAATTGTTTTCTGACATTTTATGACTCCCAAATAAAAGGCCGCCTCACAAAAATGGGACGGCACTCTATATGTCAATTACGGTATCAATCATATGGACGCTATTCCATATGAACTAAACCTGATTTTAGTCTTTATAGTGCGACTTAGCTAGTAAAAAATTTTTGTTGTGAAGCTTGATTTTTCTAAATCTTTCAATCACTTCAGATATTGTTCTCTGATCACCTTGAAACGGTGAAGTCAAGTGAGTGCGTCGTTTAGAAGAAAAGCAGGATTTATCGTAGGTGTGCTCGGTTTCGATGGTCAACCTAACTTCATAAAAGCAAAACGGTATAGTCCGTTGCTAGCATGGCTTCGGTTATCTCAGTTTGTTAAAACTACCAATATCCGTTAATAAATTACTTTTTATTTCGCAATAGTCAGATAAATACGTTCATCTACCCCTTTAGGGTAGTTTGAAATTGTAATTGATTTACATCATGTATTAATTTTCTTTCACAATTAACAATGAGCTCAGTGATAAGAACCTAACCCTTAGGAATTATAATGAGCAAGTTGAAGCTAGTAGTCATCGGTAACGGTATGGTAGGGCACCGTTATATTGAAGACTTAGTCGAGAAAGCTGATATGTCTAATATAGACATTACGGTTTTCTGTGAAGAACCTCGTGTCGCATACGACCGTGTGCACCTTTCCTCTTACTTTTCTCACCATACTGCAGATGAACTTTCTTTAGTAAAAGAAGGCTTCTACGAGAAACACGGTATTAACATGCTGATCGGCGAACGCGCGATTAACATCAACCGTGAAAACCGCATTGTTTACTCAAGCACTGGCCGTGAAGTTCAATACGACAAGCTTATTCTTGCTACTGGCTCATTCCCATTTGTTCCACCTATCAAAGGTCACGAAAGCAAAGACTGTTTTGTTTACCGTACTATCGAAGATCTTAAAGCGATCGAAGCGTGTGCGAAGAAGAGCAAATCAGGCGTTGTTGTCGGTGGTGGTCTGCTAGGTCTTGAAGCAGCAGGCGCATTGAAAGCACTGGGTGTAGAAACGCATGTTGTTGAGTTCGCACCGAAGCTAATGGCTGAGCAACTTGACCTTGCTGGTGGTAACCAACTTCGACAAAAGATCGAGCGTATGGGCGTGAACGTTCACACCAGCAAAAATACGCTTGAGATTGCGCCAGAAGGCACAAACGCACGCAACGTTATGCGTTTTGCTGACGGTTCAGAACTAGAAACAGACTTCATCGTATTCTCTGCAGGTATTCGTCCACAAGACAAACTAGCACGCCAAATGGAGCTAGAAGTGGCACCTCGTGGCGGTGTTGCTATCAACGACCATTGTCAGACTTCTGATGAGAACATCTACGCGATTGGTGAGTGTGCGTCTTGGAACGAAATGTTCTACGGCCTTGTTGCTCCTGGCTACAAGATGGCGACCGTTGCTGTTGACCACCTACTAGGTAACACAGAAAGCAAATTCGAAGGCGCTGACATGTCTGCGAAGCTGAAACTTCTAGGTGTAAAAGTAGGTTCAATCGGTGACGCGAACGGTCGTACTGAAGGCTGTAAGAGTTACGTTTACCAGAACGAAGAACAAGAAGTTTACAAACGTCTTATCGTTTCTAAAGACAACAAGAAACTGCTTGGCGCGGTTATGGTTGGCGACACCTCTGACTACGGTGACCTGCTTCAACTTATGTTGAACGAAATCGACCTACCAGAACACCCGGATGCGTTGATCCTTCCTGCACACGCAGGCGCTGAGAAACCAGCACTCGGTGCAGACGCTCTACCAGAAAGCGCAGTAATCTGTTCTTGTTTCGACGTAACCAAAGGCAAGATCGCACAAGCGGTTGCTGATGGTCACCACACATTGGGCGACATCAAAGCAGTGACTGGCGCAGGTACAGGCTGTGGTGGTTGTATTCCTCTAGTGACCTCTGTTCTAAATGCTGAGCTTGCTAAATCTGGTATCGAAGTGAAGAACGACGTGTGTGAGCACTTTGCATACTCACGCCAAGAGCTGTTCCACCTAATCCGTATTGAAGAGATCAAAACGTTTGATGAGCTTCTAGAGAAATACGGTAAAGGTTACGGCTGTGAAGTTTGTAAACCACTGGCTGGTTCTATCTTGGCTTCTTGCTGGGGTGAGCACATTCTTAAGCCACAACTGGTTAAGCTGCACGACACGAACGATAACTTCCTAGGTAACATCCAAAAAGACGGTACTTACTCTGTTATCCCACGTATGGCGGGTGGTGAAGTAACACCTCAAGCACTGGGTGCGTTAGCGAACGTTGCAGCAGAATACAACCTATACACCAAAGTAACCGGTGCTCAACGTATTGGTCTGTTTGGTGCTCAAAAAGA
This sequence comes from Vibrio sp. 2CM40D, assembly GCF_023161825.1. Lineage (NCBI taxonomy): Bacteria > Pseudomonadati > Pseudomonadota > Gammaproteobacteria > Vibrionales > Vibrionaceae > Vibrio > Vibrio sp. 2CM40D. The sequence goes on from NZ_JALNTL010000006.1 coordinate 190,986, forward strand.
CGATCTTCCAGAGATCTGGCGCAAGCTTATCGACGCTGGTTTCGAAACAGGTCAAGCGTACGCAAAAGCACTTCGTATGGCGAAGACCTGTGTTGGCTCAACGTGGTGTCGTTACGGCGTTCAAGACTCTGTTGGTCTGGGTTCTTACATCGAGAACCGTTACAAAGGCATTCGTACACCTCATAAGATGAAGTTCGGTGTTTCTGGCTGTACTCGTGAGTGTGCGGAAGCACAAGGTAAAGACCTTGGTATTATCGCGACTGACGCAGGTTGGAACATGTACGTATGTGGTAACGGTGGTATGAAACCTCGTCACGCAGACCTACTTGCAAGTGACCTAGATAAAGAAACGCTAATCAAGTACATCGACCGCTTCATGATGTTCTACATCCGTACTGCTGCGCCACTACAACGCACATCAGTTTGGATGGAAAACATGGAAGGTGGCGTTGACTACCTACGCGAAGTGATTGTTAACGACAAACTTGGCATCAACACTCAACTAGAAGCTGACGTAGCGAAGCTTGTAGACGAGTACGAGTGTGAGTGGACTGCGACCATCAACGACGAATCACAACTGACTCGTTTCGCGCACTTCATCAACTCTGACAAGCGCGATGAAAACGTCGTGTTTGTACAAGAGCGCGAACAGCACCGCCCAGCAACCTTCACGGAAAAACACCCTGAAGCGAAAGGCGACATCCTACACGTAGCGATCACTGAAGCATAAGGGAAGTTTGATTATGTCATTTGAAAAGATTTGCCAAATCAGCGACATCGTACCGGGCACGGGTGTTTGTGCTTTGGTTAATGGTCAGCAAGTTGCGGTATTTCGCCCAACACAAGCAGAAGAAGTGCTGGCGATCAGCAACACAGACCCGTTCTTCCAATCAAACGTGCTTTCTCGCGGTTTGATCTGTGAGCACCAAGGCGAGCTTTGGGTGGCAAGCCCACTTAAGAAGCAGCGCTTTAACCTGACAACAGGTGCGTGCATGGAAGACGAACGTTTTAGCGTGAAAGCGTACAAAACGCGTGTAACCAACGGCGAAGTAGAAATCTCTGCGTAAGCTTGGTTTTCATTCCCTCCTCTTAGGGGGAGGGAATGAACTGAAACCTAGATTCAATAGACAAAGGCTTTCCAAGCATCATCTCAGGGGAACAGGGAAGCGAGGTGTTGTAGATAGCGTTCAGGTGTCAACGGGAAGCCTTTCTCTATTCAATCTTTAACTTTTTAACTTTCAATTTTGGATAAGGACACATTCATGTCTACTGATTTTAAGCCTGCAGAATTCGTGCAAACCATGATCAATGTTGGTGAAGCGAAAACTAATACAAGCACGCGAGACCTTCTGCTTCGCGGTACGATGGCTGGCGTTATTCTTTCGCTTGCGGTGGTGGTTGCTATTACCGCGATTGTACAAACGGGTATCGGTCTTGTAGGAGCACTTGTTTTCCCCGTTGGTTTCGTAATTCTAAGTGTGATGGGGTATGACCTAGTAACCGGTGTTTTTGGTCTAGCGCCTCTGGCTAAGTTTGCTAACCGTCCGGGCATCACTTGGGGTCGTATCTTCCGTTGTTGGGGTCTTGTAGGCTTGGGTAACCTTATCGGTTCTCTGATCGTTGCTTACCTAGTGGCTATCTCTCTAACAGGTAACTTCTCTCTAGAACTGAATGCAGTAGCGAAGAAATTTGTGGCTGTTTCTACCGCGCGTAGCCTTGGTTTTGAAAACATGGGTATGGACGGATGGATCACGTGTTTCGTACGTGGCATCTTCTGTAACCTAATGGTATGTCTAGGCGTTATCGGCAACATGACTGCACGTTCAGTGTCTGGTCGCGTAGCAATGATGTGGTTCCCAATCTTCATCTTCTTCGCACTAGTATTCGAGCACACAGTAGTAAACATGTTCCTATTCCCACTAGGTATGATTCTAGGTGCGGATTTTGGTATCGCGACTTGGTTGAACTTCAACCTTATCCCAACCATCCTAGGTAACATTGTTGGTGGTCTAGTAATGACTTGTATTCCACTGTACCTAACTCACGCTAAAACTGCGCCTTCTATCAATGCTGAAGAAGAAGTAAAAGCACAACCTGCAATGGCTAAATAACCATTAACGGGTAATTCGCTTAATATGGTCCCGCTTCTGGATGGGCGGGACTGTTCTCTAACTTGGATTTCAATTTTTAACTTTCACTTTCGCGACATATTTTATTGGTTTAGCTATAAAAAGTAATAACTCCTTAGAGTGGTTTTAGCCCTAAGTGCATAACGCGAGTGTTACTCTTTATATCTAAATTTTTCGATAGGCGTTGATATGACTACTGCTCACTCATCTTTAAACAGCGGCTTAGTTTCTCTTGTTGGTGCAGGTCCAGGTGATCCTGATTTGCTCACAGTAAAAGGCTTAAAAGCCATTCAAGCGGCTGAAGTTCTGGTGTACGACCGATTGGTGTCGAAAGATATTCTTGAATTGGCTCATGCATCAGCAGAGATGATTTACGTTGGCAAAAAATTGGACTTTCACTGCGTGCCTCAAGATCAAATCAATCAAATCTTGGTGCAGAAAGCGCAAGAAGGTAAGCGTGTTGTACGTCTGAAGGGCGGTGACTCATTTATATTTGGCCGTGGTGGTGAAGAGCTAGAAGAGCTAGCCGAATTTGGCATCAAATACGAAGTGGTTCCGGGTATTACGGCGGCGGCGGGCGCGACGGCTTATGCTGGTATTCCATTAACACACCGCGACCATGCACAAAGCGTTCAATTTATCACTGGTCATGTACAAAAAGATGGTCGTGAGATTGAATGGCATTCACTAGCGCAATCCAACAACACACTTGTGTTCTATATGGGTTTGAAGCAAAGCGGCCATATTATGGATAAGCTGGTCACTCACGGGTTAGATCCTGAGATATCATGCGCCATTATTGAAAACGGTACGCGCCCAGAGCAGCGCGTGTTCCAAGGAAAGTTGAACGAGCTATCGATCATGGCAGAGCAAGCCGTGAGCCCAGCATTGATTGTGGTTGGCAGCGTGACTCAACTTCACAACAAGTTGGATTGGTTCGCAAAGTAATACTGCTCAGAAGTGACTATATTTTACAGGGGCTTTGTTGCCTCTGCATTTCTTGCTTACGCATAGGCATTTGATCAATGAGGTTGTTGATAAACGGCCAGTCTGTTTCTGCGCCCCAACGGTGCTTTTCTAGCCCATCTTTACCAAGCAAAATAGCGGTATGAGAACCTTTTTCGACCTCATAAAGACGAGCTAGCATTTTTAGGTCGAACTCTTCTTTAAGCCAAGCAGGAAAAGTATAACCTTGTTCTGTAATGACCAGCGTGACGACATCTCTGTCTTCCAACTCACACTCATTCATAAGTGTTTCTAGCAAGAATTGTTTGACGTATTCATCATTTTCTGGCGCAAAGTAGAGCACACTTCTATGTGGCCAGTATTTGGAGTGCGCTAGATAACCAAATGCTGTCGATGACAAGATACAAGAAAGCAGTATCACTAGTAACTTTCCGCCCATGACAGTTCCCCTAGAAACCCAAATAACTTTTTATACGTTAAGTTTAGTGGAATTGGCTCATTGTGCTTTTTCCAAAACTGGCATAGGGTAGGCAGCAAATAAATTGAGCGTAGAAATAGATGAGTTCGGAAAGCAAACAAAAAATCGCCATTTTGGTTGATGTACAGAATGTGTATTACACCTGTCGCGAAGCGTATCGAAGCAATTTTGATTACAACCAGTTTTGGTATGTTGCCACACAAGGGAAAGAGGTGGTAAGTGCTCGTGCTTATGCTATTGCGAGCAATGATCCCAAGCAACGTCAGTTCCACCATATTCTTCGGGGTGTTGGCTTTGAGGTGATGCTTAAACCCTACATCCAGCGTCGTGATGGTAGCTCGAAAGGCGATTGGGATGTGGGTATTACTCTCGATGCAATTGAAATTGCTCCCGAAGTTGAGGAAGTGATTCTAGTTTCGGGAGATGGAGACTTTAGTCTGCTAGTAGAGAGAATTCAGCAGCGCTTCAATAACACGGTGACCGTTTATGGTGTACCTAAGCTAACATCCCAAACTCTGATTGATTGTGCCGACAATTTTGTCGCGATTGATGACGATTTCTTGCTGTAGTAATAGTGCAATAAAGAAAGGCGAGTCACTCAGGCTGTACGAAACGTACAATGACTCGCCTCTAATTTATCGTTGATTTGGCTAGTTACGAAGGAATGATCATTTGCCCTAGCAAGTAACCCAAGCAACACGCACCAATCACGCCGATTAAGCCCACAGACATGAATGAGTGGTTGAAGTACCACTTACCAATCTTAGTTGTGCCCGAGGTATCGAAGTTCACAGTCGCGATATCTGAAGGGTAGTTTGGAATAAAGAAGTAGCCGTATACCGCTGGCATCAAGCCGATAAGCAGCGCAGGTTCCAAACCTAAGCCGAGACCAACAGGCAGCATCATGCGAGCCGTTGCAGCTTGAGAGTTCACCACAACCGACACAATGAATAACGCAAGCGCGAATGTCCAAGGATAGTTGGTTACCATCTCAACGATGCCAGATTTAAATTGAGGCATAGCGTACTGGAAGTAGGTATCTGACATCCATGCAATACCGAAGATAGCAATCGCCGCCACCATACCAGATTTAAATACCACCCCATTTGGTACGTCACGCGGGTCAGTTTTGGTCGCAAGCAAAATGATACCGCCGAAGCAGAGCATCATCATTTGAATCACAACTGCCATGCTGATTGGCTTCGAGCCATCTACGATGGTACGAATGTCTGGCCACATCGCGATAACGACGATAACCAAGATAGAAGCAATGAACAGCAATACAGAGTTACGAGCACTTGTTGGTAGTACTTCATCAAGAGACGTTGCAGTTGTGTTGAGGATTTTTTCTCTCCACACAGGATCTTTCAAACGCTCTTGGTATTCTTCATCGTCGTCTAGCTCTTTACCACGCTTTAGGCTGTAAAGTGACATCAACAACGTACCGAATAGCGTTGCAGGTACAGTAACGAGCAGAATTGAGAGCAGAGTGATCTCGTGTTGAATATCAGAGAGTTGCGCCAAGTAGTAAACTACGGCCGCTGAAATTGGTGATGCCGTGATTGCGATTTGAGAGGCGACAGAAGCGGCAGCCATAGGACGCTCAGGACGAATGCCGTTTTTAAGTGCAACGTCGCCAATGATTGGCATGATAGAGTAAACCGCGTGACCTGTACCAAGTAGGAAGGTCATAAAGTAAGTCACGAACGGAGCAATAAGGGTGACGCGTTTTGGGTTCTTACGAAGCACACGCTCGGCAACTTGCAGCATGTATTTCAAACCGCCAGCGGCTTCAAGAATGGAAGCACATGTTACCACCGCTAAAATGATCAACATGACGGTGACAGGAGGAGAGGTTGGCGGCATCTTAAAGATGAAGACTTCAATCACCAAGCCAATTCCGGATACGACCCCAAGGCCTATACCACCATAACGTGAGCCGATATACAGCATCACGAGCAAAAATAGAAACTCAAGATACAACATGTGGATTTCCTTATTCAAAACAGAGGGCTACATAGCCAAATTACCTCTTTGTATTGTCTCGATATTCAGAAAGAAAATACTTCATGTTGTTCACAATCCGCTGGATAAGAAACAGCAATATTCAATTATTGGCAATAACTCACGCTACACAGGGGAACTGTTAACACAGTTTTATCAGGGTGTTTTTATGCTGTGTATTTTTGCGATCATGTGAGCGTTAAATGCGAAGAGGTTTAAGAGTTTGTTGCTATTCATCGCATACGTAACCAGACCTTACAGTTTCACAGAACGCGGAAATACAGTCATAACTAACCCTAAAGGTGCTTCTTTGTTATGAAAACGCAAAGGATAATAGTTTGCATTGCGATTGGTGCTTGGGTATAAAGGTGTCAGAATGACTACACCAACAATAAGCCATCATGTCTGAGCAATTTTTCCCGCAACTGTTTCAAACTTCGAGTGAGATTACACCTTATCTACACGGTGATATCGGCGAGATAGGGCAAGAAGCTATCCATATCGAGAATGATATCAACCCGATCATCCAAGGCCTTTACCAGCAAATCTCGGAGGCTCATCCGGAAGCGGGAAAAGCATATTGGTTGACAAGAACGTGGGATTTACTTTGTTGGCAGCCAGTTTATGTCGCATTCATCTCTATTTACGGTTACCACACGTTGCCAAACATTCGCGAGATAGCGCAGCACCTCAAACCTTGTTTTGTTTCTGGGTACCGATTCGCCGACGAAGCGCATATACATGGCGAGCCAGAAGCGTTGATAAAAGAGGCGGGGCGTCAAATCCGAGAACTGTTCGACTTCTATCAACAAGAGATGAGTCAATGGACACGCATTCGTCCTGGCTTCACCCATCAATTGATGTCTGACGGAATCATGGCTTGTTTAATTCGTCTCCAACAGCGCTTTCCGCAAATGACTAACTCGACACTTCAGGAGCATGCGGTCTTGTGGCTAAGCGCAATGGGTTTGGATGTTGATAATAGCCGCTCACTTCATGAGACGGAATCTGATCAGCCGCTAAAGTTAGTAAGAAAAAGTTGTTGTTTAGTCTATAAGTGTGAAGGCAGAAAGCTTTGTGCAGATTGTCCTCGTTTAGAGGAAAATCGACAGCTTATGAGCAAGAAGGTTCTTAATTAACATTTATTTAACTTGTGTAACAGTGCTCGATTTGAGAGTGAGAATAAGTATCATTGCATGCTCTTGTTGACAACAAAAAGATAAATACAATGATGAAAAGGACGTTTTCTTTCAATCTCATCGTACTTGCGATGAGCAGTGGATACGCAGTTAGCTCAATAGCAGCAGAAGATCTTCAACAAACATCGACTCCGAGCGATGAGCAATTGGTTGTTGTAGGCAGTGTGATGCCGAAATCGATCTCCGATATTCCAGGAACGGTTTGGTTTGTTGGCCAAGAAGAGATTGCTCAGCAATATCGTGCGGGCAAGACACTGGGTGATATTCTTTCTGCAACCATCCCTTCTTTAGACGTCGGCACCGGTGGTCGAACTAACTATGGTCAGAACCTTCGCGGTAGAGCAATGTTGGTAATGATTGATGGTGTCTCGTTACAGTCTTCTCGCCCGATTAGTCGTCAGTTAGATGCAATAGACCCATTCAACATCGAGCGAATTGAAGTACTATCTGGTGCAACCTCCATTTATGGTGCAGGCGCTACTGGTGGTGTTATTAACATTATCACCAAGAAAGCGTACTCGGATGACTTGTCGTTTGAATCCTACGTGAGTGGCACTACAGGCTTTAATAGCAGCGATGACTTTGATTACAAACTCGCTCAGTCTATCTCGGGTGGTAATGAGCGAATTATCGCTAGAGGTTCGGTTGTGTACACCGAGACACAAGGTGCATTTGACGCAAATGGCGACATTGTCACCCCAGACATTTCACAGGGCTCTTTGCAGTATAATTCAACGCTCGATGTTATGGGATCGACCGAGATTCAAATCTCCGATGCCAGCAAGTTAAACCTTGTCGCACAATACTATGACAGCCAGCAAGATTCGCCATACGGTTTGTACATTGTTAACAATAAATTTGTTGATGTACGAGAGGGGTTCGATTCCGACCGTGAACATGGTACAGAGCGAGTTCTCTTAAGTGCGAACTACGCTCACGACAGCGTATTCGGTCATCAACTGATAGGCGAGTTATCTTACCGTAGTGAAGACCAAACCTTTACTCCTTATTACCAAAGTGCCTCTCAACAAAAAACAGAAGTTTTTGCTGGGCGCTTAGCGTTAGCTAAAAGCTGGGAGTCATTCAAACTTGTTTATGGTGTCGATGCGTACTTAGACCGTTTTGAAAGTAACCAGGCTCTGTTCGATCCAACCATTGCGAACAGCTCTGGGAACTTAATTAATCGAACCTATGCCGAAGTGGGGCGTTACCCAGATGTTGATGTGGCGTCTTACGCAATGTTTGTCCAAGGGGATTACCAAATCAATCAAGATTGGTCAGTACAAGCAGGCTACCGCTACCAATACATGGACAATAAGATTGATGATTTTGTTGCCTATAGTATACAAAAGAAGATCGCATCGGGTAATGGTGTATCAGCGGATGCGGTACCAGGTGGCAGCACTGACTACTCTGTGAGCTTATTTAATTTGGGCACCATTTATCAGCTTAACGATGAATCTCAGCTTTGGGCGAACTTCTCTCAAGGTTTCGAACTCGCTGATCCTGCAAAGTACTACGGCCAAGGTAGCTACGATGCCGCGGATGCAAATGGTCACTACGCGTTGAACAATAGCATTAACGTATCTGACTCAAAAATGTCGGGCATCAAAACGGACAGCTATGAAATTGGTTACCGATTAGATACGGATACTGTCGCACTGCAAGCGGCGGGTTACTACTCGGTGTCGGATAACTCAATCAAGTATGACAAGAAGACGCTCCTAATCACCAATGTTGATGACGAGCAACGTGTATACGGTGCCGAAGCAAACATTAACTACTGGGTAAACCGTGATATTTTGTTAGGTGCATCAGGTCACTATGTGGTTTCTGAGCTGAAAACCAACGGTAAGTGGGAAGATCTAAGTGCGGGTAAAGCAAGTACATCAAAAGCGAACGCGTGGGCGGCTTACTATCAGGATGGCTATTCACTACGTCTACAAAGCCAGACGATGTTTGATTACGAAGATGACGCAAACAACAAACTAGATGGATACACTACGTTTGATCTTCTTGGTAACGTAACACTACCTATCGGGCAGTTAGGTTTTGGTATTCAAAACCTATTTGACGAAGACTACACAACCGCTTGGGGACAACGTGCGCAGATTCTTTATGCAGCACACTACGATGCAGCAGCGTACGACTACAAAGGAAGAGGTCGCACATTCACACTGAACTACAGTGTTGAATACTAAAGCTAACTCGCTCCAAATATCAAAAAAGCCGCTTGAAGCGGCTTTTCTTTTAGGCTTGATCTGTCTGCGCTGTGTCTACAACGTTTTCCGTGTGTTCTGAAGCTTGGTTTTGTTCTTCAGCTTCCATTTTCGCGCGTTCAGCTTTGGAGATATAACGCGGCTTATTGCTCTTATGTAGCTTAGCGTTATGCTTCTTCTGCTTCGCTTTCAAGATCTGATTGATTTTCTTCTTGCGGTTCATGGTGGTGGTCCTTTAATTTAGCGAGGCAGGATAGTTACTTTTTTATCAAGTTACAACTAAATAAGCGCCGGTATCGGTCGCAAAATTCAAGTACGTTCCTATGTCCAATCATCTATCGCGTTTTAATGGAGCCCAAATGAAAACACTGTACACCGAACGTTTGATACTGCGTCTTGTGAGTGTAAATGATGCACCATTTATACTAGAACTTTATAACCGCCCAGACTTCTACCGTTTTGTCGGAGACAAACAAATTCGTACCGAATATGAAGCGGCGCGTTACATAAAAGAAAACATGCTACGCATGCAAAAAATTAGAGGCGTGAGTTTACTCGTTGTAGAGAAGAAAGAAGATGGACAACCCATCGGGATTTGTGGGTTGGTTAAACGTGACACATTACAACACTATGATCTCGGATATGGATTTTTACCTTCCGCTTATGGCTTCGGCTACGGAACGGAGTCTGCAACCGCAGTGCTGGAATACGCTAGAGAGGAAATGAAACTCGATAATTTGGTTGCCATCACCAACAATGACAATATTCGTAGTATAAGTTTGCTCAAAAAACTGGGCTTTGAGTTTGAACGAGTTGAGCAGCAATATGATAATGGCCGCACGTTAGAACTTTACACAATGATGTTGTGATTTTTGGATAGCGCATGAGCGATATTTTACTTGGCAAACTCGCCACTGAATTTAAGACAGTAAAAGCCATGGTAGAGGTTTACTGTCATGACCATCATGGAACAAAACGTGACTTATGCTCAGAATGTCATGAGCTGCTTGAATACGCAGAAGTGCGCCTCGACCGCTGTCCTTATGGAGAGAATAAACCGACGTGTAATAAATGTCCGATTCACTGCTACAAACCAGAGCCGAAAGAACAAATGCGTTTGGTCATGCGTTACTCTGGCCCCAGAATGTTACTGAAACATCCCATCTTGGCGGTTCGTCATTTGCTTCATGAAAAGCGAATGGTACCGGAAAAGCCTGCAGCGAACGCGTCAAACCGTCACAAGCGTTTATCTAAACAAAAATGCGAAGAATAAAAAAACGAGGGCGACATGCCCTCGTTTTCGTTGAGTAGAAGCGGCGTGGTTAGAGGCCAGCGGCCATACGCTGCTTGGTTTTGCTCGCAGCAAGTAGCATGTATACGCCAGTCGCAACCAAAGCGGCAAACAAGTAGCCTAGCAAGCCGTGTTCTTGGCCCATAAATTTATCAGCGACAACAGGACCAGCAACAGAGCCGATGCTGTAGCTAAACAGCATGACTTGTGTCGCAGAGACAATAAAGCGTTCATCAAGTCCTTCGCAACCTAAGTTGATTGCAATCGGGTACAAGGCAAAAGTAGCTGCACCTAAAAAGAATAATGCAGCAGCCAATACCACGGCTGACGAGGAAATAAAGGTCATACCGATCGAAAAAATACCCAAAATACAGAAAAACGCCATTAGCACTGTGCGGCTCATGTATTTGTTTAACGCGGTCACCATTGGTTGAACTAGCATGCCACCTAGAATCACTAGCGCCATCAATGTACCAATGTCTTGATGGCTAATTTTACGGTTAGTTAACTCAACTGGCATTAATCCGTAGATCGCGCCTAAGGTCAAACCTGAAACAACACAACCAATAATTGCTGCATGGTTTAGTTTGGCAATTTGCTTAAATGATAAAGCGGTTGATTCATGGCTGTTTGGCTGCTCACACTCAATGAACATTAGCACCAGCATCGCCATTAAGATCAACGTCGTGATCGCAATAAACGGAACGCCGCCACTTACGCCAAGCACGCCAATACCAAACTGGCCTAATGCTGAACCACCATAAAGCGATAGCATGTACAAGCTCAAACGTCTCGCACGCGATGCTTCGTCTCCAGACATTAGCCAAGATTCAACAATGACAAAAACACCAGCAACCGCGATACCCGCAATAAAGCGAGCGGCAAGCCACATCAATCCGTTAGCAAACACGGGTAGTGTGACGATAGTTAGCGAAAATACGGCCAAGCAACCAATAAACGCGTTACGGTGACCAACTTGACGTACGATACGTTCAATAAAAATAGCACCGGTTAATAAGCCGCCATAAAACACACTCGCCAACCAACTCGCGTAATCTGCTGAGATGTTGTATTCACCGAGCATGAGAGGGATCAAGCTCATTAAATAGCCCGAAGCCACCGCATAAAGAGACAGTGCGACGACTGGAACTGTAACTCGTGGTGATGCTGCAGGAACGACTGTGTTTTCCACTGTTTTGCGCCTATAAGTTAAATGAAATCTAAGGGTTATTCGGCGCGAATATGAGGCTAATAGTTAGGCAAGTAAAATGATAAATTTAAGTCGTTTCGATAAATAATATTTGTTAACTAGATAGGTTGATAAGTTGCATAAAAACGCCAACCTACAAACAAGGTTGGCGTGGAAGATTATTTAGTAAGTGCTTGATTTAACCATTGATCGAATTGAGTTTTAGGTAACGCACCATTGATCATATCAACGCGTTGACCATTCTTGAAAACCATAATGGTAGGAATACTGCGAATACCAAATTGCGTCGCAAGTTGTTGTTGAGCTTCGGTATCAATCTTAACAAAACGAGCCGTTCCGGCTTGCTCATGAGCAACATCAGAGAAAACAGGAGCAAAACCAACGCACGGGTTGCACCATGGGGCCCAAAAATCTACTACAACAGGCATATCACTTTGTAATAGAGCAGAAAAGTTATCTTGTGTACCTTCGATAGGCGAGCCGTCTAAAAGTGCACTTTTACATTTACCGCAAGTTGCAGATTCGGCAACGCGCTCATTAGGGACACGATTTAGACCGCCGCACGAAGGGCAGCGAGTTTTAAACGATGACATGACTTCTTCCTTTATTACGTATTGATGAAAACATGACTTACCAGTCAGCCTCATTATTTGTATACTTATTTTTTAACCTGCCGAAATAACGCAGCGCAGGTTTGTATTTGAGCCTAAGGTTCTAAGAAATTTTATTAAAATACAACAATAAATAGGTCTGCGATGACAAATTACTACGCTGAAATTACAGGTTGGGGGAAATGTGTTCCGCCAGCCGTGCTCTCTAACGATGATCTTAGCACTTTCCTCGATACTTCCGATGAGTGGATTCGTACCCGCACTGGTATCGAAAACCGCCGTATTAGTCATGTAAACACGTCAGACATGGCGACCGTTGCTGCTAAACATGCATTAGCTCGAGCAGGCGTCGATGCAACAGACGTGGATTTAATCATTGTGGCGACTTGTTCACCAGATTCATTGATTCCAAATATCGCGTCTAAAGTACAGCAGAACCTAGGTATTCGTGCAGCCGCTGCCTTTGACTTAAATGCCGCATGTACGGGATTTGTCTATGGCCTAGAAACGGGCACACGTTTGATTCAATCAGGTAACTATCGTAACGCGATCATTATTGGTGCGGAAAGATTGTCTTTCTACATCGATTGGGCAATGCGAGATACCGCTGTTCTATTTGGTGATGGTGCGGGCGCCGTTGTGTTATCAAGAACGGAAAAAGAAAAGGGTTTACTACAGTCTCAAATCGGTTGTGACGCAAAAGGCCGCGATATTCTGTCCGTACCAAAGTTTGGTACTTGTATGGATCGCTTTGCGGAAGACAACGGTTACTGGGATTTCAACTTTGTAGGACAAGAAATTTTCAAACGTGCGGTAAAAGGTATGGGGCTAGCTGCGAAAACCGTACTGAAAGCATCACAGTTAACGACGGAACAAATCGATGTTGTGATTCCGCATCAAGCGAATATTCGTATTATTCAAACCTTGTGCGACCTGTCTGGAATTCCACACGACAAAGCGTTTGTTAACATTCAAAACTATGGCAATACTTCAGCTGCGACGGTGCCAATTGCATTGTGTGAAGCGGTAGAGCAAGGTCGAGTTAACCCAGGTGATAACATGCTTCTTGCTGCGTTTGGTGCAGGTTTGACATGGGGTGCGGCAGTATTGAAATGGGGTGACCGCGTAACGCCAATTGGTGAAAGTGATGCGGTTCTGCCTGAATGTGAGCAATCCGCGCTAGAATTACTTGAGCGTGCCATTAAGCTGTGTAACGAACGCCGTCGCGACGAGGTGTAACGGACACTTTGCAAACATAAGATGAGTAAGGGAGCGCGAGGCTCCCTTATTTGATGATGTGTTCTACAGCTACCTGTAAAATATCTTACGACATAAAACCCAGGTTTGAATGGGTAAAATTACGGATGTTCGGGAACACGTATTCCAGTGCAGCGTTATCACTCACGCCCATCCACTGTGCTAGTGTTGAACCAACTTGATCAGCGGCAATTTTGGGTATGAGTCGGCCTTGAGAGTAATCATCGTTTCCGCCCAGTATTAGTTCCGGCCATGTACCGATAGGTTGTTTCCCATTTACCGCGCCTCCAATTAATAGTTGATGACCACCCCAGCCATGATCGGTACCATTTCCGTTGCTCATCATCCGTCGACCGAAGTCAGACATAGTGAAAGAGGTGACTTGCTTGTTTAGCCCTAACCGTTCGACTACACGATACATTGCTAAAAGGTTTGTCGCGAGATCCTCAAGTAACACTGGATGACGTGCCAGTTGCGAATCGTGTAGGTCATACCCAGAGTGTTTAACGAAAAAGACTTGTCGTTGCTGCTTCAGGACATCTTGGCTTGCTATCAATTTGTACACGGTTTGCATCTGCTTGCCGAGCGTCGATGACGTAAACAGCGGCTCGTCAGCAATGTGGTTGAGTTGCTCGCTCAGTACACTGCTCATTACCATCGACTCATCAACCATCAAATTAAAATGACCATTAAATGGATTGTCAGTTTGATGAGAGAGAAGGCGATCATAGATCCCCTTGTATAGCGGGTTATCAATCGCGGTAAGCTGAACCGCGCGATCTTTTTTCAGGACAGTTTGGCGGTGTTCCATTGCCCGTAACCAAAGCGAGTTGCCATGCACACTGTATAGCGGTGTTATTTCTGATTCAGAGTTTAATACATCCAACATTCTGCCAGCCCAACCAAGATTTTTAGACTCGCTCATTCCACCAAGTAACCAAGCGTCTGTTTGAGAATTATGAGAAAACAGTTGCTCGGGAAGTGATGCTTCACCTTGCTCAATAGCTTGTTTGGTGACGGGATGGTTGAGAATGCCACTATTGAGCACGATGCTGGCATCGCCTTGTTCGAAAACGGAAGTTAACGCATTTAACTTTGGGTGTAAGCCGAGCTTCACTGGGTGATTTGAGCTATCGACAGCACTCAAATTGATAGGGAGTATGTCTTCTTTGGCGACAGAGAGTGGCCCTCTGACTTTGGAATATTGACGATAATGCGCCTCCGATAATGGCAGTACGGTGTTGAATGCATCGTTTCCGCCTGCTAAATACACACATATTAATGCTCGAAAGTCATTGGATGGCGCTGCGAGAGAGTAACCTGGCAGACTAAGAGAGGCTAATGCGCCCATCGATAGCGTGCTTTGTATAAAATGTCGTCGTGAAATATCCATAATTCACTCCTAATCCTGAATATAGAATTCGTCGCCAGAAATGGCGGTAAATATCACTAGAGCGAGTTTTGTTGTTGGCACATAGTCCCCACGATAATCATTCAGGGCGGTGAGCATGAGCTCTTTCAATTCAGCAGAAGCCGTTCCAGCAAAGAAACGCTCGTTAACCAATTCGACTAAGGCACGGTGATCGTCCAGAAGAAGATAAAACTCGTTAAGATCGAAGTGGTAGGAATCACCACCTCCTCTACGAGTGCTGGTTAACATATAGTTGACCAAATCGGTATAAACAGACCAATTGAGAAGTTCATACTCTGGAGAGTTAATACCAGACTCCGTAAACTCGTTAGACGGCTGATAGTCTGGAGAGTAAAAATTAAACACGGAAGGAGAACGAAGCGGCCCTTGATTAGCGATGTTCATCATCGTTGTTGCGTCTTCGTAACGTGATCCTTTAACCGTAAAACCTGATGCTCGATGAAAATTAGTCAGGACCAGTATCGGTTCTTTCACTTTTATAGGCGGGGTATCCGTCATCCCTAATGCTTCAGGGTCGAGCAATATGGCTCGAACAACGGCGGTTAGATCGCCTTTTTCTCCTTCCCCATTGTTGTTAAATATCGTAGCAACACGCGCGACGTACGCTGGGCTTGGATTTGAACTGACCAAACGTTGGATAAGTAACTTTGAAACAAATGGAGCAACATTTGGGTGAGACATCAACATATCAATCACTTTTGAAAGCTCTTCTTGTGCGGTTAGACCCGATGGGATCACGTTCCCTAGAAATCGCTTCTCGCCGGTGTCGTGTCGCTGACTGATAACTCGCATCGGTTTCACGAATGCGATGTCGGAATTTTTCCATCCAGTTAATGCTCGCGCGAGCTCTTGAATATCAGTTTGATTGTACGTGGGGATAGGTTTGCCTGTTTCGTGGTTTAGCTTTTTACTGCCATCTAAATTGAGTTCATACAAACCGATAGTGAATAACTGCATTAACTCTCGAGCAAAGTTCTCATCGGGAAGCGTTCCTGTCGCACTATTTTCTTTTGCACTACCGAGCATAGACAAATAGCTCCCCATGACTGGATGGATGGAAACGTCATACAACAGGTCTCGGTAGTTGCCAAACGCATGCTCAACCAACAGATCGTAGTAATTCACTAACCCTGTAGGTTTGCTGGAAAGAACGCCGCCATAACGAGAAACGACTATGATCTGACTCAATGCATAAGCCGTTCGCTGTCTGAGCTGATCTTCAGCAGTAACAACAATCTGATACCAAGCATTTTCTCGGTTTGACTGTAGGCCTTTAGAAAAAGGCGTTTGATAAAGTGGTTGATGGTAGGTTGCTGGCAGGTTGATTTGTTTCTGTATCCAGTCCTCTAACCCGTTTTCCCTAACCTCATTAATTAACGCAGGAGTTGGTCCAAAAGAGGTTTGATAGAGAAAACGCGCAACGGTTTGATCGGATGGGGATTGCTGTATTTGTGCTGATACATTAGGCACATGGCTCAGCAATAAGATAGCCAATCCTAGTACCCAAGCAGAGATTTTATTTAGCTTCTGACGTCTCATAGTTAACTCGCTTACCCGAAGTAACGATTTAAGTCCATTTAACGGGAGTTATTAAGCTCTTTTGAGCTGTTTAGTAAATTTATGAAAATCAAGCAGCTGCATAGGCGAGTATAGTAGCTATAAGTGGTGAACAAAAAACTCAAACGATGAATTTGGTACTATAGTGCTAGAAGTTTTTGATGCTATTTTTTCTAAGATACTGATATTAAATATGGCCAATGAAGAGTAACAAGCAGAGATATCGCAATGGATATAGAAGGGGGACAGCTAAAGTACTGTTAACAAGAGATTGGTATGTTTGTTAAGGCTTAAGTTAGTTTCAAGAAATTATTGAGCCAATAAATAAAGTCCATTGGTTTGCACAAGAGAAAACCACACGGATGTTCTCTTGTACAAAGCAACAAAGGTTATTTTCGGGCAAGCTTATGGTGAGCACGAGAAAAGTGATCGGCACAAAATGCGCCCACGATCGAGAGTTCGCCAGCCAGACAAAGCGCAGCTGCGACTTCGGCTAACGCTTTCGCATTGCCGTTGCCGTGCAAACCCAAAATATCCAAACATGCTTTTTGCGTTGGAAGGCCAGTACCACCACCAACCGTTCCCACCATGATGTTTGGCAAGGTCACGCACGCGTACAAGTTGCCTTGAGCGTCCACATCCATACGAGTGATTCCAATGGCAGACTCTGCAACGCAAGCGGCATCTTGACCACAAGCAATGTACAGCGCGGCAAGCGCGTTTGCGTAATGCGCGTTGACGCCAATTGTCCCGCTGAGTAAACCGCCCACTGTGGTCATTTTGCCAAATTGAACCATAGACTCCGGCGTCGTATGCAGATATTTTTCCACCAACTCAGCAGGAATGGTCACTTCGGCGGATACTTTCTTACCGCGTACCGAGCGCAGTGTGTGTGCGTTTGGTTTTTTGTCGCCTGATAAGTTGCCATCCAAGAATGCTTGAGTTGGTTTGATTGGGCTGGTCGCCAAAATATGATGGAACACTTCGTTTGTTGCGATGGTCACCATGTTTTGTCCGGAAGCGTCACCAGTCACGTATTCAAAGACCAAATAAACATGGTTTCCTTCGATATTTACATTGATGTCTTTGAGTTTGCCATGTGAGGTGGTGGATTCCGCTATTTGACGAAATGCGTCAAACTGGGTCACAACCCAACTGACGAACTGGCCAGCGTCGGCAAGGTTATTAAAGGCGAACACTGGCGTTCGGCTCACCCCTTCACTCAGCAACAATGCGCTCGCGCCACCAGCGGCGGTGATAAGATTTGCGCCACGGTTGTAGGAAGCGACTAACGCGGCTTCTGTCGTTGCGAGCGGAACCAAAAAGTCATCGTTCGCATACAAGCCGTTGACGCGCAAAGGGCCTGCAATGCCGACCGGCACATTAACAGTACCAATGAAGTGCTCGATGTTGTTGGAGTAAGCATCGCAATGTGACTGCGTGAAAGGATCAAGGAGATGATCTTTATTGGTCACGTGTTCCAATACTTGCCAACGGCGCGCCAAATGCTTATCCGACAGGCCAGGGCTTAAGCAGAGACGTTTCTCTGGCTTGTGAAACTTCGGTTCTAATGCCGATTGAATCTTACTGCTGGTTTCGATATCGGAAAGGGCGGAGCTTTGAACAGGGTTATCTTGGTTTAACTTCGGCATACAAACGTTAACTGAAAAATCGAACCAGAGATTGTAGTTATTGAGGCTTTGATTACAACGTTGATTATACGTTTTGCAACAAATACCACTGTGCAAGCGCCTTTATTATCCAAGTGATTTGATATTGGAGCGACGAATTTATCGGACATAAATGGGTTTTGACAATGAATGTTGAGTAAATGGTAGATCCGGGAGGTTATGGCTTTTAGAGAAACTGGCCTGTAGGTGTTTGGATTCGACAAGGTGTAAGCATGAGTGCCTTAAGAGCGGAATGGTTCAATCTATGAAAGGAATAAATTGTCTAACCCAGTCCCTTGGGTCAGACGTTAGTTTGAATCAGTTATTCAAAAACTAGTTGAAGGCGCGAGCCACACGTCCCGCACTTTGAATACGGTAATGGCCAACGTAAGCAGGAACAAATACAGATTGTCCTTTCGCGGCGGTTAACGTCTCACCGTTATCACTGATGAGTGTCAGGTCGGCATCAATCGCCATCAAAATCTCTGCGCTGTTTGCCTCAACCACTTCATTGTTCGGTTGGTTTAGAATGCAGAAGCTAAAGTCTGCCACTGGGACCGGATAAAGGCTTTGGCAACCATCGGCATTGGGTTCTAGAACAAGGCTGTTAAACGGCTTAGGCACAAAGTCTGTGCATTTAACCAGTTCTTCAACATCCATGTGTTTCGGCGTGAGTCCTGCACGCAAAACGTTATCTGAGTTCGCCATGATCTCTAATCCCGTACCTTTAATGTAAGCGTGTGGCGTTCTTGCGCTCAGGAACATCGCTTCGCCAGGTTGCAGCGTGATGACATTCAACAGTAATGGCGCAAACAAGCCGACATCGCCAGGGTATTGAGTGGATAGATCCAAGATGAGCTGGAAAACGTCGCTGTCAGTGCCTTGATCCGATTGACGTGAAGCGTGGGCAAGAAGCTGTTTCAGTGCTCGCTCTTTTGTTTCTCCTTCCATGGTAAGAATGTGCACAAAGAAATCGCGTAAACCTTGTGAGTTGATTTCGCGTTTGAATGTGTCAAGAGGCGCGCGTAGCTCATCGATATCGCAAAGGCCAAATGCCTCAATAATCTCGTCATACGAACGAAAACCGTTCATGGCTTGGTAGCTTGTCAGCGCGTACACCAACTCAGGTTTATGGTTTGGATCCTTGTAGTTACGATGGCTCGCGTTTAGTGGGATCCCAGCACTTTGCTCTTTTTCGAAACCTATTTCGGCATCTTGTTTGCTTGGGTGAACTTGAATCGACAGTGCGTGTTCGGCCGCTAAGATCTTAAACAGAAAGGGCAGGTCGCCAAATTTCGCTGCGGTTTCTGCTGATAAGTAAGCGGGTTGGTTTTGTTTGATCAGTTCAGACAAAGGCAGCGTGTTTTGCTCAACCTGAACTTCAGAGCAGCCGTTTGGGTGAGTACCCATCCATACTTCTGCTTGAGGCTCATTCGTTTCGTTAGAAAAGCCAAACAAATCGTGAATAGAAGAGGTGCTTCCCCAAGCGTAGTTTTGGATTTTGTTGTTCATTTGAAAGAAGCTATGCGATGAAATAGTGTTCAAATTCATGAATTTTTCCCATAGTTAACCCTCCGAACTGAATCGGAAGAAAAATTGAGCAGAGATACGTTAAATAAGGAGGGCGAGCGCGGTTAGGTCACTCGCCAATTGGCCCGAAGGGCGATAAGTCGATTTACAACCGAGGCTTTGGTTCGAGAGGTTTTCGTGATGGCTGCGCTTGCAAAAATGGCAGCAACAAAAGGCCAATGACGGCTGCACAAACTGAAATGGTGATGAAGAAACCCGTCCAATGATACTCTTCAAGAATTAACGCCAGCGGATAGCCAGACAATGCTGCGCCCATGTAGGCGAACAAGCCCACGAATCCTGTTGCCGCGCCGGCAGAGTCTTTGTGAGAGCACTCCGCCGCCGCCATACCGATCAGCATTTGTGGTCCAAAGACAAAGAAGCCGATGGAGAACAATCCCGCTGCTTGGAATGCAAAGTTGGTCAGAGGCATTAGCCAAAGCGCGGAGACAGATAAGAAAATCCCAATCGCGAACAGCAAGTTCATTGGCCCACGGTTACCGCCAAAGAGTTTGTCTGAGCCCCAACCCGCAACCAATGAACCAACAAAACCGCCGATTTCAAACATCGACAGAGCAGCGTTGGCATTAATCAGGCTATAGTGATGCTGCTCGGTCAAGTACAGGTTTCCCCAGTCATTGATTGCGGTTCGGACGATGTAAACCAACACATAACTGAACGCGAGCAGCCAGATGTATTTGTTGTTAAATACGTACGATTTCAGAATTTCGCGGTAGGTGAGGCCACGTCCGTAATTTTCTTGCGCAAGTTCTAGTGCGTCGTTGCGCCATTGGCCGACACTTGGTAAACCCATTGTTGTGGGTTTGTCGCGCAATCGCCAACAAACGAATAGACCGAGTAATACCCCGATGATGCCGGGTAGAATAAAACCTTCACGCCAGCTGTAGTGCAACGTTAAATAGCCCACCAAAATAGGGATCAGCGCGCCACCAACGTTGTGTGCGGTGTTCCAAATGGCCCATAAGAAGCCACGCTCGGAGCGTGAATACCAAGTGGTTAACAGCTTCGAGCATGAAGGCCAGCCCCAGCCTTGGAACCACGCGTTTAAGATCCACAGAGTAATGAAAGCCGCGAGTGAGCTAGAAAAGCCGAACGCGATGTTGACCAGACCTGTCGCAATCAATCCTAATCCCATGAAATAACGAGGATTAGAGCGATCCGAAATCGTGCCAGAAATAAACTTCGAGCAGCCGTAGGTGATGTAGAAAAGCGTACCGATAAGACCCAAATCGCCTTTATCTAAGCCAAGATCGGTAATCATCGCTGGTGCGGCGTAGTTAAAGGTCTTACGGGTAAAGTAGAAACCTGCGTAGCCGATGTACATCCCCAACATAATGTGCAAACGCCAATGGCGGTAACGCTGGTCGATTTGCTCGTTGCTTAGACTCGGTTGAGTAAATTTAGGTGAACGTAAAAATCCAAACATCTTGAGTTACACCTTAGGTAAAGTAATGCTGATTTGTGTGCCGATCACTTGATCGCTGGTGGAGTAGATAACCATTTTTCCACCTAACGCGTGCACACGCTCTTGCATGCCGCGAACGCCCATGCCTTTCATACTGTCCTGAACTTTGAAACCGACACCATCATCGTGAATCATCAATGACACCGCCGTTTCTCCAATTGTCAGTTCAATATTGATCAACTGCGCTTCTGCGTACTTGGCTGCGTTATTTAATGACTCTTGGCATAAACGGAATAGGGTTACTTTGAGTGTGTCACTCAGGCTGGTGTAATCGCCTTGCCAGTTCAGTTGAACAGTTGTTCCGTGATTGGCGAATTCCATCTCTCGCGTCAGTTGCTCGACGGATTCTTTTAAGTCCAAATCATCCAGCATTTTTGGTCTTAGCTTGCTTAACAGTCGCTTAGTGGTGTCGTACACGTTGAGGGAAAGCCCTTCGATCATGTCGGCGCAACCCACGCGTGTTTCAGCGTTGTTCACTCGTTTAATGATGTTGGCTTGTGTGCGGATTGCCGTGATGTTCTGTCCGATTTCGTCATGCAGTTCGCGCGCAATATCGCGTCTTACGGACTCTTCCGCTTTGATAAGCTGGCGAGACAAATTCTGATTGCGTGCAAGTTCGCCGCGCAGTTTGTGATTGAGGTCTTTTTGTTTCTGAACCCCTAAGCCGAGCATAATGCCGGTGATGGTTTGCGCCGAGAGAGATAATAACAAATCGGTGATTTCTAGATTTGATACGCCGCTGCGAGCCGCAATCAGCGCAATGCTGTTGAGCATGGTGGCGAGTAGAGCACCTTGCCAGCCGTAACGCAGAGCAAGCACGATGATTGGAATCGCCATACAAAACGGCGCAAATCGTTTTAGCTCTTCAGGCAAACTGGTTTGCACCAAAATACTGCCGATCAAAAGTAGCGCATAAAGCACGATATGACGCACCTGAAATACAACGGCATTACTTAGTAGGAGAGAGCTAAGCGGAGACCAACGACTTTGGAACAAATAACTCCATAACAAGTAGCACATAGGCACCACGAGCAAGCCTCCAGAAATGCTAGCCAGCCATACCATGTAAACCGAAGGAACGTGAAAACCAACGGCCATCACATTAATAAACGCGCTAATGATAATGACTGCGCTCATCACGGCTAAATGGCGGTTTTGGTCTCCGTAGTAGTATTTTTTCGCAATCAGAGTGACCGGGATACTGGCAATGCTCGCAATCAGCACGGTAAGCCACTGCGGTTGACCCAGTAAGATCGCAAGTGCGATGGAAAGTCCCCACTCCGAAAGGTAAATCGTCGGCCAATAAGCGGTGCGAGTGTGCAGGGCGACACCTAATCTTAAAGCGAAAGGAAACAATAAGATCGCCAGTTCGGGATCATTGACAAAGTAATAGGCAATCACCCATAAGCAGAACCAGGCGCAAGCCATAACAAATAGTCCGCAAATGGTGGTAACAGCGTAAGCTCGCATTAAAAGGACTCTTGAGAAAATAGTTTGGCGAGCTCAACGTTGTTTTTCACGCCGAGTTTGTCGATGGCATTCGCACGATGCACATGCACGGTCTTGTGGCTCAAGCCAAGCTCTGCCGCGACAGACTTTACATCCAAACCGGTCGCAAGTAGCTGACATACCTCGTTTTCACGTTTTGTCAGTTGGCATAGAGAGGTGGTGTTGTCGCTAGGCGTTGCAAGTTTAAGTGCAATATCTGATGTGAGGTAACAGCCGCCAGAAGCACTGGTTCTCACGGCTTGAATAAGTTCGTCTGGGCTACAGCGTTTACTAAGATAGCCTTTTGCACCTAGCTTTAGTGATTTTTCCACCATCGCAGGGGAGTCATGCACGCTAAGCATCACGCAGGCAATGCCAGTTGGTATTTCGCTAAGAAAGTTTAAGCCGCTTTCATCTGGCATGGAGATATCTAGGATGACGACATGAGGGTGTACCGCAGGCAAGCCTTTGCGCGCTTCGGCGACAGAGCCGAATTCACCGACAACGGTAATATCACTTTCTAAATTTAATAATTGTGCGAAACCTGAACGCACGATGACGTGATCATCAACTAGAGCAACATGAATCATTATTACAACCAAATAGAGCAGACGACTAACAACAATAAGCTCCAACAGGAGCCAATAGAAAAACCTTTAATGATACTGAATTGATCAACTCATTTTAATGATCTTGCACGCTTTACCGAAGTAAAGCGCGCAGAGAAGTTAGGCTTGGTTTTGTGCAAGTTGAAGCTTCTTCGCGTGTCGAATCTTCTTCTCTTCCGCGATAGCGACGAAAGCAAGCAAAACAATACAAATCATGGCGGAGGTATCTAGAGCTGCGAAGGTACCTTTCCAACCTGTTAAGCCGAAGATAGGTGTACCGTCTGCAATCATACCGAGACCAAGTTTCGCGAAGCTGTCACCGATTAGGTAAGCGAATGTACCTTTTACTCCGTCAGCTACACTGATTGCTTTTTTAGGGACAAAACCAACCGCGGCAACACCGATAAGAAGTTGCGGACCAAACACCAAGAAGCCCAATACAAATAGAGAGGCTAAGTACATGAACTCGCTAGTGGCGTGTTGGTAGAACTCAAGCGATACGATGATCAAACCAAGAGACACACAAGCAACCAATGCGCGGCGACCGTTTGCTAAGTCAGATAAGTAACCCCACATCAAAGTACCCACAAGCGCACCGACTTCGAATAGAGTAAAGCCAGAGATTGCCGTTTCTTTTGACAGACCAAGTTCTTGGTACGCGTATACCGTTGACCATTGGTCGATACCAATACGCACGATGTAAAGGAAGATGTTGGCAAAGCAAAGTAGCCAGATAACTTTGTTTTTAAGAACGTATTCAACAAAGATTTCTTTTTTGGTCATCTGGTTTTCTTCAGCGGCGGTGTCTTCTTCACTCACTGCTTCATCGAAAAGTTCTTCTACTTTACCTAGACCGTAAGCTTCTGGTGAGTCGCTACCAAAGCGCATACCGATAAAGCCAACGATGATCGCGATGATAGAAGGGAACACGAACATGCCGATTACGTGGCCGTCGAATAGGTAGTTGGCACCGAAAAGAGCAACACCCGCTGCGCCCGCACCACCAACGTTGTGTGACATGTTCCACAAGCCTAGGTAAGAGCCGCGCTTGTTACGAGGTGTCCATTTTGTAATGGTTGAGTAACTAGAAGGGCCACCAGTACTTTGGAAGAAACCACTTAGAGCGTAGAAAGCCACCATCAAGAACAGGCTTGCACTACCGCCGCCCATGCTGAAGCTGAAACCAAGCATTGCAAGACCAGAAAGGATCAGCATAAAAGGGAGGAATTGCTTGGTGTTCTTACCGTCAGCGTAGTAAGACACAACGGTTTTACCGATGCCGTATGTGATGGAGAAGCCAAGGCCAATAAGACCTAGGTCTGTCATGCTCAAACCGTAAGTTGAGATCATGTCGTTTTGCGCGACATTGAAGTTCTTACGAATCAAGTACATGGTTAGGTAGCCGATGAATACGACCAAGTAAGATTGGATGAACGGTTTAAACCACATCTTTCTTCTAACTTCGACAGGAAGATCGAGGGTCGGCTTCCGCACCTGTTCGAGGAATTTTAACATGATGAACTCTCTTGTAATTGTTTTAGAAACACAACGGCGGCCGTTATGCGCTCTTGTTACCTTTGACTGAGCGGAATTCTAGAGAGTGGTTTTGTAAGGCACATGAGATGGTTGCCTAGATCGGCTAGGAAAAATTCCTAGAAATGCCTAGGAAGGCGGAAAAGCGTGAAAAGAGTCACACAAAATCCTTACTAATTTATGGGTTTTTGACAGGGTTCTTATCGGGTTGGAAAGCGTTCAAATGCAAGCAGGTTAATATACGCAAGCTTAGTGCTGACAAGGGGTGAGCACGTTTGGTTGGAGAGAATAGTGTCTTGTCGCTAAGTATCAATTGGGAACGAGAAGCAAACAACAGAGACCCAGAGGTCTCCGTTAGAAATATTATGAATTCGATTAGGTTGACGTGTTAAGGCGCGGGGCTGTATAGACGCGGCGAGCCGTGTTTTGGCAAGTGAATTAGGTTCAAATGGTTTCTTCTTGCCCATTCGACAGTTAACGCTGTAGGCGCAGATAAGCAAACCAGAGTGGGGATACGCGCGCGAACGGCTTTGTGGATCAACTCCAAGCTGCAACGGCTTGTCATGATTGCGAAGCCACTTTGAGGCTCGATGTGATTGTTGGTCAATGCGCCAATCAACTTATCTAGCGCGTTGTGACGGCCGATGTCCTCTCGGCACAACTTGATGTTGCCTTGTAAATCTGCAAATAAAGCGGCGTGTAACGCGCCAGATTCACGTGCGGCTTCTTGATGCAGTGCGACTTTGTCTCGCAGCCCTTCGAATACATCGGAGCGCGGAGGAAGAGACGGTGTTAGCGGTGCCAAATCAGGCAAAGCTTGTTCCAGAGCCTCTACACCACAAATGCCGCATCCGGTTGTGCCGGCAAGATTTCGGCGCTGTGTTTTTAACGCCCAGAAAGCGCGGTTGCTGATTTCCACTTCCGCATAGTGAGATTCGTGATCGCCACCAATTTCAATGTCTTTAATCTCTTTGAAATCGTGGACGATGCCTGTGCTTAGGCTAAATCCTTTCACGAAGTCTTCCAGATGGCCTGGCGTCACCATCATGACCGCTTGGCTAATGCCGTTATAGCTGATAGCTAAGGCGGATTCACTCGCCAGCGACATTTGTTGCACTGGGCGGCCATCAATCAATTCTCGGTAATTGAACGCACTTGGTTGAGGTGGTGCTTGATTGAAATCGGACAGTTCTAAATAAGATTGAGTAGTACATCTCATGAAATCACCTCATAAGCCGTTATGTATGCCAAAAATTGACGTGTGGATTCTTGTTATCGATTGAATATGTTTTTTGCTTCTGCGAAGCACTGATCGGTTAGCGCGGAGAAGGGTTCTTGTTTTCGCTTTAACAAACCTAGAGGGGCGTGAACGGCGGCTTCTTCGATAGGGATAATGCGAAGCGTATCGTTCAACTCTTCCAATCCACAATTCAGCGGCATAATGGCGCAACAAAGGCCACTGGCTACTGCTTGGATCAAGTGAAAGGTGGAGTTACTTTCAATGACGGTTTGCGGAACCAGCCCTTTACTCACAAAGCTAAGATCAATGGAGTGGCGATAGTGCATGCCCTTCGAAAGCAGCCCTAGCGGAATGTTATTGAGTGACTCCCACAACACTTCAGATTCGGCAAAATCAAAATGACGCTCATCGAATAAAACGCCAAGTTTGGTTGAATCTAGTTCGATAACATCGAAGTAAGCGGTGTTGACTTGATCGACATAACACATCCCCAAATCAAGTTGATTGCGATTGAGTTGGTCTATGATCTGTTCGGTCGTCATGGAGAGTATTTGAAAGCGTAACTCAGGGAACTGTTGAGCTAATGGTTTGAGCAATTGCATCGGGTTTTGGCTGGCGAGTGGCACCATTCCAAGCCGAAGAGAGCCTACCAACTGACCACGGCAGTTGGCGGCTTCGGCTTGCAATCCATCATGAGCTGCTAAGACGGTTTTTGCCCAAGCTAAAATGCGTTCTCCGGCTTCAGTAAATCCTTCAAATCTTTGACTTCTTTGGATTAATTCGAGATCGAGTTCTTCCTCTAAGCTTCGGATTCTCATGGACAAAGTAGGCTGCGTAATGTGGCACAATGCGGCGGCTTGACCAAAGTGTTTGGTCTGTTCAAGTGCGATGAGATATTTAAGTTGTTTGATATCCATAATGGCTTGTTAACCTTGCGTTGTGAGTCACATGTACGGGGGAACTCCCTAAAAAGGGCACAGCACTACCGTACTTTTTAAGCGCTGGAGCGTTTTAACTGGGGAATGAAAAACCAAAACCAAGTCAAGAATAAAACCACACTCAAAATTGATCTGAATCAAGGCTATTCCTGATATTAATTAGGGTCAAATTTAAAGTATCTATAGTGTGATAGATATTATCTATTATCAAGAGTAGCGATTTTATTGAGTTCGTTAAGCGAACTAGGCGGAATCGAATAGAAAAACGATTAACCTCATAAATTGTATTGATTAAAAATGTGATGACCGTCAGTGGAAAAATTCGTCATAGACTTTGTTTATCACTCGGTCAGGATTATCAATTGGACGCATATTGAATATCGACTTAATCTTTGATTTAGATCAAGACGCAACAATGCGAATTGAATCTACCAGTCTTAGAAACAGTAGGCGGGTATCCGATATCAAGAATCTAGATAAGTAAACGCTCGGACAAGCGAGAGCGTGTTGAGTGGTTACTTATTTGGATTAAAAAATACATGGATTAGAAACTAAGCCCTTCAATACTTCCGCATTATCTCAATAAATAACGCGCTTGTTTTCACGGGCACCCTGCTTGCTGGTATATCTGCGAGGAGTAAAGTCGTGAGCCAAAAAGAACAAATAAAAGCATACAAAGGTCCAGCTGGTGGTTGGGGTGCACTGAAAGCCGTAACCAGAAGTTGGTGGGGCAGTGAAAATGCAGTTAAAAACATTCGCACTATGCTCAAAACCAACCAAAATGGCGGTTTCGACTGTCCGGGATGTGCATGGGGCGAGTCGCCAGATAGTGGTAAAGTCAATTTCTGTGAGAATGGCGCGAAAGCGGTAAACTGGGAGGCAACCAATCGTCTGGTTGATCCTGAGTTTTTTGCCAATCACAGCGTTTCTTCTCTCTCAACGCAAACCGATTACTGGTTGGAATACCAAGGCCGTATCACACACCCAATGCGATACGATGCCGAATCCGACCACTATGTGCCTGTCTCTTGGGATGAGGCTTTTTCTCTTGTGGCTAAACATCTCAACCAATTGGATTCACCGCACCAAGCGGAGTTTTATACCTCTGGTCGTGCAAGCAACGAAGCGGCGTTTTTGTATCAGCTATTTGTCCGCGCATTCGGTACCAACAACTTCCCAGATTGTTCCAACATGTGTCACGAAGCCAGTGCAATCGGGATGAAAGACACCATTGGCGTTGGTAAAGGCACAGTGATCTTTGATGATTTTGAAGAAGCTGATGCGATTTTCGTGATTGGTCAAAACCCGGGCACGAATCACCCACGAATGCTTGAACCTCTGCGCGAAGCGGTAAAACGTGGTGCTCAGGTTATCTGTCTAAACCCGCTGAAAGAGCGCGGATTAGAGCGTTTCCAAAACCCACAAATGCCGATAGAGATGTTGAGTAACGGCTCAGAACCTACAAACACGGCGTACCTGCGTCCTGCTTTGGGCGGAGACATGGCAGTGTTTCGTGGCATCGCGAAATTCTTGTTGCAATGGGAACGCGAGGCATTGCAAAACGGTGGCAAAGCGGTATTTGACCGTGAATTCATCAAACAACACACGATAGGTATTGATGAGTATTTGGCTGAAGTGGACGCAACCTCTTGGGAACACATCGCGGAACAATCGGGTCTTGATTTAAGTGAAATCGAGATGGTGGCGAGCATGTATCGACGTGCAGAACGTGTGATCATGTGTTGGGCGATGGGGTTGACTCAGCATCGTCACTCTGTACCAACCATTAAAGAAGTCGCAAACGTGCAAATGTTACGAGGTAACGTTGGTAAGCCGGGCGCGGGTCTTTCACCAGTGCGTGGTCACAGTAACGTTCAGGGCGACCGTACGATGGGCATTGATGAAAAACCTTCAGATCTGTTGTTAGATCGCATCGAAAGTCGATTTGCCTTTGCCGTCCCGCGTGGTGAAGGCCACAACACTGTGCAAGCCATTAAAGCAATGGAAGAAGGGCAAGCGAAAGTATTTATCGGTTTGGGCGGTAACTTTGCACAAGCAACGCCAGACACAGAACGTACGCACAACGCGATGCGAAACTGTAATTTAACCGTACACATTTCGACGAAGTTAAATCGTTCTCACCTTGTCACAGGTAAAGATGCGCTTATTCTTCCGTGCTTAGGCCGTACCGAGATTGATCAGCAAGCGACGGGCCCACAAGGTGTGACGGTTGAAGATACTTTCAGCATGGTACATATCTCATTTGGTCAGCTAAAACCGCGTTCGGAGCATTTGCGTTCAGAACCAGCGATTATTGCCGGTATTGCCAATGCTACACTCGGGGCAAAACCAATTGATTGGTTGTGGGCGATTGAAGATTACGACCGTATTCGCGATTTGATTGCCGACACGATTCCGGGCTTTACCGACTTTAACCATAAGCTTAAACACCCGGGTGGATTCCACTTGGTAAACCCAGCTGCTGAGCGTCGATGGAACACACCAAGCGGCAAAGCGCAGTTCAGCTCTAGCGAGTTGCCGAAGCAGTTGATCAGCGAAGCGATACTCGAAAAAGGCCAAAAGCCAGATTTGATTTTGCAAACCATGCGCTCACATGACCAATACAATACGACACTTTACGGCTTGAATGACCGTTATCGTGGAGTATTTGGTATGCGCGAAGTGCTGTTTATCAATGAAGCGGATATTCGTAAACACGGTTTTGAACCAGGCGACAAAGTGGACATGGTGTCATTATGGGAAGATGGCGTAGAGCGTCGCGTAAGCGGATTTACGCTTGTTGCCTATGATGTGCCAGCAGGTCAGGCGGCGGCTTACTATCCAGAAACGAACCCATTGGTTCCTTTAGATAGTTATGGGGATAGAACGTTTACGCCAACCTCTAAGTTTATTGCGATAAAATTGGAAAAATCGACATCCGATAAGATCGCTTTGGTGGAAGCGGAATAGTGACCAAACCGGCACAACGACATTTCCGATAAGCAAACGGCTGATATTAATTATCAGCCGTTTTTAATTGCGCTCAGTCTGCATTTAGTGCGCATAGCTTGTGTATAATGTTAATGACATTATGCTGCTCGATAATAGACAGATAAGGCCGATTTGAATCTAATTTCAAGTAGTAAAACTAATAAGAAGATGCTTATGACCTTGAAAAATATAATTAAATTAACAATCAGTCACTTAGTGGCAGTTTCTATTGGCATTGCGATAGGTATCTATACTTTACCGATCCTTATTGCACCACCTGCGCCGACCGATGAACAAGTTGCTAAGAGCAAGCAAGGTGCAGAATACAGCGCAGTGTTTAAGAGGGAACTCAAAGGTAGCGATGCTTTTCATTGGGGAGAGGGAGAGATTCATTTGAGTTCTGAAGTCATTACGTTGGTAGGAAAACTCGCTCCCGGACCAGACTATAAACTCTATCTATCTCCTAAGTTTGTCGAAACGGAACAAGAGTTTAATGACCTTAAATCTGAGATGAGCTTAATTGGTGATGTCAAAACGTTCGATAACTTCGTTGTTGAGGTTCCTCAAAGCACTTCAATTTCTGAATACAATACGGTTGTTGTATGGTGCGAGACATTCGGTGAGTTCATTACTTCGGCAAAGTATCAATAAACCTTAGCAGTAGAGTGAAAGGCTTTTCTTTTCACTTTACGCTAGGATGTTGTTTCGCATAATTAAGAGGCAAAGACTCTTAAACATTCTAAATTTAAGAGCCTTTGTTTAGAGTTATTGACAGAACCATTCGACTTGTAAGTCGTTTGCACCTTTCAGGCTACGTTCTGGAAAAACAAGATTTCGAACTATTTAGAGTTATTCTCTGTTTGGCTTGTTTCGTTCGATGACGCTAATCGCAATGGCTAAAAATAGAATATCTTTTACTAAAAAGAAGTTTGTCACCAAAACCCCATCAGACACTTTCCATGTATTCGGTGTCGTAATTAGAAAGCTGAGTGTCGCAAGAAAAATAATTGCGGCGGCTATGCCAGAAAAATAAGCGACTCGTGTGCTTTTAAGGCCAACGATTAATCCAATAGCGACAATGATTTCTGTTGCGCCAATGATGTTTGATACGGCTTGAACTGACATCACATCATACAACCAACTCATCAGAAAATGATTTTCAACGAGCGGTTGTATAAGCTTAGCCTCTGTAGGTGTGAATTTATAAATACCAATCCATATTAGAACTAAAGAAACGCCGAAAACTCCGATAAGATATCCAATTGAGTCACATTGATGATGGCTTTTTACGTTTTGCATAATTAACTACATTCTCCTGTTTGTTAGCGCTTCCAACAAGACCTATAAGGTTGGTAGAAAATTTCATAGGTTTTTTTTCGCTCAAACAACAGATATTAAAAATCACGTGATACAGAATTACGTGTTTGATAGAACTTAAGGATATTTCGTGGAAGTTAAAATTTTTCAGGTTGACTCGTTTACATCAGAGGTTTTCAAAGGTAATCCCGCGGGTGTTTGTATCACAGAGTCAAGCCTTGATGAGGAAACGATGTTGGCCATCGCGGCCGAGATGTCGTTATCTGAAACGGCATTTCTGTCACTCAGTACGATGCAACTTCGTTGGTTTACACCGAGGACGGAAGTTGCTTTGTGTGGACACGGCACACTTGCAACGGCGCACGTTCTGAAAGAGCAGGGGTTATATAATACTGGAGATACGATTGAGTTCGTTACGCTATCTGGGGTTTTAACTGCACAACTCGATCATGAAGAAATTCATTTGGTGTTTCCTGTTCCAACTTTAGATATGCGAGCTAGTATTAACAAAGACTTACTTCATGGTTTGGGGCTAGATGCCGCCAATGTAGTCGCCTACGGTCAGTTTGATAATAAGCAGTTGGTCGTCATTAATGATGAATTTGTGCTTGAACAACTCGACCCTGATTTTGGTGCGCTGCTTAAACAAAAAGGCCGTGGCGTCGTCATCACTGCTCAATCAAGCACTGACGCCGATTTTGTCTCTCGATACTTCGCGCCTTGGGTAGGTGTTAATGAGGACCCAGTTACAGGCTCTGCACATTGCGCTTTATGTGTTTACTGGGCTAAAGAGCTCAACAAAAAGCAACTGAAAGGCTTCCAAACCTCCAAGAGAAGTGGGGTCGTCCATACAGAGTTGTTAAGCACTGAGCACGTTAAGCTTTCTGGAAATGCAGTAACGATATTGCGAGGATATATGAGAATCGCGTAGCGGTCCTTGTGGGAATGATTTTATTTTCGTGTTACCCGATGCTCAATAGTGAAGACGCTTGAATGCTGCTTATTTAAGTGGCTGATTTTTTTTGTAAAAACACCCCTGGCACGGTGGTGTATAACGATTGGAGAGTTATATGAAAACTATCGGTCTTCTAGGTGGTATGAGCTGGGAGTCGACGCTTAGTTATTACAAATTGATCAACGAAGGAGTCAAAGAGGCGTTAGGCGGCCTAAATTCCGCAAAAATTTGTATGTATAGCGTGAATTTTTCGGAGATAGAGAAACTTCAACATCAAGGTAAATGGGAAGAAACGGCAAGCATTCTATCTGATGCTGCATCTTCAATAGAAAAAGGGGGCGCTGACTTCATTCTTATTTGTACTAACACAATGCACAAAGTTGCGCCTCAAATTGAAGCCAGTATTAATATCCCCATACTACATATCGCAGACGCGACTGCTGAGTTACTTCGTGAGAAAGGGGTTCAAAAGGTCGGACTCCTTGGTACTCAATTCACAATGGAGCAAGACTTTTATAAAGGAAGGCTTTCAGACCTCTATGGGCTTGATGTCATCATTCCCGATCAAGACGACCGCTCTAAAGTACATAACATTATTTATAAAGAGTTATGCCAAGGTGAAATCAAAGAGGAGTCAAGGACGATATACTTGCAAATTATTGAAAAACTAAAAGAGCAGGGAGCTGAAGCTGTGATTCTCGGGTGTACTGAAATTGCCTTACTTGTAAACCAAAGTCACACCGATGTTACACTACTCGATACCACTTCTATCCATGCTCAAGCAGCAGTCCGTTTGGCAATTGAAGGTGAATGATCTACGCTTTCTTTCCTGCAAAAAAAGAGAAAACCAAGCACGTGGTTTTCTCTTTTTTATTATCAAGTTATAAGCGAGCAAATTTGAGAGTTCTGTATCCACCAATCAAGTTGCGGGCTTTGTAACCATTGTTGACCAGCTGACGGTATGCTACGTTACCGCGTAACCCAACTTGACAGTAAATCACGATCTCTTTGTCTTTAGGAAGTTCGTGCATGCGACGACGTAGTTGATCGACAGGAATATTAACTGCACCTTCAAGATAACCAACGGACTCCAATTCACCAGGATTACGAACATCAAGTAACAGTTGGTCTTCTGTCAGTGAATCCATTTCATCATAATGAATCGCGGCCGCATCGCCTTTGATTATGTTATTTGCCACAAACGCCGCTTGGTTAATTACATCTTTAGCAGAGCCATAAGGTGGCGCGTAAGTTAGCTCGAGGTGTTGCAGTTGCTCTACCGTCATACCAGCACGCTGAGCAACTGCCATTACGTCGATACGTTTATCAACACCGTCTTTACCTACTGCTTGCGCACCTAATATTTTACCTGTTACTGGATCAAACAGCATTTTGAATGACACGGTTTCTGCACCTGGGTAGTAACTCGCGTGACTTGCTGTATGCACATACACTTTTTCATAAGCGATGTTTTCACGTTTCAGCTGTTTCTCGTTTTTACCAGTAGAAGCGACGGCTAAATCAAAAATCTTACAGATCGCCGTGCCTTGCGTACCTTGGTAAGTTTCTTGGCGGCCAAGCATGTTGTCTGCTGCCATTCGGCCTTGGCGGTTTGCCGGGCCCGCAAGTGGCACTAGAGTTTGCTCGCCAGTCACAAAGTCTTTCTCTTCTACCGCGTCGCCGACAGCGTAGATCGAAGGATCGCTGGTTTGCATGTATTCATTGGTATAAATACCACCAAGAGCGCCGATTTCTAAGCCAGCTTCTTTTGCTAATTTGGTCTCGGGGCGAACACCAATTGCCATAATCAAAATATCGGTGGTGAGTCTTTCACCGTTGTTTAGTGTTAATTCCAATTCACCTTCTAGATGTTGGTGTTTTTCGCTCTCACCAGAGTCGAAACTTGCCACGTGCTCGTTAGGTACGAATTTCACCGACTCAAGTGCGACGCCAAGTTTAAGGTCGATGCCTTTCTCACGAATTTCAGCATGTGCGAAGCCAGCCATTTCACGGTCAACGGGCGTCATCACTTGATCCGCCATTTCAACTAATGTGGTTTTTATGCCTAGCTGGTGGAAGGCTTCCATCATTTCCAAACCGATAAAACCACCACCAACGACCGTAGCGTGTTCAACTTTGTTGGTTTCGATCGTTTTAATGATGCGATCCATATCTGGAATATTGCGCAGCGAGTGTGTTAACGGGTTATCAATACCCGGAATAGGCGGCACAACTGGACCTGCGCCAGGGCTAAGTAGAAGAAAGTCGTAGCTCTCTTGGTATTCCGAGCCATCAAGCAAATTGTTAACCGTAACCGTTTTGTCTTGACGGTTAATAGAAACCACTTCGTTCATCACACGGACATCAACATTGAAACGCGCTAGAAAGCTCTCAGGCGTTTGAAGAAGCAGTTTGCTGCGCTCTTGGATATCGCCACCAATGTGATAGGGTAAGCCACAGTTTGCAAATGACACAAATGGACCGCGTTCAAACATAATGATTTCTGCGTCTTCACTAAGACGACGAGCGCGAGCTGCTGCAGATGCACCGCCAGCAACCCCACCAATAATCACGATTTTGCTCATGGATTTCTCCTGCTGAATGATCGAAAACGCCTACACCTTACTTAAATAAATTAGCTAAGTCTAATGTTATTTAATCTACATTAGCATTGACTTAATAATATTAATTAGTAATATCTAATAAAATGTAATGTAGTAATGAAGAGGCATAAGAATGGGCGACAGTATGCTACAAAGTGCGACCGAAGCGAGTGAGCTGCTTAAAATTATGGCTCATCCAGAGCGCCTAATCGTGATGTGTAAGCTGATTGAAGGCGAGAAAGGGGTCGGTGAACTTTTTGAAGGTTCATCATTAAGCCAATCTGCTTTTTCACAACATCTCACCGTATTGAGAAAGCACGACATTATTAAAGCTAGAAAAGTTTCTCAGCAGGTATTTTATTCAATTTCTGATGAAAGAGTTGGTCCGCTGGTTGAGGCCTTTAAGCAAGTTTTCTGTAAGTAATTAGTTTGGCGGTTGCTATGTTTGAAGTTCCTTGGATGTCGCTGTTGGGCGGCATAATAGTTGGCGTATCAGCGATAACACTGATGCTATTTACTGGCAAGACTGCTGGGATCAGTGGGATCTTAAACGGTGCCGTTGAGAACGCAGATCGCGTTTGGCGCATTGTTTTTTTAATTGCGATGGTATTAGGTGGCGTGTTTGCTGTTTATGTTCTTGGCGGGCATGTACCAGAACAGTACAGCGGTTCTGTTGTTTTAGTTATCGTTGCTGGCTTGTTAGTCGGTGTCGGTACGCGTATCGGCAATGGTTGTACTAGTGGTCATGGCATTTGTGGGATAGGGCGTTTCTCAATCCGTTCTGTGGTCGCGACGTGTACTTTTATGGCCACAGCCATGTTAACCGTCTTGCTAGTATCGTGAGGAATAGTGCCGTTATGAAAACTCACGTAATGAAAAGTATTAAGCAAATGTCCGTTGTTGCATTTTCTGGTGTGCTCTTTGGTATTGGTATGGTGGTCTCTGGTATGGCAGATCCGGCAAAAGTGATCGGCTTTCTTGATATTACCGGTTCATGGGACCCAAGCTTAGCCTTCGTTATGGGCGGAGCACTTGTTGTGTTCGTTCCTGCTTATCTTTTATTAATAAAGCCAAGAAGCGAATCTGTGTTTGGTGATGAGGTTGTCTGTCCGACTTCTAAAACGATAGACAAAAAGTTAGTCGGTGGTGCAGCACTGTTTGGTATTGGTTGGGGCTTACTGGGTGTGTGTCCTGGTCCTGCGGTTGCCAGCCTTTTTACTGGCAACACACAAGTTCTGCTCTTTATAGCGGCAATGTTGGTTGGGTCATTCACCGCTAAAAGAGTGGTTCGTCAATAAAGAAAGTACTTCAACGTTAAAAAGAGTACTTAAACGCTAAAAAGTGAGTGTCGTAGAAACCGGGCAATGGTCACTCAGTTTATAGTCGAGTACATCTTGTGTTTTGAAAACGGTTTGAACACCAGACGACGCCTTTAAATCACCACTCGCAATAATGTGGTCTATCACCGAGCGGAATTGGTGGGTTTTATTCGGATTACGATTAGAGCGCACTTTACATTCCGCTTTAGTGTCTTTAGTCACTAGCTTTGCACTAGTATTGTCCGATATCACGTCCCACAACCAATCTCCTTGATAACCCAAGTTGTGGTTAAAGTCGCCAAGCACGACATAATGTTGTTTGTTGTCCTCGCGCGCCTTTATCCACTTAGCTAGTGCCTGTCCTTGTTGTTTCACTATCTTACAATCGCGGTTATTACGATACGCGCCACTGCAACCCGCTTTCAGATGTACAGAGAGTAGGTGAGTCTCGTGTTCTTGGTTTGGATTTAAAACAAGGTAGCTCGCGAAGCGAAGCTTGCTGTTGCCTCGTGTGATAGAGAAGTCTGGCTTGTCTAATACGCTTACGCCATTGCGCACGGCAAAGCCTGTGTATTGGTTGGTGTCGTTAAACTGAAGGTGTCGGTTGGAGGCGTTTGAACGATCGGAAAGATAAATAGTGAAGTCATTGCCAACGGCTTTTTGGATGGCAGCAGCACTTTCGACTTCTTGAAAAGCAAAAATGTCGGCTTGTGTTTTATCCACATAGTGGGTCAGCTTTTCAAAATCTTGTGGTGTTCTCGACACTTTTCCACCATCTATAGATAACCATTCTATGTTCCAACTGGTTAGATTGATGGAGTTTTGAGCAAATGAAAGAGAACTAAAAAGTAATATTAACGTAACAAAAAGTGATCGCATTTTGGCCTGTTGCACTCCTATCTTTTAGCGTATTCCTTTCCATCCTTTATCCTACAAGACCTCCAAAAATAGCAAGTAGATTTAGTACCAATTTTGCAATTTTCATGGTTTTCTTCGCAACTGAGATCAACGCCAATAAGATCGATTTCTTCTTGTTCGCTAGCCAATCTTTATTGATCAAAATCAATGTTTTCGAGTGGTGCTTCTCGTTAAATACGCCACAATATATTGTGTTGCCAAAATAAAAAACAACCCCATATAGTGTGTTTGTGGATAACTCTGTGAGTATGCTC
This sequence comes from Vibrio sp. 2CM40D, assembly GCF_023161825.1. Lineage (NCBI taxonomy): Bacteria > Pseudomonadati > Pseudomonadota > Gammaproteobacteria > Vibrionales > Vibrionaceae > Vibrio > Vibrio sp. 2CM40D. The sequence continues at coordinate 228,228 of NZ_JALNTL010000006.1, forward strand.
GGGTAAGGAGAACAAAGTGAAACCAATCGTAATCAAACGCGACGGATCAAGAGCTCCGTTCAACAGGGATCGTATCCAAGCAGCAGTTGAAGCAGCAGCGGAAAACAAAGATAAAGATGTCGCTATTTATGCTCTTAATGTGGCTCTTGCTGTCGAGTTACAGTTAAGAGAACACGATGAAGTTCACATCCATGAGATTCAAGACTTAGTCGAAAATGAACTCATGCAAGGTCCTTACAAAGCCCTAGCGCGTTCTTACATTGAATATCGCCACGATCGCGACATCGCTCGTGAGAAGCAAAGTGCACTAACTCGCGAAATCGAAGGTTTGATTGAAGAAAGTAATCTGGATCTAATCAACGAGAACGCGAACAAAGACGGCAAAGTAATTCCGACTCAACGTGACTTGTTGGCTGGTATCGTAGCGAAACACTACGCGAAGACGCACATTCTTCCTCGCGATGTGGTTCAAGCGCACGAAGTGGGTGACATTCACTACCACGATTTAGACTACGCACCGTTCTTCCCAATGTTTAACTGTATGCTTATCGATCTTAAAGGCATGCTGACGCATGGTTTTAAAATGGGTAACGCTGAGATTGATACGCCAAAATCAATTTCGACTGCAACAGCGGTAACAGCGCAAATCATTGCTCAAGTCGCGAGCCACATTTACGGCGGTACAACCATCAACCGTATTGATGAGGTTCTAGAACCGTACGTAATCACAAGCTACGAGAAACACCTAGAGATCGCAAAAGAGTGGAACATTGCTGAGCCAGAAGAGTTCGCAAAAGCACGCACTGAGAAAGAGTGTTACGACGCGTTCCAATCTCTAGAGTACGAGGTAAACACGCTACACACGGCGAACGGTCAAACACCATTCGTTACGTTTGGTTTTGGTCTTGGTACAAGCTGGGCATCACGCCTTATCCAGAAATCGATTCTGAAGAATCGTATTGCAGGTCTAGGCAAGAACCGTAAAACAGCGGTATTCCCTAAACTTGTATTCGGCATCAAAGATGGTTTGAACCACAAATCAGAAGATCCAAACTACGACATCAAGCAACTTGCGCTTGAGTGTGCGTCTAAGCGTATGTACCCAGACATTCTTAACTACGACAAAGTAGTGGAAGTAACCGGTTCATTCAAAACGCCAATGGGTTGCCGTAGCTTCCTTGGTACTTACGAAGAAAGCGGTGAGCTGATTCACGAAGGTCGTAACAACCTTGGCGTCGTGAGCTTGAACCTTCCTCGTATCGCTATCCGTGCAAACGGAAGCGAAGAGAAATTCTACGAGCTTCTAAATGACCGCCTACGTCTTGCTCGTAAAGCACTAGAGACACGTATCTCTCGCCTTGAAAACGTGAAAGCACGCGTGGCCCCAATCCTATACATGGAAGGCGCATGTGGTGTTCGCTTGAAAGCAGACGACTCAATCGCAGATATCTTCAAGAACGGTCGTGCGTCTATTTCTCTTGGTTACATCGGTGTACACGAGACAATTAACGCGCTATTCGGTACAGAAGCGCACGTTTATGATGACGCTGTTTTGCGTGAAAAAGCGGTCGCTATCATCAAGCATCTAAAAGATGCTGTGAATCAATGGGCTGACGAAACTGGCTATGGCTTCAGCTTATATGCAACGCCAAGTGAAAACCTATGCAGCCGTTTCTGCCGCATCGATGCGAAAGAGTTCGGTGTAATTGAAGGCGTAACAGACAAAGGTTACTACACCAACAGCTTCCACCTAGATGTTGAGAAGAAGGTGAACCCGTACGACAAGATCGACTTTGAGATGCCTTACCCAGAAATCTCAAGCGGCGGCTTTATCTGTTACGGCGAGTTCCCGAACATGCAACGTAACGTTGAAGCACTAGAAAACGTATGGGACTACAGTTACACCCGAGTGCCTTACTACGGTACAAACACGCCAATTGATGAGTGCTACGAGTGTGGCTACAACGGCGAGTTTGACTGTACAAGTAAAGGCTTCACTTGCCCAAGCTGTGGTAACCATGACTCAACTAAAGTATCAGTAACACGTCGAGTTTGTGGCTACCTAGGCAGCCCAGATGCACGCCCGTTTAACTTCGGTAAGCAAGAAGAAGTGAAGCGCCGAGTTAAACACCTGTAAGGTTTACTACCACTCGTTTTAACACTTTGAAAATCAACTTTAAACAGGTTGATTTTCTCTTTCGCGATAACACAGAGACGCATTATGAATTACCACCAATACTATCCAATTGACGTTGTTAACGGACCGGGTACGCGCTGCACGCTGTTTGTGTCGGGTTGTGTGCATCAGTGCCGTGGGTGTTATAACCAGTCGACGCAACGTTTGGATTCTGGTGTACTTTTCACGCAAGAAGCGGAAGACAAAATCATCGCTGACTTAAACGACACGCGTATCAAACGCCGTGGCTTGTCGTTGTCGGGTGGAGATCCGCTTCACCCTGCTAATGTGCCTCATATTTTGAAGATAGTGAAAAGGGTGAGAGAGGAGTGCCCAGGTAAAGACATTTGGGTTTGGACTGGCTACACGCTGACGGAACTGAATAACGCGCAAAGGGAAGTGGTGCAATACATCGATGTTTTGATTGATGGTAAGTTTGAACAAGACAAGAAAGACCTCAATCTCGAATGGCGTGGCAGTTCAAACCAAATCATTCATCGCTTTACGGACATCTAATCAAGCATTCTCCGCACATAAAAAGGGCTCACGCGTGCATAACGGGTGAGCCCTTTTGGTGTGAGTTCGTTAATGTCTTTTAGGTTACGCTGTCACCGATTGGTCATCTTCAACCATATTATTTATCCAACGTTTAGATTGAATACGGTAAGTCGTCAGTACGCCTTTCACTAACTCTTCCGCGAGCAGAGACATCAAGACAAAATGCAAAGGCAGCCCTAACACCATGCCTGTGTAATAAGTAAGGGGGATGCCAATAGCCCACTGACCGAACGTGTCGATGAAAATGCTATAGCGAATATCAGCGCCACTCTTTAGTACGCCGCCAATCCCAACCATGTTAAACACCCTCAAAATCATACCTAGCGCCATGACTAAACATACGTTAAGTGCCATGTCTGCATCGGTTAACGGGCTCAGTACCAATAGGTGATGAATCATGGGCGAGCTCAACCACACTAGGAAAAACAGCAAGGTGGCTAAGATTGCGCTGGTTAACACATACCACCACGCCGTTTTCTCGACTCGGTCATAATGTTTTGCACCAATATCATTCCCAAGAAGAACGGATGCAGCGACCGCAAATCCCATAAAGGTTGAAATCAGTACCCCTTCAATCGGTGATAAGAATGAGATGATCGCCAGTTCTGAAACGCCCAATTGACCATAGATGATGCTGTAAACGATCAATCCACCAGTCCAAAGTGCATCGTGGACCAACATGGGTAAAGAAACCTTAAAGTACTTTTTTCGATACTGTTTTAAGCGGCCTTGTACCCAATCGAACTTAGTCGGAATTAGGTAAGCATATCGTTTGTAGAAAAAATAAATCAAGACGGCGGTTTGGAAAAATCGAGAAACAAAACTACCTACGGCTGCACCAAATACGCCCCATTGAGGGAAACCAAATAAACCAAAAATCAAAACATAATTAAGCGCGACGTTAACGACAATGGCGGAGATACTAACGTTGGTTGCCAGTTTGGTTTGGCCCACGGAGCGCAATACCGCTTCAATCGGTACTACTATCGCCGTAGCAATGAGGCTAAAGCCCGTAACCACAAGATAATCACGTGCATAAGTGACGTATTCAGGATCGTCTGACATAAAAGAGACGATCTCTTCATCAAAAATCGCATAAAGAACGATAAACGGCAGCGTCACCAAAATGGAAATAAACCAAGATTGCGCCAACGTTCTGCGAATTCCGGCTAGGTTTCCTGAGCCGTAGTATTGAGAAGCAAGTACGGTAACTGCACCGCACAGGCCAAAGACAACCGCTAGGTTGAAGAAAAAGATACGATTTCCAACTCCAACTGCTGCCGTTGCAGATTCTCCGAGTAGGCTTACCATGAAAATATCCACGACGCCGAGCAAAGCAAAAAGCATGGACTGAAGTGAAACAGGTAGGCCAATCGTAATCAGCTTTTGCCAAAATGCTTTATCGATGTATTCGCGTGTTAAGAGCATCGCATTTCTCCTTAAAGATTAATGCGAGTAGTTTATCCTCATGATTTGGCGGTGTATTTTTCAAAGGAATCCAAAACCTTTGTAAAACTCTCTACTAACGCACATGTGAGCCAATAAATCATGGAAGATAAACAAGAACGCTACGCGATTTCAGAAAAAACTTATCAAGAGTTTATTGATCACAGTCGAGTATTAGCACTTGAGGAGAGAGGCATTGTGCAGTGCGGCATTGCCACTTGTCGTGACTTCTTCTCTGTTTATCGTAAAAACCAAAAGAAACACATGCTGCTCTATACGGTGCGTGGTAAAGGGTGGCTAGAGAGTGGGACTTATCGATACGATTTGGAACCGGGCTCGTTGATTACAGTACCCGCAGGTGTTGAAAACGGTTTTGGTATAGAAGAAGAACCTTGGCAGATCGCGTGGCTTTTTCTTGCTCCTGATAGAGAGTGGCCGATATTAGAATGCGATGTTCGCTACCAGCTTTCATCTACACCTGAAGTGATGTATGCATGTATCCAAACGTTACTACGCAGCATTAACCTTCCAATCGATTATGGTGGTGCGGTAGGTGAGCATAGTGTGGCTCAGTTAGAGCTGATGTTAAACATGCCGCCCTCAGAGTCGATATCACGCAGCCAATTGAGGCTTCGGCGTGTATTTGACCTTGTCCAACGTCAGCTCCATAAGGATTGGAGCGTTGAGCAGGTGGCGGCTCTATATCCATGTTCGGAGCCTCATTTGCATCGACTGACTCAAAAGCAGTTTGGTCGAAGCCCAATGGCACATTTAACGCGTATGCGCATGGAATATGCTGCTAGGTTACTTCGTTCAACAGAATGGCCAATTCAGCATATTGGAGAAATAGTCGGATATCCGACCAGCGCTAACTTTAGTACACGTTTTAAAGCGTGGTCGACCATGACACCAAGAGAGTTTAGAAAAAACGGTAGAGTGGATTGGTACAACGAGGAGTGAATCGTTCTTTTTCTGAACGATAGAGCGCACAAAACTCACCGCAATCCAGAATTTTGTTCTCTAATTGATGAAATAAGTGAAAAATCATTTCGTCATTTTTTGCGATGGTGTTAACGTGAGGTTCGGTACTTGAATTTCAAAGGGTTATGACTTTCATGTTTTCTAATCTCCCAACTCCCGTATTAGATCCTATTTTATCTCTATCCGTTGCATACCGTAACGATGAACGTCCAAACAAGGTTGACCTTGGCATTGGCGTATACAAAAACAGCGCAGGCGAAACGCCGATTATGAAAGCCATTCAAATGGCGCAGGATGTCGTTGTTGAAACTCAAAAAACCAAGTCTTATGTTGGTCTTGCAGGTTGCGAAGAATTTAATAAAAGCATGATCAATTTGCTACTGACGGGAACGTCTGCAATGGATCGTGTTGCAGCTATTCAAACGCCAGGTGCAAGTGGTGCGCTGCGTATGCTCGGTGATCTAATGAAGATCGCACAGCCAGATACGACGGTTTGGATTTCCAACCCAAGCTACGTAAACCACAAGCCAGTGATGGAAGCAGCAGGCCTTAAAGTTAAGTTCTACCACTATTTCTCTTCGGAAACGAAACAAGTAGACACCGAAAAAATGATGGATGATCTTGCGAAAGCTGGGCCTTCAGATGTGGTACTTCTTCATGGTTGTTGCCACAACCCAACTGGTGCGGATATTGACTTCTCTGCTTGGCAAGCCATTACAGAATTGTCGCAGAAGAACGGTTTCATCCCATTTGTGGACATTGCTTACCAAGGCTTCGGTGATGGCCTAGAAGAAGACGCAAAAGGCCTTCGTTTTATGGCAGATAACGTTGAAGAGATGTTGATTACTACTTCATGTTCGAAGAACTTTGGTCTGTACCGTGAACGAACTGGTGCAGCGATTGTGGTTGGTAAGAACATGCATGATGTAACCAATGCAAAAGGTAAACTCCTCACTCTAGCTCGCTCGACTTACACGATGCCACCCGACCATGGTGCAGCTTTAGTTAAGACCATTCTGCAAGATGACAATCTCACTTCCGTTTGGAAGCAAGAATTGAGTGAAATGCAACATCGTTTGGTTAGCCTTCGTCAAAGTTTGTGTAACGAGTTGAGAAACAACCATAATACAGATCAATTTGATTTCATTGAGGGTCACAAAGGCATGTTTACTGTGCTAGGCTTTAGTGGAAACCAAATGGCGCAACTGCGTGAAGATTATGGCATTTATGGTGTTGGCGATGGTCGAATTAACATTGCCGGACTTACCGAAACTCATATTCCATACGTAGCGGACGCAATTAAGAAAGTATCTCAAGCTTAATTGGAGTGTGGATGAAAAACTGGAAACTGATTCTGCCGCTTATGATGAGCGGCAGTTTAATTGCTTGTACGTCAACTCAAACGACGCAGGAACCTGTTGAGCCAGAGTCGCCAAAGGTCGAAGAGCCCGTTAAAGTCGAGCCAGAAGTGAAACCTGATGTAGATCCAAAGCCAGAGGTGGAGCCCAAACCAGAAGCGAAACCTGAGAAAAAGCCGGAACCAAAGCCTAAGAAGCCAGTCAAGGTCACAAAAACACCCGATGGCATGTTAATTCTTGGTTCTGAAGAATGGGTTTATGTTCCTGAAATTGACCAGACTTTCAAGGCTAGAGTCGATACAGGTGCGACAACATCATCAATTAGTGCGACTGACATTGTTCCGTTTGAGCGTGATGGTAAAGACTGGGTTAAATTTAAGATAGATTTAGGTGACAAAGACACCAAAGAATTTAAAGTACCCGTTGAGCGCTGGGCTAAAGTTAAGCAGTCTTCGTCAGAAGAGGTGGATAAACGAGCGGTGGTAAAAGCCTACATTACCGTTGGGGATCACAAAGAAAAGACAGAGTTTACGTTAGCGGATCGCGGACATATGACGTTTCCAATTTTGCTTGGTCGAAGCTTTTTTAGAGATATTGCCGTTGTGGATGTATCGAAAAAATATGTGCAAGATAAACCTAAAAAAACCGCTAAAAACTGATGTATTAAAGCTAGTTTCTGCTACAAGCTAATAATTCTTGATTAGCAAAAAATGGCCTCCAAAATCGGAGGCTATTTTTATTGAATCATATGCTTGCTTGTGATGCCCTGGTAGTCATAGTCATGTCCACTAAAATGCAAAACGAGCAGACATTACAATTTGCTGGCCATAGACACCATTATTTTTAAAATCTGCACCAAGCGATAGTTGCTGAGTTGAGTGGAATCGTGCGCCTAGATTGTAAATGGTATTCGAATCGTCATTATCTATGATTTGGCCGATACGGCCATGTAGCTCAACATTTTGCATAAACCAAATACGAGTGCCAATATTCACTTCCGTGCGCCACTCGTCGCCGACTTTATCACTGCCGTTCTCTTTAATGTTGTGTACCAACATTTGGCCATAAATATCTGCAAATTGGCCTGCTGGCCCATTAAAGCCTATACCACCAGCAATGTCCCAGTCTCCGCTGAATTCACTGTCTGCGCGAGCAATGAAATGGGTATTCTCTGTAAAGTAGGTATTGAACTCGCCACCAAATGTACCAGGGCTAGTGCCCATGCGAAATTCCATCGTGTTGTAGTTGAAATTATTTGCATGTGCGGAAAGTGGCAAAATAGCACACAAACCAAAGGCTGCAACCTTTAGAGCTTTACCTAGCATGGTGTCTCCGGGCAAGATGAATAAAATGAACAAAAAAATGGTCTGCAAAAAGCAGACCAAGATTGATAAAGCTATCATTTTAAGTGCTTGCCGTCACTATTTAGCTGTAATAGTCACTACATCATGTTGATATGCACAGCAATCGGGGTTTGTTTTACATGACCACGAGTTGTTCGACTTCAATCTCTGGTTTGTTCCCGCCTTCAAATTCGCCAAACAGACGGACTTTAGTCGTATGATCAATCGGAGTATTTAGCTGAATATCGTCATCGAGTTCGACCATCACTTCACCGGAACCATCGCTAAAGACAAACTTATCCGCGCGAACTTGACGCAATAAGTTACCTTCAACGACCACATCTTTTTCAGTAAACATATTGGAGTCGTTTAGCAAGGCATCCAATTTTTCCACAGTGACAGGACCGTTAAACTGCAAGTTTGATTGGTTTTGAGCGTTATCTTTCGCGAACGCGATAGAAGGAGCAATAGCTAAGGCGGCGATTGTTGCGATAATTGTATTCTTTTTCATGTTACATCCTCATCGGTTTGTTTTGATGGGGTCATTAAAGCAGGGCTTGTTTGAACCAATGATGATTTCAACATTCATATTCTATTCATTTGCTTGAGTAAGTGGGGACGATGACGTTATGATTGTTCATCTTCCTCTATTCCTTACAAATGTTCATGAAATCAGCGATCCCATCTTTAATGGTTCAAGGCACCACTTCGGATGCCGGAAAAAGTGTCCTTGTGGCAGGTTTATGCCGTGTATTAGCACGAAAAGGGATAAATGTTGCCCCATTTAAGCCACAAAACATGGCACTAAATAGTGCGGTAACCAAAGATGGCGGTGAAATAGGTCGAGCACAGGCCGTTCAGGCACAGGCGTGTAATATTGAGCCAACCGTACATATGAATCCGGTTTTAATTAAACCTAACAGTGATACAGGTGCTCAGATCATTTTGCAGGGTAAGGTGATTTCCAATATGGATGCGGCTGGCTTTCATGATTACAAGAAAGTGGCGATGGACACGGTGTTAGATTCCTTCTCTCGTCTGACTCAAGAATTTGATTCGATCATTATCGAGGGTGCGGGGAGTCCTGCTGAAATCAATCTACGAGAAGGCGATATTGCAAACATGGGTTTTGCTGAGGCCGCTGATGTACCAGTGATCATTGTCGCTGATATTGATCGTGGTGGAGTGTTTGCACATTTGTACGGAACACTTGCGTTACTTTCTGAATCTGAACAAGCGCGAGTAAAAGGATTTGTTATCAACCGTTTTCGAGGTGATATTCGTTTATTGCAATCGGGCCTCGATTGGCTAGAAGAAAAAACAGGTAAACCTGTACTTGGTGTACTTCCTTTTCTTCATGGTTTGAATTTAGAAGCAGAAGACGCGATCACTGCACAGCAAGAGTTGCACTCTGAGGTAAAACTGAATGTTGTTGTGCCTGTTTTAACCCGGATTAGTAATCATACTGATTTTGATGTGCTGCGATTGAATCCAGACATCAATCTACGTTATGTAGGTAAAGGCGAAAAAATAGATAAAGCCGACCTGGTTATTTTGCCTGGGACCAAATCGGTCAGAGACGATCTGGATTATCTAAGAAGCCAGGGGTGGGATAAAGATATCTTGCGTCATATTCGTCTTGGTGGAAAAGTGATTGGTATCTGTGGCGGCTACCAGATGCTTGGAAACTTGATTGATGATCCAAACGGCGTCGAAGGCCAACCAGGTCAAAGCGAAGGACTTGGCTTGCTTGATATCACTACGACGCTAACTAACAGCAAACAGCTTACAAACACACAAGCACAGCTTTCTCTTAACGGCAAAACAGCCAATGTAAAGGGTTATGAAATCCACGTAGGGCGAAGTGAAGTACGGGGCCTGCAACCTCTTACATTCAATTCCGGTGAAGCGGAGGGGGCGATCAGCGAGTGTGGCCAAATCATGGGAACCTACCTTCACGGGTTCTTTGACGAGGCAGATGTCTTAAGCCTGGTATCAGAATGGGTAAACGGCATCCAAATCAAACAACAAGACTTTGAAGAGTTAAAGGAGCAAGGCATTAATCGCATCGCAGATGCGATAGAACAACATATGCGCCTTGATTTTTTGTTTAAATAGCCCATTAACTGATTGAACTTTATATTTAAATAACCTGTTCTTTCGCTTGCCTTGTATTGGAGTATCTCTATGAAAGCATGGAAACAGTATGCTTGCCTTACGGTAGTATTAAGCATTTCATTTTCAGCAAACGCAGCAACGAACCTAAAAGTGTATGCAGCCTCTTCTATGACGAATGCGATTAACGAGATCGCGCAAAACTTTGAAGAAAAGTATGACGTTTCTATCACTCCCGTTTATGGTGGTTCTTCTTCTATCGCTCGACAAATTATCAATGGCGCACCAGCGGATGTATTCATTTCTGCGAACACGAAATGGATGGATTATTTGGTCGATAAAGACGTCATTTATCATGACAATGTCACAAATCTAGTGCGCAATAGCTTAGTGTTGATTGCTCCTCAGTCTTCAGAATTAACCTCATTTAACTTTTCTGATGCAAAGGCATGGGAGAAGGCATTGCATGGAAATCGTCTTGCTTTAGGCAATCCGACGTCAGTACCTGCTGGTATGTACGCGAAAGAGTCATTGACTACACTGGGTGTATGGAAAGCGGTTCAAACTCACGTCGCACCAGCAAAGAATGTGCGCTTAGCTTTGGCGTTGGTTGAACGTGGAGAAGCGCCTTTAGGTGTGGTCTACAAAACCGATGCTCAGTTAACTGATAAAGTCAAAATTCTCGGCGAATTTGCGAGTGATACGCATGCGGCTATTGTTTACCCGGCTGCAATTGTGAATGATTCTACTGAGTCGGAGCAGTTCTTCCAGTACCTAAAATCGGACGAAGCCGCACGCGTTTTTGCTCAATATGGCTTTCAGCAATAAACCGGCCTTCAATTATAGGAACGAAGCGTGACAGAACTGGAATACCAAGCCTTAATGTTAAGCCTCAAAGTAGGCGCGTACGCAGTACTTTGGCTGATTCCTCTCGGCGTTTTTCTTGCTTGGCTACTTTCTCGAAAAACGTTCTTTGGTAAATCGATTCTCGATAGCTTAATTCATTTACCACTGGTATTGCCGCCAGTGGTAATCGGCTATTTATTGTTGATTTCTTTAGGACGACAAGGGTTCCTTGGAAAGTGGCTCTATGAAAACTTAGGGGTAGTATTTAGCTTTAATTGGAAAGGGGCAGTAGTCGCTTGTATTGTCGTGGCTTTGCCTTTGATGGTTCGTTCAGTACGCTTAAGCTTAGATAGCGTCGACCCTAAATTGGAGCACGCGGCCTCTACGTTAGGCGCTTCTCCTTTAAAAGTGTTTCTCACCGTCACGTTACCACTGACCATTCCCGGAATTATTACGGGCACGATGCTGTCATTTGCTCGTAGTCTTGGCGAATTCGGGGCGACGATCAGTTTCGTCTCTAACATTCCGGGTGAGACCCAAACGATTCCGCTGGCAATGTACAACTTTATTGAAACGCCAGGTGCAGAAATGCAGGCGGCTCGTCTGTGTATCATTTCTATCGCGTTAGCCTTGTCTACATTAATGATCTCTGAATGGCTAAATCGTAAAGCGGCAAGCAGATTGGGTGCGAAGCAATGACGATTAAAGTCCAATTTAAACAAATGCTTGGTGAGACAGACTTCGACATCAAACTTAAGTTACCCTGTAATGGAATTAGTGCCTTGTTTGGACGATCTGGTGCAGGTAAAACGACGTTGATTAACATCATCAGCGGATTGGTCACTCCAAGGCAAGGGTATGTTGCGGTTGGTGAGCATGTTTTGTTTGACAGTGAACAGGGAATCAACCTACCAACGCACAAGCGTGGTATTGGTTATGTGTTTCAGGATTCACGTTTGTTTCCTCACTATTCAGTTCAAGGCAATTTGTTATATGGCGTTAAAGAAAAAGATGACGAGTATTTTGATGCAGTCACCGAACTCTTGTCTATCAAACCGTTACTAAAGCGCTTTCCGGTATCACTTTCTGGTGGTGAAAAGCAACGTGTTGCGATTGCGCGCGCATTGCTATCTAAGCCCAATTTGCTTTTGATGGATGAGCCACTTGCCTCACTCGATATGCCAAGAAAGCGTGAGGTAATGCCTTTTCTCGAGGAGTTGTCGGAGAAGGTAAATATTCCTATTATCTATGTCACACACAGTCTCCAGGAAATTTTAAGGCTTGCTCAGCACCTTGCAATTATTGACCAAGGTAAAATTTCGAGTTCAGGTAAGCTTGAGGAAGTGTGGGCTTCTCATGCTATGCGTCCATGGCAATCTTTCTCAGATCAAAGCAGCTTATTTGAAGGCCGGATTGCTGAACATCATGAACGTTATGCACTGACTTGTATCAGCCTTGCACCTAATGTATTCCTGTGGGTGCAAAAGATTGACGGAACACCAGACACGCCAATACGCTTGCAAGTGCGTGCCAACGACGTTTCTATCACGCTCGAGCAACCCAAGGCGACGTCGATTCGAAATATTTTGCCTGCTATTGTCGATTCCATTGAGGCGTTTAACGCAGCCGATGACAAGCAGAGTATTAATGTATCACTCAAGCTAGACGAGAAATGTTATTTGTGGGCAACGATCACACCGTGGGCCCTTGATGATCTCAACCTAAAAGTTGGTAGCCGTGTTTTTGCACAAATTAAAGGTGTCAGTGTGACACAAAAAGATATGGCACTAGCGCCTCATTAACCGTTTAGACTGATTTACGCTTCATGATCAAAAAAGGCCGCAAAGTGCGGCCTTTGTTACTAGAAGAATGTCGGAATTACTTCGCGAATACTTCTTTGAATTCACGCTTAAGAAGTGGGTCACGGCGTGCTTTCTTAAGTTGCTTAACCATGTCTTTCACACAGTTGTGAAGCACATTATCAAGTAGTTGAGCACGGTATTCTTCTTTATCTTCATCTGTCATGTTTTCTGGCAGATTAAGAGTCGGAAACTCTTCCATCACATTAATACCAGCGAATGCTTGGCCTACAGAAACTAGAGCATGAAACTGTTCAAAGTTGTCTAGAATGTTCTGTGCACTTGCTGGCATTTCGTCCCATGATTCACGTACCGCTTCTTCAGACACTTCATGGATAGAGGTAACCATTTCGAACATTTGCTCTGGAACTTCGTCAAATTCGATAACTCTACGTAGCTCTGGAGAAATGCTGGCTAGATCGATTTTTTTGCTTTCGCTGTTAGTTGCTTCTGACATGGTGTGTCTCTCATTACAAAAAGGCGGGAATATTAATACCAAATGCATCAAATAGCTATACCCATTAGTCCGCAAGATGACCAAAGTGAATGAGTTTGTTGAACTTCTGCTCACAGGCCATGATTAGATAGGGTAACGTCCAGTCTAACTGCTTTATGCAATGGATTCCGTGATATTCAAACAAAAATATAGCACTTAATTATGAGTCGAATGCAACAACTCTATGAGTATGGTATATGTTTAATAAAGACATAATTAAAAATGGAACGCGTTATGCAACCGACAGGGACATCGATGCGAATCCTTCTGGTTGACGATGTTCAGCTAGACAGGATGCAGTTGGCTATTCGTCTAAAGCAACTTGGACATATTGTAAAAGCCGTAGGTAGTGGACTAGAGGCGTTAAATACCTACGAGAGTTTTGATCCGGAACTGGTGTTACTCGATATATCAATGCCAGATATGAACGGTTTTGAAGTCTCTCTTCATATAAGAGAAACGTTTCCGGATTGGATCCCAATTATTTTCTTGAGTAGTCACGAAGAGCCAGAAATGATTGCTAAAGCCATAGATGCGGGCGGTGATGACTATTTAATTAAGCCGGTAGATAAACTGGTACTGAACTCTAAACTTATCGCAATGCAGCGTATTGCTCATATGAGACGAGAGCTTAAGCAAGCGACAGCTCAATTAGAGCAAGTTAATCAACTTTTGACTCAACAAGCGAATGAAGATGGCCTAACCAAACTCTATAACCGCCGTTATATCGACCATAAGTTGGAATCGATGGTTGCATGGCATGGCCGTCACAATATGCCAATGGCTTTGATTCTATTGGACGTCGATTTTTTTAAACCGTTTAATGATAATTACGGTCATATTGAGGGCGACCGTTGCTTGCAAGCGATTGCGAATCAACTCAAGGCTACTTTTTGTCGCTCTGGGGAATATGTAGGTCGATATGGTGGAGAAGAGTTTGTCGTGTTGCTAGGGTGTACCGACACTCAAACAGCAGAAAGAGAAGCCGAGCGTATACAAGAGGCTATGTATTTTCTCGATTACCCACATGAGTATTCTAGTGTGTCAAATAGAGTGACAGTGTCACAGGGTGTTTTTGTTTTTCAACCGACAGGGAAAGAAGTGCAATCAGACTTGTATGCAACCGTTGATAAAGCACTATATACCTCGAAGTCTTTGGGAAGAAACACACATACTGTGGTCAATTCTTTTTAAAAACAAAATCTTATGAATGTCACTCTTTTTGTTGCGTTGTCACTTTTTGGTGGTTGTTTTAAAGCTAACTCAAAGTAAGATAGGCAACACAGTTCGAACGGAATGTCGCAATCGGGCGTATACCTTATACCTTTGATTAGATAGATAACATCGGGATAGTGGCAACGATGATTGCAGTTATTATGCTGATGGGGAAGTTCGGTTTTGTTGTAAACCCAGACAAGCTTGTTAACTTTCACGATTGGTGAGGGTCTAACGAAGCTTTATACAGTTACGTCCGGCCTTTTTCGCTTTGTAAAGTGCTTCGTCCGCTGATTTAATAACGTCCAGAGGAGCTTGCCCATTCCGGCTATCAGCAACTCCGAAACTTGCGGTAACAAAAACCGACTTTCTTTTCGAACTGTTGCTACCACGACGTTTTTGTCCTTGTTTATGGTTCTCAGGGCGAGATTCTTCATCGCGTAATATCATCTCGTATTCTGCAATCGATTTGCGAGCTTCTTCCAAAAAGTTCTTACATTCGTCAGCGTATTTGCCTTTAAAAACGATGGTAAATTCTTCTCCGCCAAATCGATAAACTTTTGCGCCGCCTGGGGTTTTAGTGAGGCGCGAAGCGACCATTTTTAGAACGTCATCACCAGTATCGTGACCGTAGGTGTCGTTAAACTTTTTAAAATGGTCAACATCAAGCATTGCGATCGTGAACTTCTTACCCATGTGTTTTAGATCGAGATCAAGTGCACGTCTGCTTGGAATCAGCGTTAGGCTATCGGTGAAAGCCAGTTGATGGCTAGCGGAAGCGGCATAAATAATGATAAGCAGCCCTGTTAGCGTAAACATGGTGCTTGATATGTACTGCACATCAAAGAAAATGAACGTCGCAGACGCCAATACCATGGCAGAGTAGGTCATCGCATGAATAATTTCATTCTTCTTTAAAACAAGGATTCCAAGAAAACAGACAATACCCACGCAATATAAAACAAGAATTAAAGGCAGTTTAGAGACCGTAGGTACAATAAATAAAATACCGCTTGTCCATTGTTCAAACCCTCCTTCAACGTAATATGCTAGCGTTAGATAAGACCAAAGAACGAACATTGCTAACATCAAGATGTAAGTCAACATGGCTCTAGAGTCAAAACCTTCTTTACTAAACAAAAATACCGTAAGAAACGAGACAGGAAGTAACGTGGTTAAAATGGTTAGCTCAAGTAAAGCGGTACCACTTTGAAGCGGGACTTGTAGGCGGTGCTGTATCACAAAATAGGCTAGCAACATTGCCAAGCACACCATGGACTCTCTGCCTTGCTTAAATGAATAACAAAGGAGTAGCGCACAACCTAATAGTATGTACGGCAAGTTTGCGGCAATGCCCCAGTTTGCCTGAGTCATCTGAATAATGCTGTCCATGCCCGAACTCACTATGCCCAGTAGCAAAAAAGGGAATAAGAATCTGAAGCCTGATGAAGTCATTGACGATGAGGACATCTATTACAAACTGCCTGAAAATAGTTGACTATATAATTGGTTAGGTAAATCGTTTTATCAATATGGATATTTATCCGTTATTGAATTTCGAACTTTGAGAACTAGCAAGAATACGTCTATTTGTTCCTTTTCCCAAGTATTTTGGAAGACATTACGGCAAAAAGAGAGAGATTGATTAAATTAAGAGCAATCAATAAGTTGTTATAAACAAGTCGTTGCTATACTCATTTCATAGGAAAAAGGAGATTTACAGATGCAGATAAGCTCAGATGTGCACAATTACATGGAAACATTAGTAGGCCAGGTTCTCAGTTTGCCCGAATTTTTAGAACAGTATGACAACGAACAGTTAGCCGATATTGCTTGCCTTGCGCTTATCCAGCTCAAGCCTGTCTATATCCGTCATGATATTGATTTTTTGTCTTCACTTCCTGAACAAAAATTAAGCCAGTTTAAGCAAAGCGCGGATATAGCGGTGAAAAACGCCGCAGAAATGGTGAAAGAAGACAGGCGTAAGAACCGAGAGTATGATGTGCCTGTAATTTTTTCCCATACTAGTTATGATGATGACAAAGAGTTGGATTGGTATGAAAAACCGATCCTTAACGTTAATATCAAGTAAGAGTCGCTCAGTTGACTAGTGAGTTGACCCAAGGAGGAATCGTGGGATTTTTTTCGCGTTTGTTTGGTGGTAGTGAGAAAACCGCTGAAGCTAAAACTATCGAGCCAGTTGAGTATAAAGGTTTCTTTATTTACCCAGAGAGCCTTTCAGAGGGCGGACAATATCGCATCGCTGGTCGAATAGAAAAGCATGACAATGATGAAGTGAAAACACATCGGTTTATTCGCTCCGATTTACTTGGCTCAGAGCAAGATGCCAATGACCTTATGTTGAAGAAATCTCAAATGTTTATTGATCAAATGGGCGATAAAATCTTCGACTAGCAATTTACTGCAATTTGATTCCAGTCATCTTAAAAAGAGCCATTAGTGTATATGCTAGTGGTTCTTTCTTTTTAACGCTTAAATCTCTGTTAAGTCAGTATTTAATCGTTACCTGGTTAGACCTCAGTCTAGTACGGTGTTGCGTTGTTATTTTTCGAGCACAGAGCGACAATCATTCATTACTTAGCGTTATATGTAATGAAATTTAGTATTTAAATTACAAAACACTTGAAGTAATGAGACGCGTTCGATACAAACAGAATAATAACAGGGCTGTTAGTCAAGGTGTTATTGTGCAAATGGGTGTCCCCAAACATCATCTTTCGTTTGCAATTGTCTTGCGTGGTAAACAGATAGAAATAAAAAAGAATTAGAGTAGAGCGACGCTCTGTTTTGGGACTAATTTATTGATATGTATACAAGGAGTATGCGTTTTGCAAATCGGTGTACCTAAAGAGATACTCGCGGGTGAATCGCGAGTGGCTGCATCGCCGAAGTCGGTTGAGCAGTTAATAAAATTGGGATTCGATGTCGCGATTGAATCCCAAGCGGGGGTGCTAGCGAGTTTCGATGATGCCGCTTATGAAGCAGCTGGTGCGAAAATCGTTTCTAGTGAAGAAGTTTGGGCATCTGGCCTTATTTTAAAAGTTAATGCGCCAATTGTGGATGATGAGCAAGGCATTGACGAAATTGCGTTACTGCAAGATGGATCAACACTGGTTAGCTTTATTTGGCCGGCTCAAAATGCTGAGTTGATGGAACAACTTTCAAGTAAGAACATTAACGTTCTTGCCATGGATTCCGTTCCTCGTATCTCACGTGCACAAGCCTTAGACGCGCTATCTTCGATGGCTAATATCGCTGGTTATCGTGCAGTGGTTGAGGCAGCTCATGAGTTTGGTCGTTTCTTTACAGGTCAAATTACGGCTGCCGGTAAAGTACCTCCAGCGAAAGTATTGGTTGCGGGTGCTGGCGTCGCTGGCTTGGCGGCTATCGGTGCTGCAGGTAGCTTAGGTGCCATTGTCCGTGCGTTTGACGTCCGCCCAGAAGTAAAAGAGCAAGTTGAATCGATGGGCGCTGAGTTCCTGACCGTTGACTTTCAAGAAGAGTCAGGCTCTGGGGATGGCTACGCAAAAGAAATGTCTGATGACTTCAACAAAAAAGCGGCAGAATTATACGCAGAGCAAGCTAAAGATGTTGATATCATTATTACGACCGCGCTCATCCCTGGTAAACCTGCGCCGAAGTTGATCACCAAAGAAATGGTCGACAGCATGAAAGCGGGCAGTGTAATTGTTGACTTGGCAGCCGCTAATGGCGGTAACTGTGAATATACAGTGAAAGACCAAGTTATCATGACGGATAACGGGGTAAAAATTGTTGGTTACACTGACATGGTTGGTCGTTTGCCTACACAATCTTCTCAGCTTTACGCGACAAACCTTGTTAACCTTCTAAAACTGCTGTGTAAAGAGAAAGATGGCAACATCAATATTGATTTTGAAGATGTTGTTATCCGTGGCGTTACCGTGGTGAAAGAAGGTGAAGTTACTTGGCCAGCGCCACCAATTCAGGTTTCAGCTCAGCCGCAAGTGAAACAAGAACAGCCTGCGAAGCCAGAGCCTAAAGTAGAAGAACCTACGTCTCCAACGAAGAAAATTATTGGTGTGGCAGCGGCTGTTGGAGCCTTTGCATGGGTTGCATCGGTTGCTCCGGCAGCGTTTCTTTCTCACTTTACTGTATTTGTTCTAGCGTGTGTTGTCGGATACTACGTAGTATGGAATGTTACCCATGCACTTCATACTCCACTAATGTCAGTAACGAATGCTATCTCTGGCATTATTGTCGTTGGTGCATTACTGCAAATTGGACAAGGTAATGGCGTCGTTTCATTCCTATCTTTTATTGCCGTATTGATCGCGAGTATCAATATCTTCGGTGGTTTCACCGTCACCAAGCGTATGCTTGAAATGTTCCGCAAAGATAAATAGGAGTCACAATGTCTGCAGGATTAGTACAAGCAGCTTACATTGTTGCTGCATTATTTTTCATCATGAGTTTGGCGGGACTTTCAAAGCAAGAGTCTGCTCGTAATGGTAACTACTACGGTATCGCTGGTATGACGATCGCGCTGATAGCGACGATCTTTAGCCCAGATGCGCAAGGTTTTGGTTGGATCATTATCGCGATGGCGATAGGTGGTGCGATCGGTATTTTCTATGCGAAGAAAGTAGAAATGACCGAGATGCCAGAACTGGTTGCGATTCTACACAGCTTTGTAGGTTTAGCTGCGGTTTTAGTTGGCTACAACAGTTACCTAGATGCGCCAGAAGCAGCAACACATGCTGAGCATGTTATCCACCTTGTAGAAGTATTCTTGGGTGTGTTCATCGGTGCCGTAACTTTCACCGGTTCAATTGTCGCATTTGGTAAGCTGCGTGGTGTGATTTCTTCGTCGCCACTTAACCTGCCTCATAAGCACAAAATGAACCTCGCAGCGGTTGTTATTTCTACGCTTCTTATGATCTACTTCGTAAAAGCAGATGGCAGCATGTTCGCTCTTATTGTGATGACTTTGATCGCGTTCGCATTCGGCTACCATTTAGTCGCTTCAATCGGTGGTGCTGATATGCCAGTTGTTGTCTCTATGTTGAACTCATACTCAGGTTGGGCAGCAGCGGCAGCAGGTTTCATGCTCGCAAATGATCTATTGATTGTAACAGGTGCTTTGGTAGGTTCATCAGGTGCGATTCTTTCTTACATCATGTGTAAAGCAATGAACCGTTCGTTTATCAGTGTTATTGCCGGTGGTTTTGGTCAAGAGATAGTGATTTCAGGTGACGAAGAGCAGGGCGAATATCGTGAAACAACGGCTGAAGAAGTTGCAGAGATGTTGAAGAACTCAAAATCAGTAATCATCACTCCAGGATATGGCATGGCAGTAGCTCAGGCACAATACCCTGTTCATGAAATTACTGATGTACTTCGTTCACAAGGTATTGAAGTTCGCTTTGGGATTCACCCAGTAGCGGGTCGTCTACCGGGGCATATGAATGTGTTACTCGCTGAAGCAAAAGTACCGTATGATATCGTTCTTGAAATGGATGAAATCAATGATGACTTTGCAGAAACCGATACCGTATTGGTTATCGGTGCTAACGATACGGTCAACCCAGCCGCACTGGAAGATCCGAACAGCCCAATCGCTGGTATGCCCGTATTGGAGGTATGGAACGCGAAAAACGTAGTGGTATTCAAGCGCTCAATGAACACTGGTTACGCAGGAGTACAGAACCCACTGTTCTTCAAAGAAAATACATCAATGCTATTTGGTGATGCGAAAGAAAGTGTTGAGTCTATTTTTAAAGCACTTTAACCATTCTTGATTTAAAACTATACAGGGTCAGCAATCGCTGGCCCTTTTTTGTTCCGTTTCAATGTTATAGTAATGCAAATCCTTCTGTTAGCAGATGTCAATTGCTTGTAGATTGATGTATAGTTTTGGCTAATGTAACAAGTGACGGTAACAGTTTGATTAAAAAGTTTTTGCTCGGTTTTGCAACTGTATTGCCGCTTTTTTCGGCACCTGCATTTTCCGATTCACTACCAGAAAGAATAGATACGTTTACAGAGCTATTTAACTATGAAGTAGCTCTTAAGTCGTACGATATTCGTATTCTGCAATCAAATTATCCTACCAAGTTACTTGCGCCAGATTCGCTTCTGCCGCAAACGTCTGACTATCCGTTAAAAGATATCCAACAGCTTTACAGCTTGGCGAATACTTGTCGTGGCAAATTACCATTAAGTCCTTTAATTACTGAGCCTTTAGTATTTACAAGAGCGATTTGTAAAGGGACGCAGCTGACACCTCGTTGGTTCTCGCGTAGTGGTCTCATTCACCCTGGTGGTGGGACGTACGCGGCACGTTATGTGGATAAGTATCCAGAACTCAAACCCAAACTATCTCAGTACATGCATATAAAAGAGCGTGATAACGAGGAAGGGGATGAGTTGCTAGAAAGCTTGAAAAACATGGATGACGACGCCATTAATGCTTTGATTGCAGGCGCGAGCATGTTTATTGAAGGTAACGAACTTTGGCTAAGACGTGGTGACCGTTACTTTGTTTTCGAGAAAGATATCTGGCAAGAGAACGTAGCGAATGCGGGTCTGTCATACGCTCTAGCCTCTCAAAGCAAAAGTTGCTTTGTTAAACGAGGCAATATTTGTTGGGATGTAGAAGATCACTCGCAAGTTTTGCGGATCAGTATGATCATACTGGTAATCGCCAATATTCTTTTGGTGATTGGTTGGGCGGTGTACCGTTGGAATAGCAAGCGAGAAGAACTACGTAGTAGAATGCTCGTGTTGCAAATTTTAACGCATGAGCTCAGAACACCGATTGCATCTCTGTCACTAACGGTTGAAGGCTTTCGTCGAGAGTTCGAGCATTTGCCTGAAAGTGTGTATGACGAATTCCGCAGATTGTGTGAAGATACGCGCCGCCTGCGTCAATTGGCAGAAGCAAGTAAAGATTATTTGCAATCTGATAACCAAATGCTTGCAACAGACTGGGTACCATCCGTTGCAGATTGGTTAGAATTTAAGATCGAAGAAGAATTTGATAGTGCCGTGCTTTTTAACATCAATGAAGATGTGGCTGCTAAAGTTAATGTGTACTGGTTAGGAACTTGTATCGATAACTTGCTTCGTAATGCGCTTAAGTACGGTGTCGCACCGGTTGAATTGGATGTCTCAACTAGTGAAGAAAAAATAGTATTCCAAGTCCGAGATGCAGGAGGCCTAACGGCTAAAGATTGGGCAAATTTGAAGAAACCGTTCGTAAGTAAGAGCGGGTTAGGACTTGGATTAACAATCGTTGAATCTATGGTAGGCCGCATGGGCGGAAAAATGTCCTTAATGGGACCACCTACAACTTTTATATTGGAGATACCTTGTGAAACAGACACTGCTTCTCGTTGAGGACGATAAAAACTTGGCTGACGGCCTGTTAGTAAGCCTGGAACAAGCAGGATATGAGTGTTTACATGTGGAGCGTATTGCAGACGTAGAGCCACAATGGAAAAAAGCTGACTTGGTAATTCTCGATCGCCAACTCCCAGATGGTGACTCTGTACAATGTCTCCCAGAATGGAAACAGATTAAAGACGTACCAGTTATCTTGTTAACGGCACTTGTTACCGTAAAAGATAAAGTTGCAGGCCTTGATTCCGGCGCGAACGACTACTTAACAAAGCCTTTTGCTGAGGCGGAGCTTTTTGCGAGAATCCGTGCACAGCTACGAGCACCGGATTCAGCAGAACAAAGCAACGCTGATAAAGTGATTACAAAAGACTTAGAGATTGACCGCTCGACTCGTGAAGTGACTTATAAAGACGAGCTAATTACGCTTACTCGAACAGAGTTTGATTTGCTGCTATTTTTGGCGTCAAACTTAGGTCGCGTGTTTACTCGTGATGAGCTACTTGACCACGTTTGGGGTTACAATCACTTCCCGACAACACGTACGGTTGATACACATGTACTACAGCTTCGTCAAAAACTGCCAGGACTGGAAATTGAAACACTTCGTGGTGTTGGCTACAAGATGAAAGCATAAGTCGTAATGAAAATACTACTCCCTGTAGTTCTCTCATTAGCGTTAGTGAAACCAGTCCATGCAATGGACTGGTTTCAAACTAACACGCCTTTAACACAGGCACATCAACACTTACTTGAAGATGATCTTGCGGGTATGTTCAACTCTCTTGTTGAACTCTGGCAAACGGAACCAAGTAAAGATTTGACTCCTCACCTTAATGATCTTCTTGGTCAGTCACTATCTAAAAACTGTGGCAAGGCTCTCACTGGTGTAACGCTGCCTGATTGGATAAGTGGTGTGAACGTTATTCGTCAGACTATTCAAAGCCCTGGGCGAGATACATTTAGATTGGTAATCAAGCTAAGAGCTACAACTGACATCGAAAATATTTCATTTAATCGATGGGTGGATGATTCTATATCCGCGGACAGTTCATTCAGCTATGAACAACAGCCGAACGGGACAGAACTTGCCAACGAGCGTAGTTACTCGAAACGCTATAACTTAACCGGTAAGCTTGAAGCTGGTTTATATCACTTAACCGTTGTTTCTACTGATAAACAAGAGTATCGAACTTGGGTAATACTTGGAGATTCAAACTCTTCTCAATATGTTCGTTGGACATCTAAAGAGAATTGGAAAGTAGAAAAGAGCGCACTTCGTAATCCCCATTGTCCATTACCGCAACTTGAAGTCGGTTTGTATGACTACATTGATGGCCAGTACGAGCAAATGTGGAAAAAGACTTACGAGTCTAACTATCCAAATTCATTGGAGCTAGCGGGTGTCCCAAACGATAGATACGTATTGGCGGTAAGTATCAATAGTCGCCGTTGGCAGGGCGATATAATTGTTGAGCAGGCTCAAACTATTAGCCGAACCTATGATCTTTCTCAGGAAGAATAGTTAAAGAAATACTACTTGTGCCGATAAAGGTTCAGGACGAACTAAAATCACAAGTGTAGTATGAAAAACAAATATAAAATTCTTGCCACTTCTGTTGCTACTATTCTTTTCGCTAATGCTGCTTCTGCTGCTACTTATGCGATAGAGGCTCGTAGTGATGCAATGGGTGGCGTTGGTACCGTATCAGCAACTTATCTAACTGCGCCTTTTTTCAACCCCGCTCTTACTGCGATTTATCGCCGAAATGACGATGCAGGCATGATCGTGCCAAGTTTTGGTGGCAGCTACGATGATCAATATGATCTAGTTGATGAGATCGAACGCATCAGCAAATTGACAGACGTCGATGAAATCAAAAAATCGATGGATGCTATCGATGGGAAAAAGACAGACTTTGATCTTGGTGGTGTCGTTGCCATTGGTATCCCCAACAAATTCTTATCTGCAACTGCATACGGTAAGCTATACACTGAATCATTCGTACAACCAAATGTTGATACCTCAGGTACTAATCCATTAGATGATAGCTATGTACAAGGTGTTTCTATTGGCGTGGCTGAAGCAGGTATTTCACTTGCTAAATACACTAATTTCATGAACCAACACATTTCTTTTGGTGTTACTCCTAAACTTCAGCGTATATACACATACTCATACGCCACGAGTTTTCAGAATTTTGATACTAAAGACTTACGTGAAAATGAGACCGCGGAAACGATGTTTAACTTAGACGCCGGCGCACTTTGGTTCTTTGGCCCATATCGTCTCGGTATTTCAGCGAAAAATTTGATCGGAAGAGACGTTAAAACAAAATCATTCCAGTATGGCAGTGATACGATAAAATCATACGAATATAGCATGCGTCCTGTATACACTGTTGGGGCAGGGATTGTTGCCGATTACTTTACGATGAGTGTTGACTACGATCTCAACGAAGAAAAACGTTTTTCATCCTTTGATGATAATACGCAAATGATTCGAGCTGGTATTGAATTTGATATTTTGCGTCAAATGGCATTACGAGCAGGGTATATGAAGAACTTAGCTCGAAGTAATGACGAAGGAACCATTACTGCTGGTATCGGGTTGTCTCCACTTAAGTTGTTCGAATTGGATATCGCAGCTCAGTACACAAACGAGAACGCTATGGGTGCATCCATTAATTTCCTTGCTACCTATTAATTGAATCGTTATAGTCAGCTCCTCAAAATGAGGAGCTTTTTATGTTTGACGATTTACCCCCTCTATCTCACCAAGAGCAACAACAAGCTGTAGAGAGAATTCAAGAATTGATGGCGAAGGGCACAAGTACTGCAGAAGCTATCAAAATTGTTGCAGAACGGATTCGATCTGAGTACGCAGAAAAACAACAGCAACAAAACTAATCAATTCATGGACAGGGCATACGCCCTGTTTTTTGCCTTTCTATTTTCTATTCCTTTACATTCCCAAACACCACCCTAATTACGCTGTAACTACAATTTACTAAACCTCTATGATTGTAATCTTGTTCAATTGCCTTTAAGACTAAATAGCGAGTTGGTAAAATTTTACCTAATCGTGTTAACCTTAGTTTTCGTAGCACAGGTAATTAGGCATTTTTTAAAGAACTCATAAATTAAACTCAATAATATCAATTATTTACCTCGGACATTTAATCTGCCAACCATATTGGTTGCGATTGATCTTGTAATTTAATTACAAAGCGCGAGAGGGTTTCGTTCCAAGGTAGAGGATTATGCTGAAAAAAAGAAAAAAGATACACCGTAACTTATAACGGTAATTAAACTAGACTTATTAAATACGCGATATAAGAACAGTAAGCACTCGCAGACATATGTAATAGATGAATCGGAAGTTCATCTTATTTAGCTGCTTTTTTAGCCGAAATACGTCTCCTGGATTTGAGCGGAGCGTTACATATTGAACACGCTTAACCTAAAGTAGTTTTACTAAACTAGGCGACGTTGAAGTGGGTAATATGAAACCTCAAGAGTAGTAGAAATCAAGAGCAGTAACGCCTATTACAACGTAACGTTTCCTGACGTCCTTTCTGTTAAATAGTCCGATAATTAGAGAAGAAATTGGGAAAACATCGTTGATCTTTGGATGAGTAGCAGTAGTTTTGATGTTGTGTTCGCTCTATGTGGACTAGACTTAATATGAGAACAAAAACTAACCAAGGGAGGAATGATGGGTTACAAGCACGTTTTGGTTGCTGTCGACTTATCTAAATCTAGCCAAGCCGTTATCGAAAAAGCAATAATGCAAGCAGATAACTCAAGCAGCAAACTCTCATTTGTTCACGTAGATGTTGATCGCATAGTCATGGAAGCGAAGGAAGAGCAAGAATTGGAAAGAAGGCTGCAAGAGCTCGCTGATAAATGCTTATACCCAGTAAACGAGACCATGGTAGTAATCGGCGATCTTCATATAAAACTATCGGGAATCGTCAAAAAAGAGGGGATAGATTTAGTTGTCTGTGGTCATCATCACAACTTATTGAGTCGCTTTTTTTCATCGATACCAAAGGTTGTGAACGAAGTTGAAGCTGATTTATTAATCGTCTATTTAGACGAGTGATCGACAACTCTTGTTCGCACTCATCATTTTTTGTCACTAAAAAGCCGAACTTTTATGTTCGGCTTGGTGTATCGGTGATAATAAAAGTTTTTAGCTAGGAATGATTGATGCCTCATGAGATAAAACAGATGCAGACTCCGCGTTTGACTGCAGATCAAAATGTACGTTAACTTGCACGCCTTCTCGCTCAAAAGTGACATCATCAAAATCGGTCATAGCGATTTTGAATCCATTTCTAGCAAAAAAGCCAGTCACCATAGTTCGCTGCTTAATTTCTAATGCAGACGCGAGTAGCTTATCCATGGCATTCTCCTTGGTTATTGTGGGGATATGGGTAGAAGATACACATAGATTGGTATGAAATCAATTTTATATAAAGTCGCTTTTGATGAAAATTTTAATGTAAGTCAATCTATCGTTTACCCCACGTGATTTATTCCGCGCAAAACCTTGATAACAAGACGGCAGAGCATCTCACATTGTGATAGCAAGCATAAAGATGGGGGTGTTAATAAATACCGCCGAAACAATATGTTACAAAGGTTAGCGTTAGGCGTAGTTGAGTAGACAACGCAAAATTCTAAATCTGAACAACCGCCCTAAAATGACTCACTCTTCAATACTTGTGATAACTAAGACCTAATAAAAGTAGATATCTCAGCTAGCTTTCTTGGCAAAGGGTTTTGATAAGGGTAGGCAATATACATGGAACGTTCTATATCAAAAGTTTGCGATATTCGGATGTTTTTGTCTATATAGTTACTTTTAATAAGATAGTTTGGAATGACACCAACCCCAACTCCCTCAGAAACAAAGTTTATTAAAATAGAGGTGTTATCAACTTCGATAACATCAGTATATTGATTTTTAATTGATTCCTTATTCGAATGATGTTTGTAGATTAATAGTGTTTTGTTGTTGGCATTACTTACCCTAGATATCAAAACATCACTATAATCACCAATTTTATGTGCAATAAGAGTGTCATCAATAACATTATTAAGCCTAATCGCTAAATCTACGTTGCTTTCTAATAAATTTTCTACATTGTTACTTGACGATATTTCAAAATCAACTTTTGGATATCGTTCTTTTAAGTTTTTAGAACAGAACCAAAAATAGAAGAGGCTATAGAGTTGGGCATTGTGATTTTAAACTTTCCATCAATGCATTCACTCAACGAGCTAGCTCTGTAATTTAACTCGTGCAAACTCTCTAACGTCTTGATAGCAAGCTCTCTAATGCTTTCGCCATGATCAGTTAAAACGAGTTTCCTTGTTGTTCTGTGGACAAGTGTTACGCCAAGTTGTTTTTCTAATGCTGCTAGCTGCCTGCTGACTTGAGCTTTAGACTTTCCAAGTTCTTTTGATGCCTCTGTAAGAGAGAGGTGTTTACAAATGGCTGCAAAGCAGATCAGCTCATTGTTCATCAATTCCATGATTGTTACCTTTTTGCAACTCTGAGTCACGTTGTCTTTTAACTGGTGGGAAAGTATAACTTGCATCATCGGAGGGGGGCAATGATATTTAAAAGCCGCCATGAAATAATGGCAGACTACTATCTTAATAAAACTATATTGGATATTAAGTTGAACCGATATCCTGAAGAAATTAACTCAATCGGATTAAATATGGAAAATAAAGATTTAAAAATAAAGAATTTGTCTCGTGAAATTACTAAGTTGGATTCGGGTGATTTAATTGTTGATTGTGCATCATTGATAATGACTCATTACATATCGGAAAAAGTAATAATAAAAGTTGAAATTGATTTTTTAAATTATAAAGTTAAACGTGTAAGGATATTAAAATATGAAGACTGCAATACAAAATTCGAAAAGATTTGTTTATCAGAAAGATACATTGTATAGAATAATAAATAATATTAGTACTTTGTATACCAAATCACTAGTAAAATTATTTGGTGAAGAGCTGAGAATCCATCATTGCAAACATAAGATTAATGTAAGAACCACTAACGAGTTGAGTGAACATATGAAGAAAGATCTAGGTATAGATTGAAAAGTAGAGAGTTTACATCTGTTAGATTCCTTGTTCCTATAAAACTAATGTAGTACTTACACGTTTGGGTTAAGCAAATGCGTGTCCATGTTGACTCATGTTGAATGAGCAAGATGCAGAACCAACGTGTACAGTGTTGAACGTAACCCAAGATACAATGAAGGAACTTAATCAGCCACACGGTTTTAAAGTTGATGACTGGTTATTATCAAGTTGTCGCTGTGGTGAAATCAAAGTTCACGGTCCATACAAGACAGCTGATGAGGCTTGCAAAGCAGCAACAGCCAAATACGGTGTAACTAAACTGACTTCACCAATGCTAATCTTCTAACTCTTAAGTTCGCATTATGTATATTATGTTAAATTGCATGTCGCCGTACGCTAAATGCTGTCTGAGTATGCTCCTATATTCCCCTGCAGATTTTAAATTTAAGGGCCTTACTGTGAGCATTAAACATAATGGTTATTTACCATAAAATAGCTAATATCGATCTATCAATCTACGATTGCTTGCTCTTCAATTAGCAACTTATAAAAAATGGCGTCTATTTCTTTAGACGCCATTTTTGTTTACTGGAAATATTAAATTAGCCACCGGCTAATTTGACTGTCATGCCTTTCTTTTCAAGATGTGCCTTGATCTTGTCTCTAGCATCACCTTGAATCTCGATATTGCCATCTTTTACAGAGCCACCACAGCCACAGACTTTTTTGAGTTCTGCCGCTAATAACTTTAAAGGTGCATCATCCAAGTCTAAACCTGTAACAATGCATACGCCTTTACCTTTACGGCCTTTCGTTTGGCGCTGAATCCGAACAACACCATCGCCTTTAGGGCGAGATACTTTTTCTTCTTCCGGTTTAATTCGACCGGTTTCTGTTGAATATACCAGAGTCATTCTATTGTTTCTTTTGTTGTTGAGCTTGCATCGCTTTTTGCTTTGCAACCAAATAAGCTTCGATATGGCGTTGAATAGCGGCTTTACTGCCCTTGATCAGTTTACCATTAAACATACAGTACCAAGAGTTAGGTTGGCCTGTATCGTTTTGAATAGTATAGCCGTTAAAGACCTCTGATTTTTCAACACCAGTTTGCTGCACTCTCTGTCCGAGTGAAGCAAACTCTTTGGGATCAATAATCGATGCGGTGTCACACCACCAATCAATGCTTTTCTTTACCGCCGTCAAACTTCCCTGTAAGACGTGGTTCTTGATTTTAACCTTCCAAACACTGCCATCTGATCCGACTGACTGCAGGTTAAAACCTCTATAATTTGAAATCGCCATACCACTGAGTCATCTGTTTAATGCGTTGATATAATCATAATTGCTACTGAACAATATTCAAATACGGCTTGAATAAACCTTGCTCTAGAAAACAACTTGTATCATAAAACGCGTCTCGATAACGTTAATCACTTTGCACTGTTTATACAATCTTCCAAGAACTCATGAAATTTGTGCCCGTTGTTTTGAAGCATTTTAGGGAACATTGAGATCGGAGTCATTCCTGGAAATGTGTTTACTTCGTTTAAGTAAATCTCATCATCTTCCGTTAGGAAAAAGTCGATACGAGATAAATGACGAAGATTCATTTGTTTAAATACCGTCTCTGACGCGTGTTGGATGGAATCTAATTGTATTTGAGTTAGATTCTTCGCCTCAACTTCTGTGAGCGAGTGACTTGAACTGCTGTACTTTTCATCGTACGAGTAAAAAGCACCATCAGGCGCGATGACCTCGCCTGGCTTAGTGATATGTAGTTGGCCATTCATCTCATATGCAGCAACTTCAAGTTCTCGAGGTTTTACTGCTTTCTCAACCAACACTTGGTCAGAAAACCCAAAAGCATCATTTACTGCATTAGAAAGCTTGTCTTTTTCTGTGACACTGTAACAGCCAACGGAAGAGCCTTGGCGAGCGGCTTTAACAAAAACTTTTCCCCACTTTTCAAAGGCTTTATGAGCTTGAACGTGAGCTTCTTCATCGTTTCGCGTTAAGAATAAGTATGGCGTATTGGGTATGCCGATAGCGTCGTACCAAAGCTTAGATGTGATTTTATTGAAACTATTGCTACTCGCTTCTGGCCCGCAGCCAAGATAAGGAATACCTGCGATTTCAAACAGAGATTGAATGTCGCCTGTTTCGCCAGGAAAACCATGTATACAAGGCACGATGAAATCAATGGTTTGATTAGATTCACTTGAGCACAACTGCTTGGTATTGAGATCCAAGTAAACCAACTCACCTTGGTTGGTCATCCAACCTTCGTTTTTTATTTCTACGCGTGTAACGTGAACGTCTTCAATAAGATTTAGTTGTTGTTCGACAAAGTTTGCAGACAATAATGAAATCTCGTGCTCAGAAGAGCCACCGCCGCATAGTAAAAGAATATTTTTAATCATGAATCCATCTTTCCGTGACCTACAAAAGATACTATTTATTATGATAAACCTTTGAAGTGTGACGTACAGTAATTTTAATGTGAGGAATGTTGTTCGAATAGGATTTGAGCAAATAAATAAGGGAGCTATTCGCTCCCTTATTTGATGTGTTAATTTAATTTGTTAAGCGTTGGGTAAGCTGAGTTTTTGATTGCATCAATGCTTTTAACAAATGGTCTTAACTGCTGAAATTGAGCTGGCAAAGTCGAAATCGCTTGCTTGGCTTCTGCGCTTGTTGCGTAGTCTCCGTATAAAACTGAGAACCACTTAGTACCGTTGACGACTTTGTAGTTTTCCCAAATTGGCTGACCGTTCTGTGGCAGCTTATTTGCAAACTGATCGACTTTAGCTTGGCTACCCACAGCTGCGACTTGAATGGTATAGCCGAATCGTTGAATGCCAGCTTGCTTTTTACTTGGTGGTACGATCTTAACTGGCTTCGCCTGCTCTTTTGGCGTTAGCTTGACTACTTTCTTTTCTTCAGGCTTTGCCGTCATTTTCACAACAGTTGGTTGTACGTCTTTTTCTACTACAGCGTTTTCAGACGCCATAATTGGTTTAGAGATACGATCTGATTTGTAGTCCTCTCGGTAACTTTCTGAGGTCACATCCGTGATGTAAGTTTCAGATGCACAAGCAGAAAGCAGAACTGACAAGCCGATGATTGCGATTTTTTTCATGAAGTAACAAATGCTCTGGATAAATATTACGATAAATCATGCCGATAGCAGGGCCGTTTATCAAGCATCAAATACAATAATCTGTGATTTTGATGTGATGAATAACACAAACTCCATAAGCATCGTACACATTTTCTGCAATGTCTGGTCTGAAGATGTTTTATCAGTAAATTATTCGTTTATGATTGATATGAAACCGAGAAGCCAACGTGACTTACAAACGGCTAGGAGTCAGCATGAATAAACTACATAAACTCTTTAAACCCAACTCTGTGGCCGTTATTGGGGCATCTCAAAAAGCATTGCGAGCAGGACATGTTGTGATGCGCAACCTTCTACAAAGTGGATTTGGTGGCGCGATTATGCCAGTAACGCCGCGATATAAAGCCGTATCTGGCGTGATCGCTTACCCTAATGTAGCTTCCCTGCCCTATACGCCAGATATTGCAATTTTGTGTACGAACGTTTCACGTAACGAGCAGTTGCTTAAAGAGCTAGATGAGAGAGGCACACCGTTTGCGATTGTTATCTCTGATGACCCTAAGCCTTTAGATATCTCATCATTGAACATTCGAGTCTTAGGCCCAAACAGCTTAGGTATCATCCTTCCTTGGCACAATTTTAACTGCACGTTTTCCCCTGTTGCAGCTAAACCTGGAAAAATTGCTTTCATCTCACAATCCGCGGCGGTTTGTACCACGGTTTTAGACTGGGCAAATGATAAGAACATTGGTTTTTCTTCGTTCATTTCGATTGGGCGTGGACAGGATATCGATTTTGCAGATTTGCTCGACTATTTGAGTATGGATGGAAACACAGAAGCTATTCTGCTTTATGTTGATAATATCCAAGACGCTCGCCGATTTATGTCTGCTGCGCGCGCCGCTTCACGTAACCGACGTATATTGGTGCTAAAAGCGGGCCGCTCTAAAGAGATGAATACTTTTGAGCAGCAAGACGGAGATACACTTGACGTAATTTACGATTCTGCTATTCGCAGAACTGGTATGTTACGAGTCAGCAATACGCATGAGCTTTTTGCCGCGGTTGAAACACTCACGCATTCTGTGCCACTTCGTGGAGAGCGTTTAGCGATCATCACCAATGGCGGCGGCCCTGCTGTTATGTCCGTTGATACTTTGATTGAACGTGGTGGCCAACTCGCAACGCTTGATGACGCTTCCATTGAGCAATTACAAGCAGTACTTCCATCCAACTGGCGTGCTCGAAATCCAATTGATCTGTCTGGTGACGCAACCCAAAAACGCTATATTGATACCATTAACGCACTGATGAATAACGACTGTGCAGATGCGATATTGATTATGCATAGTCCTTCTGCTGTTTCTGATCCTCTTGAAACTGCTCAAGCCGTTATTAATGCCATCAAATCTCACCCTCGGCATAAGCATTTTAATATCTTGACCAACTGGTCAGGAGAACAAACGTCGAGAGAAGCGCGACTGGCATTTACTCAAGCAGGTATTCCAACCTATAGAACACCTGAAAGTGCGGTTGTAGCATACATGCACTTGGTCGAATACAGACGAAACCAGAAACAACTAATGGAAACGCCAACGACGGCAGAGCCATTACATTCTGGAAGTGTGAGTTCAGCAAAAGAGTGGGTAAACGAACGACTACTGGATAAAAACACAGTCACCTTGGATACGCATCAAACCAGCCCATTATTTAAGCTGTTCGGGTTTAACGTTTTGCCTACGTGGATTGCATCTGACGACATTGAAGCTGTTCATATGGCAGAAAATATTGGATACCCTGTTGCGGTTAAATTACGTTCTCCAGACATTCCTCATAAATCGGATGTTCACGGTGTCGCTCTAAATTTAAGAAACAGTCGAGAAGTTTCCAACGCAGCGCTATCCATTTTAGATACCGTAAAGCTCAGTTACCCTTCCGCCAATGTACATGGGCTGTTGGTACAAGGGATGGCAAAGCTCGGCAGCGCTGAAGAGCTACGGATTAGTATTGCAGTAGATAAAGTCTTTGGACCAGTGATCTTGCTTGGTCAAGGCGGCTCTGAGTGGAATATAGCCCAAGATGCCGTCGCTGCACTTCCTCCTTTGAACATGACGCTTGCGCGCTACCTTGTCGTTGTTGCCCTAAAGTCTGGAAAGATTCGCCTGCAGAAACACAAAGATGCGCTCGATATTACTGAGTTGTCGAAGTTCTTGGTTCGTATCTCCCAAATGGCAGTTGAGTTACCAGAAATACAAAAACTGGATATCCATCCAGTACTAGTGTCCGGAAGCGATTTAACTATCCTTGATGCAGATGTCACACTGTGTAAGTACGAAGGAGACGCCCAAAAACGGCTAGCGATTCGCCCTTTCCCGGCAGAGTTTGTCGAAACGGTGACGCTTCGAGATGGCCAACCTATCCTGCTCCGTCCTATCTTGCCAGAGGATGAGCCGCTGCATGCTCAATTCATTAATAGCGTATCGAAAGAAGATCTCTATAAGCGTTTCTTTTCTGAAGTTGGAGAGTTCAACCATGAGGCTTTGGCAAACTTTACTCAAATCGACTACGACCGCGAAATGGCGTTTGTTGCGGTAGCGTTTAATACTGACGGACCGTCTATCATAGGGGTAGCCCGCGCATTGATTACACCAGACAATAGTGACGCTGAGTTTGCTATTTTGATTCGTTCAGATTTGAAAGGAAAAGGTTTAGGCAAAGTGCTGATGCAGAAAATAATCAGCTATTGCAAAGTTAAAGGCACAAAGCAAATGTCTGGAATGACCATGCCAACAAACAGAGGGATGTTGATGTTGGCTCAGAACTTGGGGTTTGAGATCGATGTCCAGTTTGCAGACGGTACGGCAGATATGGTGCTCCCTTTAAATGGAAAAGCTCAGCATTAGCGATGACTTTTACTTCTTACATTCGATAATCAATGGGAATCTAAGAAGTAAAAGTTACGTTGTTACTTTAGTTTCCAATTCTTTTTTAAGTACTGAATACACCAGGATTTTGCCTCACCCATAGTGTTCCGGCGCCATGCCAAAATAATATCCATCGGCTGTTCTTCAGTGCCTTCGATTCGTTTCAATACACCACTATCAATAAGAGGTTGTGCAATTTGGCTTGGTAATGTACCAATACCTAAACCTGCAGTGAGCGCTTCTACTTTTGCCGTAAAGTTGGTGACGGTCAAGCGAGGCTGTTTTTGAATGATATTAATTGAGAGCGCTGGTTGCTCACGTGCGGTATCTGCAATAGCAATAATCCGATACTTTTCTCGCGCTGCTTCATCAAACTTACCACTACGCTTGTGAACATAGTGATCAGCGGAAGCTACCCAATACATACTCATTTTACCAATTTTTTCTGACTTAACTTCTTGAGGAAGCGTATCCAGTGATGGGCAAATCAGTAAATCAGCTCTCCCCGTATTCAACGACTCCCAGCTACCAGCCAGAATCTCCTCTTGCAGCCTGACTCGAGTTGAGCTGACCTCGGCCAACGCATCAACCATCGGGAAAAAGTTGGATATAGGAATAATGCCATCGAAGGCAATGGTAATATCCAGTTCCCAGCCATTCGCCAATAACGTTGCATCGTTCACTAACTTTTCACTGGCTTGTAAAATGGCTCTTCCTCTTTCAAGAATAAGCTTACCTGCTTCAGTAAAATGGGCTTTGTGACCAGAGCGATCGAAGATAATAATGTCTAAGTCTTGCTCGAGTTTCTGGATTTGATAGCTCAGCGATGACGGGGCTCTGTCTAACTCATTCGCAGCAGCAGCAAAACTCCCTCTTCGATCAATAGCATCTAGAATATGGAGTGCTTCTAACGTAATTGGACTCTGCACATGGCCTCTCTTAATGTGATATCCATCACATTCGTTGTATTTGTATGAACTTATCAAGAACTAACGACAAATAATATAACATATTGATAACTAAAGACTAGGAATGCTCATAGCCAAAGAAGAAGATTCAATACAAACCAATAAATGACAATGGTAATGATAGTAATTACCATTTAGATCCATTAATATCCGCGTGTTGTTACCTATTATGGATCTAAGGTATTGAAGCCAATGTATAAAAAATCAATTTTGTCAGCCTCCATTTTAGTTGCCCTTTCCCATACTGCTTATGCGGAAGAAGCTTCTAAGTTTGAAGAAGTCGTTGTGTCGGCCACCCGTACCAACCAAACCATAAACACTGTTGCTGCTTCTGTTGCTGTTGTATCAGAGAAAGACATCGAAGAAAACATGGTAAAGGACTTGAATGACCTATTCGAGTATACGCCAGGTGTTACTATTAATGGCACTCAACGCCAAGGCGTCCAAAGTATTAACATTCGCGGGATGGAAGGTAAACGAGTTAAAATCTTAGTAGACGGTGCATCTCAACCAGGTGTATTCAGCGGTGGACCATATTCGTTTATCAATTCTAGTGCCGTTACTGTCGACCCCGATATGCTAAAGAGTGTCGAAATTGTTAAAGGAGCAGCTTCTAGCCTACATGGTAGTGATGCAATTGGCGGTGTTGTCGCATTCGAAACAAAAGATCCGAAGGATTTCCTCAAAGATGGTAAAGACTTTGGTGGTCAAGCTAAACTCTCTTATTCATCGGAAGATAACTCTTTTAGTGAGCATGTAGCTTTAGCAAAGCGTTTCGGTAATACAGAAGCACTTATAGCCTTTACACGCCGTGATGGTGCAGAGCTACAAAATTTCTCTAAGGCGCCTTACGATAACTATTCTGTGGACAACCAAAATTATTACAAAAACGATCTATTGGTAAAACTTCAATCTCAATTGAATGACGCTCATCGCTTGGAGTTCTTGGGAGAAGTTATTTACAACGAGACTGACTCAGAGATCGCACATAAAAGTTACAAAAACTTCAACGCTGAAGACACAACCAAGCAAAATCGCATTGGGCTCAAGCACATTTGGTTTGCAGATGCAGCTATCTCGGATACGCTCACGTCCAAGCTTACATGGATTGGTAAAGAAGAAAACGGCGTCTCTAATCGCTTTATCGAAGCCAGCCCTGGTTACCCACCTTACGTACCGCCTAGTGGTGACAACCAACAGAAAAAAGATTACGAATATACTGAAGACAAATTTGAATTCGAAACTCAGTTAGATAAAGAGATTCAAAATCACTATATTGTTTACGGAATATCGTACAAACATAGTGACATCAGTAATACCAATCGCGAGTTTAATTCCGATCCTGGCACGCCAGATACTGTTTACGTTTACACACCGGATGCAAAAGAAGAAAGCTTTGGTTTATTCTTGCAAGATGAAATTTCGCTTCTTAATGACAAGCTAATTCTGACTCCAGGTGTGCGTTACGATTACTTCTCTACTAATCCTTCAAATACTTCTGAAGAGTCATTCGAGAAGTTTAGCGACTCTGCATTAACTGGTCGTTTAGGAGCAACTTACTCTATATCGCAACCAGGCACGATCTTCGCGCAAGTGAGCCAAGGGTTCCGAGCGCCATCGTTCGACGAGCTTTACTACACCTACGATAATCCGGCTCATGGCTATACCAACCGCCCTAACCCAAATTTGGGATCTGAAAAGAGTTTGTCTTATGAGCTTGGTTACCGTCATAACACTGCAGCGTCGGCAACTGAAGTAGCGTTCTACTACAGTGATTACAGTGACTTTATTGAGCAAACGTCATCAAACAATGGTGGTTTAACTGAATTCACAAATATCAATATTAGTGAAGCAAACATTAAAGGGGTTGAGCTCTCTAACCGTCTTGATTGGCATGCTATTGCTGGTCTTCCATCAGGCGTGACAACTCGCTTTGTTGCAGCATACACAGAAGGTGAAGATGGTGATGGTAATCCTTTGAACAGTGTAAACCCATGGAATGCCGTAGCTGCTGTAAATTACGATTCACCAAATGCACTTTGGGGGACAAGCCTAAAAGTAAACTACACGGCTAAGAAATCGAACAGTGATATCAACTCTGATGGTGATAAAGGCGGAATCAAAGACCAAGTTGCTTTGCCGTCTGCGACAGTCGTTGACTTAACGGCGTACTACAAACCAATGAAAGATATAACCATTCGTGCTGGTGTTATGAATCTAACGAATGAAGAATACCATCTTTGGAACGATGTTCGCGGTAAGACTGAGTTAAGTCGAGACAAAACGCAAGCTGAGCGTAATTACAACATTAGTGTTAAATACGAGTTCTAAACCTTAAAAACACAAAAGCCAGCGTAATGCTGGCTTTTTTTATGGCTTTCATTTCAAAAATGTAAAGAAAAGTATGAAAAATGAAAGTTTACTGTTTTGCCATCTCTTTTTTCACCATTACTGCTGCTGCAATGATGAAAGTGATGATCAGACCGAGTTCCATGAACTACCCCAATAGCTATGAGAAAATTTATAACCCAAATTAAGAGTCGGGCATAGTTTAACAGCTCTATATATACTTGCTACCTTTTAACCAGTAATTTACGATTTTTTCCGATTTGGATCAAAAAAGACGCAATCACGCGCCTTTTTGTTACTATTATGTAAATTAAGGATTAGGCATCTGGATAACCTTGAGGGTTAGTAGACTGCCAGCGCCATGTATCGCCAGTCATTTCTTCTAGAGTGCGAGTTGCTTTCCAACCTAACTCATTCATCGCTTTTGATGGATCCGCCCAACACTCTGCAATATCACCTGGACGACGCTCAACAAGTTGGTATGGGACATCTTTACCACTTGCGGCTTCAAATGCTTTCACCATGTCCAGTACACTGTAGCCGTTACCAGTACCGAGGTTATAGATATGAAGGCCAGCTTTGCTACCTACTTTTTCTAATGCAGCAACGTGACCATCGGATAAGTCCATTACATGAATATAATCACGTACGCCTGTGCCATCTTTGGTCGGATAATCACTACCAAACACAGAAAGGAACTCTCTGCGCCCTACCGCAACTTGAGAAACAAACGGCATTAAGTTGTTTGGAATACCTTGAGGATCTTCACCTAGCTCGCCTGTTGGATGTGAACCTACCGGGTTAAAGTAACGAAGAAGTGTAATGCTCCAGTCAGGGTTCGCATTTTGGAAGTCGGTTAAACACTCTTCTACCATTAATTTGCTGCGCCCATATGGGTTAGTTGCGCTAGTTGGAAAGTCCTCTGTGATGGGTACAGATGCAGGATCACCATATACAGTCGCTGATGAACTAAATACCAACGATTTAACTCCGGCTTCACGCATTGCATCAACCAATACTAAAGTGCCATTAACGTTGTTGTCGTAATACTCTAAAGGTTTTGCTACAGACTCACCGACGGCCTTTAAACCTGCAAAATGGATAACAGCTTCAATATTGTGCGACTTTAGTGCTTCTACCATCGCCAATTTATCTCTGATATCAGCTTTAATGAAGGTTGGCTTTACACCACATACCTTTTCAATTCGATCTAATACCGTAGATTTACTGTTGTACAGGTTGTCTAGAATCACTGGCGTCATGCCAGCTTCGATCATTTGAATACACGTATGACTACCGATATAGCCCATACCACCCGTAACGAGTACTTTCATTTTATTATTCCTTCTGACGCGAATTGGGTTAGTTTAAAGCTTTGACGTTACGATTTAAACTGTCTCTTGTAATTCGCATCCCATTAATATTGCTTGGCCTTTTCCGGCTTTCTTTGCTTGATACATTGCCGTATCCGCACTTTTTAAAACTCGAGTAGCATCGCGCTCATTTACGCCGACTAATTTTACGCCGATACTAACGCCAACTTTGAGTAAGTGACCTTTGTACTCAATTGGAGCACATATGCTCTCGAGCAACTGTTCTGCTATTCGGGTGACCACTTTTTGATTGGCGGGATTTACCAACATGACAAATTCATCACCAGAAAGTCTTGCGATTAAATCACTATGTCTCGTCGCAGATGTTAGACGCTCGGAAACTTTTTTCAAAACTTCATCACCTGCATCATGACCGTAGGTATCGTTAACTTCTTTAAATCCATCCAGATCGAGGTACAAAACTGCAAATTCGTCACGCAAGTATCCAGAGCGTTGTACTAGTTGTTCCAACTCTAAATGGAACTTAGATCGATTGGCTAACCCCGTTAAAGCATCGTGATGAGCTAAATGCTCCAATCGTTCCATCTCTTTTGCGCCGGAAAGGTCGGTAAGAACAATAACCAGATCATAGAAACCATAGTCTTCACACTTAACGATACGATTGACTCGAGCAAACATCGGTACAAACTGACCAATATGGTTCTTCTCGATAACTTCACCTTGCCAAACGCCATAATTTTCTATCGACTCGATGATACTAGGCATCATTTCCTGTAACTTGCGCCACTTTAGCGTTTGGATGAATGATTTCCCAATAAGCTGATCCACCTCTAAGCCGACTAACTTAGTGACGGCAGGGTTTGCCATCGTAATGACACCGCGATGATTAAGAACAATGAGACCATCTTGGCTGCTTTCAAAAACACGCCCCGCAACACGTTGCCGGTTTATGGCTTCTTCAATTTCGGTGATATCTTGAATCGAAAACAGTAAGTATTCATGTGTCGAGAGGCGACGACTGGTTAGGCTCAACTGCTGTTCGTTATCTGCATTTTTGAGGTGAATATCATCGCACTCTAGGCCTCGACTCAGGATCTGACTCAGCTCATTCGGTGTTTTGGTTTTAATTAGATCACGAATATTGGCATATTTAAGTTCATCTAATTTTTTTTGAAATATTTGCTGGGTCGCCGTATTACAATGAATAACACGTCCGGAATTGTCGGTAATAACTAATGCATGCTGAACAGATTCGATAACCTCTTCTGAAAATGCGCGCTTTTGTTCTAGTGTGTCTAGCGAATGTTGCCGCTGCTTCTCACGTACTGTTAACCTATTCATCATTTGATTGAAAGAGCGCGCGAGGTCTCCAATTTCATCCTTGGCGTAATAGCGAGCTTGATTTTCCGTGTTTCGTCCGTGTGTCACATTCTCTATTACGCGGTTGAGTTCCATCACGGGCCTGAGAACAAGCCTCTCGATACTTATGTAAAAAACAGTGCCACCAGCGATCAGAAACAGAAGAAGTAAAGCGCCATCTTGAAGTAAAGATTGTATGGCTTCTACAATTGGGCGATGAGAAAGCGTAACTCTCATGCTACCAATGACATAGCCATCATGGATAATCGGCTCTAGAACATAAAGAAATTTGGTTGATAAGGCATAGCCTAGAGCGTGCAACCTACTTCTTTCGGTTTGACTTGGAACGGGTGCCAGTGCCCCACTTATCTCCATAACAGCGAATGGTTGGTCATCTTGGTCATAAAGTTTGACCCGAGTTACATTTGGCTGGTTTAAAAAGTTGGCGAGAATAGTTTGAGCTTTTTGCTTGTCCTTTGTCGTCAGCGCATCTTTAATTGAGAAAGAAACGTTGTTAATCAACTTTCTTGTCTGCTCGACCAGTTCATGCTTAGACGATTGGTATACAGTATACGAGGTGTAACCTTTTGAGATAACAAAGATAGCCGTTAAAAAGACCAGAAGAGGCCAAATAAGCTTCGCTCGTAATGACATATATATTCCTGTCGCAGACAACCACAAAAATGACAGAAGAACCATTATGCAATCTATCACCCATGAAGGGCGACAAGATTAACACGATGCTAATGCAAAATAACCTTAAATTCTCAAAAATTGGATGGAAAAGAAACGAAATACCTTAAAATTCGGATCAACTCAAATAACGGCAACATCTTTATGGACTAACGTGATCTTTTTCGCCAGCTATCTGCTCAAAAAGCTTCGTTTTCATGATAGAAGAATGAAGTGAGTCACTGAACCTAGATGCATTTTCCTGCATCGTAAACCCATTGCTTGTGTAGAAATAAAACGTATGACATTGAATAAACAGCAACTTACATTGAACTGTGATATGGGCGAGAGCTTTGGCTCTTGGAGTATGGGCGCAGATGAAGACGTGATGCCCCATGTTGATATGGCGAACATCGCGTGTGGTTTTCATGCCTCCGACCCTAATGTCATGCACGACACCATCACCCTAGCGAATGACAACGATGTTGATATTGGCGCACACCCAGGTTACGCCGACCTACAAGGCTTTGGCAGACGAAGCATAAGCATGACGGGTGATGAAATTACGAACATGGTTATATATCAGGTTGGTGCTTTACAAGCATTATGCCGGGCGCAATACACAGACATCAGTTACATAAAGCCTCATGGCGCTCTATACAACGACATGATGAAAAGTGATGCGATATTTAGAGCGGTAGTTAAGGCGGCAGCACTGTTCAAAGTACCGTTAATGATCCTAGCTTCACAGGAAAACGAAAAATACTTAGAAATCGCAGACGATTATGATGTTCCCTTGCTATTTGAAGCATTTGCAGATCGTTTGTACCAAGATGACGGCTTACTGACTCCTAGAACACAGCCCAATGCCGTGTTAAAAAGCGAGCACGCGATACTTGAGCAAGTCCGGACCTTAGCTGACTCTGGGCGTGTCAAAACCGCTTCAGGCGGTTACATATTATTGGAAGCCGACACAATTTGTGTTCATGGTGACAATGAAGAGTCGATCGCGCTGATCCAAAAGATCCGCCAAAGCCTATACGCTGGAGGAAATTAATGCATAAAGAGAAATTTAATATCTCTTTGATCTCCGAGTGCAGTATTTTCATTAAGTTTGATGAGAGTATTTCTGAAAATGCAGTAGGAGAGCTTGCTCGCAGCATAAGAGAAACTTTCGCTTCAATTGTTATGAACGTTGTCCCCTCCTATCAAACTATT
This sequence comes from Vibrio sp. 2CM40D, assembly GCF_023161825.1. Taxonomy (NCBI): domain Bacteria; kingdom Pseudomonadati; phylum Pseudomonadota; class Gammaproteobacteria; order Vibrionales; family Vibrionaceae; genus Vibrio; species Vibrio sp. 2CM40D. The sequence goes on from NZ_JALNTL010000006.1 coordinate 270,081, forward strand.
CTCATTGATTACTTACCTTTTCGAATCAACGAAAAGAACTTAGTCAATGAGCTGCAACAAATCGTGAGCCAGTTTGATACTCAATCACTTAAGCTTTCCCAGCCGAATCACATTACTATCCCTGTATATTACTCTGAAGAAACCGCGTTAGATCTATCTCGTTTTCAAAAGCGAGGTCTGTCATTAGACGATCTTATTACCCTGCATACGAAAACCGAGTACGCGGTTTCTGCAATTGGATTTGCTCCAGGCTTTGCATTTCTCTCTGACGTTGATACTCAATTGCACATGGCAAGGCTTGCCACACCAAGAACTCAAGTGCCGGCCGGAAGTGTAGGAATCGCAGACTCTAAAACGGCCGTCTATCCATCAGATAGTCCTGGCGGATGGAACATTATTGGTAAAAGCCCGCTTGCGCTCTTCTCCGACTCTCCTCCTTTTATACCGTTTGAAGTGGGTGACAAGGTCACCTTTAATGCTATTTCAAAACAAGAGTTTATCGATTTAGGAGGCGTACTATGAGTTACGGTGGATTACTGGTGGAAAAGCCAGGACCGCTCTCTTTAGTTCAAGACTTTGGTCGTTTTGGCTTAGCGCATGTCGGTGTGACTCAAGGTGGCCCGGTCGACGACTATGCTTACAGTTGGGCCAACCATTTGCTTGGTAACGTAGTCAATTGCGTTGCGATTGAAATTACTCTGGGTAACGCTTGTTTTATTGCCTTGCATAACTGCCACCTTGCTATATGTGGCGGTGATTTAAATGCAAAAATAGATGGTGAACCTATTTCAAATTGGTCTGACTTTACGTTGAAAAAAGGACAGAAGCTTCAGTTCGGAGTCGCAAGGAATGGACTTCGCTCCTACCTAGCGGTTAAAGGTGGATTCAATGTTGCTCAGCACTTAGGAAGCGCATCGACCGTCTTGCGAGAATCTCTAGGTGGTTATGATTCAAATGGTGGCGCTTTGAAAGCTGGCGATATTCTTCCCTTTGTCCCTCATAACTTACCGAAACGTAAACCAAGGCAAATGACGTTTCGCTTTAAGCCAGATTACAACTTACCCATTAAGTTGAGAGTGATTGAAGGCTATCAGAACGAGGACTTTGATGAAGACGCTCGCCAAGCATTTTACAACAAAGCATTCATCATCTCCCCCAATTCGAATCGCATGGGCTACCGTCTTGAGGGCAATAACATTCGTCCACCTTACGAAGGCGTCCTATCAGAGGGAATTGCATTAGGTTCAATTCAAGTACCTAGCGATGGTAACCCTATTGTGCTGCTCAACGATCACCAGACTATTGGCGGGTATCCTAAATTTGGCTGCGTAGCTCGCATTGACTTACCTAGACTGGCACAGGCGAAACCCGGACAAAAAGTCAATTTTGTGAAAGGAGATAGACTAGGCTTGCAAGAAGTATGGTGCCAATGGGCTCAGTTTTTTGGGTATTAATACAACCACTGAGCCCAAACACAGCCGATTATGCAGGCATACCATAACGCACTGCTAAAGCTTGTGGATAGCCTCGCTCTTGAGTGAGTTTAATCGCGTACTGCTCGACCTCTTGTTCAGACCACTTTACAGCGACCGGATGCTGTGTTTCCACATTTTGGTTAGGATCGATGTCAAACCAGAATTGAAGCATTTTTTGCGCTGCGAGTAGTGTCGATGACGCTTTTACCACCTCTATTCTCGCGTAGTGGTTATCTTCAAAAGTCACATCTGCCGCTCTGAGTACTGGATCTGTGCCGGGAATTTGCTGAGCGCCAAATAATGCTTTTCCTCCTTTTACAGCAGAGTGATAGTCGGGAATGAACTGTGCCATGTGTTTGATGGCGTTGTTCGTTCGCTCTTCTAACACTTCTTCTCTCCAGCCGTTACGGATCTTCGAGAGTAAAGGCATAGGCAGTTCAGGTTGAGCAGATGAGTTCGTGCTCTCCACTAAACCATCTTCAAACAGCGTGATTCCTTTTGTCATACCATGAAGTTGAAAGTAACCATCGCCATAAGGCGTCAATTGAGCCATTCCTTTATCGGTTCCACGCGGGCCATGAAAAATAACTTCTGGCCATTGTTGTTGACAGTCTGCCCACCTCGTAACGTAAGCGGCTTTAAACTCCACCAACCTGTCTCGCTTGGCACCAACTGTGTTGTCAATTGAGCCTGTTTCAAAGCCACACGCGTTAACCAAGTAGTCGCATGTCATCAGGTAATCGATACCTTCACGTTCATAGCCAAGTTGCCAGTGTTCCCCCATCCAATCGGCTTGCTTAAACGTTGCTTGTGTGAAGACCGAAGCATTAGGAAGCGTATCTAGTGTTAAGTTGGCAATTGCGGCGAGGCGAAAAACACTCCAACCATATTCTTGAACTGCGACAACAGGATACTTTAGCGCTTCAAGATCAGCATGTTGAGCAAAAGGAATGCACCACTCATCGAAGTTTGTAGGATGACTTGGTTGAGTACGTTGCGCGAGAGCTTCTAGCTCCGCTTTTGAATACAGTTTGTAGTATTTGCTTGGCTCGCCGAGCACTTTATTACTCTCATCTTTATCAACGAGCGTCTGATAAGCACTTTTCACAACCTCTAATCGCGGAATTAGTGTGGATGGGTCTCCACCATCGGAATGAGGAACCGCGATGATTGTCGGACGAATATTCAGTGAAAGCGGATACAGGCGAACAGTATCAATAGATTGTGCTAACAAGTCTAAGCACTGTTGCTCGGAAATCTCTCGATATAAATTACCACCAGCATGCAAATGACAAATGGGTGGACCATTTACTAGTGATACGCCCTTCTCTATTACGGAAACTTTAAAACCCAGCTCCGCAAAATGAATTGCTGCTGTTGCACCTGCTACACCGCCACCAACAACAGCGATATGCTTATCTTTATAACTTGGAAACTCAGACTTCATTGCTTCACTAAAAATTTTATAAGGAAAATTCTTTACTAACGGTGGATTCTACTCGTGTTTGGACTTGATTAAAATCACAAAAAGTTCATGGGTTTGCGAAATATCCAACAGCGCCTGTAAAGTGCATTAAAGTAGAAAAAATTTGCGAAAAAGTACTTGACGACATGGTTAAGAAGACACTTTTTTGTGTCTATGTGAATAAGAATTTCACTGTAAGACCCATGGCGCAAAGCCTGCAGAAACACCCCACTTTTTACCCCATTTAGTTATCCCAAAAGTTATCCACTGTTTTTGTGGATAACTAAAATAAAAGTGTCATGGAGTGTTCCAAACTTGATAACACTCGCTGCGATTAAGTGTTTACTGGCGTTAACAATCTTTTCAACAAACTCATCACTACAAGTGCCAACGTAACAAATGTTGCAAGCGGTAAAGCTATCCACAATTCGGGGTGAATTTGTGCATTGAGATCGAACCCATATGTCATGACTGCGGCCACACAAACTTCCGCAGCGAATACCGCAACACCACTAGCAATCAACGCCATAATTCCGTACTCGGCCCACAGGGTTGTGTTGATCCGTTTCTTACTTGAACCTAATGTGCGATACAAACGAATCTCTTGTTGGCGTTGGGACAAGCTTAACCTCAGTAGCGTAAAGATGAGCAGCAGACCAGCAACAACGCCTAAAAGAGCAAGGATGGTGATTGCTGATACGATTTGCTGAATCAAAGCCTGAATTTTCTCGCCCATAGTTCGGATATCTAAAACAGAGACCGTTGGGTGAGCACGTGACATTGACGTCAACAACGCTTCATTTCCTTCTTCAATCCTATAACTGATGAGGTAAGAACCAGGTAAATTAGCCATCACGTCAGATGAGAAAATAAAATAAAAGTTAGGCTTCATGTCACGCCATTCGACATGACGGATGGTATCTACTACTGCATCGTAATTCTGACTGTTTATTACAAAGCGCAGCGTATCACCGAGTTTGATGCCTAAGTCATTTGCTACATCCGCTTCTACAGATACACTCCCTTTGTTTGTCCATTCACCCGAAAGCACGTCATTATATTCTGGTAGGGTATCTCCCCATGTCAGGTTTAGCTCTCGACGTATCGCGTCAGAACCTTCTCCTTCGTACTCAACCTCTTTAACATTTTGACCGTTAATCTCTGTTAGTCGTCCACGAATTATTGGATAAGCTTGTGACCGCGTAACTCCATTTTTATCTAGGGTTTCTAGGTAGTTATCGAGCTCATAATCACCAATGTTTAAAGCGAACACATTTGGCGCGTCTGCAGGTAAGGTTCTCTCCCAATCAGCGAGAATATCGCTGCGCACAAGCCAAATGATAGACAGCAACATCAAAGATAATGCCAAAGCACCAAACTGTAGACCGCTGGTTACTGGCGTCCGGTTGATACGACTCAACGCAAGCTTCATTGCAGGATGGGTTGACACACGTGCAAACAGCTTTGTGAGTGTGACGCTAACTGCTGCGAGTACCACAAACAGTACCGCTATACCAGTGAGCACGATCCAAACTAAGGTGTTATCTGCATACAGTAAAAGCAATGGAACAACGGGAACTAGAACAAGTAACATTCGCTTCCAGGAACGTTGCGCTTTGCCCTGCTGTAGCACTTCTAACGCGGGAGTTTTAATCAAGCCTAACAATGGTATACCGAGAGCGGGAACAGTAATCAAGACTGCAGAGATAAATGCCACCAAAAATGGTGTGACGCCGTAACTAGGGAGTGGATCGGGTAATAAGTCTTTGAGTGGAATGCGTAATAAATACTCCAACCCGCTCCCTAGCAGTAGGCCGACGACACTGGCACTAATGAGAAGGATTGTGACTTGAATAAATAACCACTTTTCAATCCATCGGCGGCTCGCACCAAGACTTTTCAACATCGCGATAGTTTGTGTCCGGCTGTTCACGTAATTTTGACAAGTAAGAACCAATGTTGTCGCCGCCATAATGATGACAATCGCTACGGTCAACGACAGATACTGCGTCGTGCGTTCAAAAACCTCATTACTACGACTGGCAGTATCTTGCGTGCGCCAGCGATCGCTCGGAGAAAGCTGCGTATCATCTTGCAAGCTCTTTAGTGTTTTGTCATCGGCTTGTAAAAACAGACGGTATTGAACTCGGCTCCCAACTTGAATTGCTCCTGTTTTATCTACGTCACTTTGATGAATGTATGCAGAAGGCATTTGCTGAAATGGATTAAAGCTCAAGCCTGGTTCCATCAATACTGCGCCTGATACAGTAAACTCGGCATCGCCTATCGTGACGCTGTCACCTGATTTTACGTTTAGTTGAGTCATAATCCGCTCATCAAGCCAGAGTTGGTTCTCTTTAACGCGACCGGCTGGATTATTTTCAAGAACGAGCTCTCCCATTAAAGGGTAATTATCATCCACCGCCCTTACAGAAATAAGCTGCATACCATTATCGCTAAATGCCATAGTGGCAAAGCGTGTCATCGTCGAACGTTCAAGGCTTTCAGTCGAGGCTAACAACATGTCCGGAATGGGATTAGCAGACACAAACACCGCATCTGCCGTTAATGCGTCCTTCCCCTGCTTGACGATCACCTGCTCCATTCGTTCTGCTAATGCAGAAAGCGCAAAGATACTCGCAATCACGAGAATAAGAGCAACGCTAATAGGCCAAAGATTCCCCTGCCTTATTTCGCCGAAACTCCAGCGTATCAAACTTTTATTCGGCGAGTGCTGTGTTGTACTGTTTTGCTCTGTGGATGTTGCTTCACTTGATGATACTGCAGACATTATATCTCCTCCTTAAGCTCACCCGCCTCCATACGATAGATACGGTCACATCGGCTTGCTAGGTGACCATCGTGTGTTACTAAAATCAGAGTTGTCCCGTGCTGTTCATTAAGATCGAATAGCAGCTCAATCACTTTGTCTGCGGTTTGATGGTCAAGATTGCCGGTAGGCTCGTCTGCGAACAACAGTTCAGGCTGTGTCATAAATGCACGCGCTAGCGCAACTCGCTGTTGTTCACCACCAGATAACTGGCTTGGTAGATGGTCGACTCGTTTTTCCAATCCAACAGCAGATAATAATTCCGCTGCTCTTGCTTCATCTTCGGCTTCACCACGTAAAAGACAAGGAAGCGTGACATTACGTAATGCACTCAAACTCGGGATTAACAAGAAACTTTGGAAAACGAAACCTAAAGAGTCAGCCCGAATTTTCGCACGTGCTTCATCGTCCAGTTTTGATAATTCATGACCTAATAAAGTAATTTCGCCTGATGTCGGCGTATCAAGACCAGCTAGCAACGTCATCAATGTTGACTTACCTGCACCGGAAGTTCCGACGATGGCGATTTTTTCTCCTTTTCGGATGTCAACATTTACGTCTTTGAGGATTGTTAATTGTTCTTGATTAGTAGAGACTTGTTTAGAAACCAAATTGGCTTGAACAATAGGTGCATTAAGTACAGGTGTTTGCATGATTCGTATACTTTCCTTAGTTCTATTTTTTTGTTTTTCCGCTACTGCACATGCGAGCGAAAAGCTACTTGTCTTGGGTGATAGCTTGAGTGCAGGCTATCAGATGCCGATCGAAGAGAGTTGGCCTAGCTTACTCCCTGATGCGTTGTCAGAACATGGTCAAGATGTAACAGTTATTAATGCCAGCATTTCTGGCGATACAACCGGCAATGGCTTAGCACGGTTACCTCAGTTGCTAGCTCAGCATAGCCCTGACATGGTACTTATTGAGTTAGGTGCCAACGATGGCCTAAGAGGTTTCCCTCCTAAACTTATTACGTCGAATCTTTCAAAAATGATTACCATGATAAAAGATTCTGGTGCGGACGTTGTCATGATGCAAATTCGGGTTCCACCTAATTATGGTAAGCGCTATAGCGATATGTTTTACGATATCTACCATAAGCTTGCACAGCATCAACAAGTTGCCTTGATGCCATTCTTCTTAGAGCATGTTGTCACCAAACCAGAATGGATGATGGATGATGGCCTTCACCCAAAACCAGATGCACAACCTTGGATCGCTGATTTCGTTGCTCAAGAATTAATTAAACATCTCTAATTTTAATGGTCTAGCTCAATAAGTTTTACGTAACTTTACGTTAATCTATTTTCAATTCCACTCATCGAGGATAGATAACAACATGCGAATAGAACCGTTAATTCAAGGTGTTGTTGCTCGCTCTGCGCACCCCAAAGGGTGTCATGCATCTATTAAAGAGCAAATTGAATACGTAAAGCACGCCCCACAGATCAAAAAAGGCCCAAAACGGGTTTTGATTATTGGTGCCTCCTCTGGTTTCGGCCTAGCGGCACGAATAGCCCTAACGTTCGGTGGCGCTAACGCCGATACCATTGGCGTCTCATTTGAGCGTGGCCCTTCAGAGAAAGGGGGTGGGAGTGCGGGTTGGTATAACAACGTCTTTTTTAAGCAAGAAGCAAATCAAGCCGGGCGTACCGCAATAAATATTGTTGGCGATGCATTCTCTGGTTCGGTGCGCAATCAAGTGATTGAAGCCATTGAAACGTACTTTGAGGGTGAAGTTGACTTAGTCATCTATAGCTTGGCAACCGGTGTTCGACCTAAACCTGAATCTGATGAGTTTTGGCGCAGTGTCATTAAACCTATTGGTGAACCTGTCACTGGCGCTTCTATCATGCTCGAGAACGATAAGTGGATAGAAACCACCTTAACGCCTGCAACAGAAGAGGAAGCCAATGCCACCATTAAAGTAATGGGCGGAGAAGACTGGGAAAGCTGGATTGACACACTCATCAATAACGACTCTATCGCAAACGGCTGCAAAACCATCGCCTTTTCTTACATGGGCCCTGACATTACGCACCCAATTTATCTCGATGGTACGTTAGGTCGAGCGAAAATCGATTTACACCAAACCAGTCATTCATTAAACCTCAAACTCGCCAACTTTGACGGCGGTGCTTACGCAACCGTGTGTAAGGCGTTGGTGACGAAAGCCAGTGTATTCATCCCTGCGCTAAGTCCCTACCTGTTAGCGCTTTATCGAGTGATGAAGGAAAAAGGTACTCACGAACGCTGTATTGAACAAATGCAGCGACTGTTTACTACGAAGTTATACGATCAAGAGAAAGTGCCAGTTGACGGCGAACGCTTGATTCGAATAGATGACTTGGAACTTGAACCGCAAGTTCAACAAGAAGTCCACGCTCTTTTAGAACAGATGAATGCTGAAAACTTTAAAGAGATTGGTGATTACCAAGGTTTTAAAGATGAGTTTATGAAGCTCAATGGCTTTAACTTTGAAGATGTCGACTATTCGCAAGACATTTCTATTGAATCGTTAATGTCGCTTAAGCCTTGATACTTGTTACCTGTTTCAAGGATGAGATATGTGACAACTATTCCTAGTCCTGAACACTTTTCAGGACTTTTTTTTGTTTCGAGCCCTAGCCACCCTATACTTAATTAAAAAGCGAGAACAAAATAAAGCAGTCTGCATTTTTAATTCACAGGAAGTGAAACCACGTAAAGGATGACCTATATGGGGAGATTGCAAACATTAGACTACGAAATCCCTGAGTCTATGCGAAGAAGTTGGCAGGAAATCGTCAACTTACTGGCTCAAATAACACACGTACCCACCACATTAATTATGCGTATCCATCCGGATCGCATAGAAGTAAATACATCTAGCGAAACTCTAGGTAATCCTTATCGTACTGGCGATGCAGAGCTGCTTGGTAACGGTTTGTATTGCGAGCAAGTTATAGAACAGAAAGGCGAGCTTGTAATCCCCAATGCGCTTGAAGATGAAGAATGGCAAAATAACCCAGACATCAAACTAGGCATGATTTCTTATTGCGGCTTACCGCTATTCTGGCCAAATGGGGAGACATTTGGAACAATCTGTATGCTTGACTCTGAGAGAAACGAGTACAACGATAGTTACCGTCAGTTGCTTGAAACTTTCAAAGATTCAATCGAAGCACAGCTTTCAGTTGTGTACCAACAACATAAACTTCAGCGACTTAACACCGAGCTAAAGAGTCGAATTGAAAATCGTACCACGGATTTAGCCCAGTTAAGTTACTCCTTAACACAAGAAATTGATCGCCGTAAAGCCGCGGAAAAACAAGTGAGCTACCAAAAAACACATGATCAGGGGACTGGGTTTCTAAATCGCTCTGCACTTGAGAACATTGTCCAATACACCTTACAGTCCCTTGATAGTGATCAGCAATCGCTTGTGGTCATCAACATTGGTTTTAGTAACGCTCGCAGTATTCAGACCAGGCACGGGTTCGAGGTCTTTGACAACATTTTAAAAGAATTTCACTCCAGATTAACCAGACACGGTGCTAGCGGATTTATCACTGGTAGACCAAGTTCGAATGACATGGTTTTATTGATTTGGGGAGAGGATATTGAAGCTCGGTTAAATCAACTATTAGATGATATCACTAAAATTAGCGTAGATGGATTTGTCTTCAACAAAACAGAAATACATTTGCACACGTATATCGGTATAGTTCAAGCTTACAAAGATTGCAGCAATGCTAAGCGTATCCTTCAACATGCATGTTACGCGATGCTTCTATGTAAAGAATCCGGCGAACCTTTTAGTTATTTTAGAGAAAATCATTCGGCGGATCTCAATAGTCACAATGAACTGGAAAGTTACCTTTTACAAGCAGTGCGTAACGACGATTTAGTGTTGTACTTTCAACCTCAAGTAGACTCCAAAACACGTAAATGGATTGGCGCAGAAGCCTTGCTTCGCTGGAGACATCCAATACTTGGCGACGTTTCCAACGAAGCATTGATACATATGGCGGAACAAAACGGGCTTATCTTTGAAGTTGGCTCTTTTGTTCTGCGTACCGCGATAGACAAAGCGAAACAATGGTCTGAGTTAATCGATAACTTCAAAATTGCCGTCAACGTTTCTCCCATTCAATTACAAAACGTAAATTTTGCAGAACAAGTGCAACACCTACTCGACACTTTCCATTTGCCAGCACACTTTCTCGAACTCGAAGTAACCGAGAGCGCTCTAATTGCCGATGAAATAGTAGCACGCACAACGTTAAATAAGTTGCACAAACTAGGTGTGACATTGTCACTTGATGATTTTGGTACAGGATATGCCTCGTTCAGCTATTTAAAGAAATATCCGTTTGATGCCATCAAAATTGATAAAAGCTTCGTCCAGCAAATGGAAAAGTCAGATGATGATCGCGAGATCATTTGTTCAATCATACACATTGCAAAAAAACTGGAACTCCAAGTAGTGATCGAGGGCATTGAATCCCACCAACAAGAGCAGTTTCTTATTGGTGAGGGTTGTGATATCGGACAAGGTTTTCTTTATGGTAAACCTATGCCTTGTAATGAATTTGAGCAAAGTTTGTTTAATCAGCGCCTTTCTGGCGGGCAATACGCCTACTCTTCCTAAGCATTCTCTTTACTATGAGGGCGGTGGTTTCTATAATCGCCGCCCGCTTCTATTAAAAGGCCAATATCTTCATGGATCAGTTGACTGCCACGCTTAAGAAAATTGAAAAGCAGAACTACCGAGCTTATCAGCAAATCAAAGGTCAATACGACTTCACTGATTTCACTTTGTTTATCGATCATGTACAGGGTGACCCTTATGCATCGGCGTCACGTTTTCGTGCGACTCGCGCATGGTCTTTGACTGGTCTTGAGTGGCTAAGAGACGAGTCTCCTGCATTTCAAAGAGGTGCACGTGATTTTATTGCGCGTAGTTTTGAACAGTTTGCTAAACAAGAAAACTCAGTATCAATTTCACTGACAGGCCAAACTGTACTGGATAGCACCGCGGTGTTGTTTACTGAAGAAGGTATTGAACTGCGTTTTCGAGTTAACTTACCGGCTGAAGGTCGTTCAGTATTGGGGAAAAAAGCCAACAACATACTGACTTTCCACCTGCCTAAGTTTATCCGTCGAGCAACTTTAGAGCGTGAACTCGACAAAGCCGCTTTAATTAAGCACTGCCAAGTTGTTGAAGACCAAGATGCCCTGCGAGAACAGTTAGAGGCCAATAACTTAGTCGCGTTTGTCGCAAACGGCAGTATTCTTCCTCGAATTGCAGGTAATTGCGACCTTCCAATGAAAGAAGCCGTTGAGTTTAAAGCCCCTGAATCTCTACAAGCCACTTTACATGCGCCAAACAAGGGCCATGTCACAGGATTAGGAATTCCAAAAGGTATCACACTGATCGTAGGTGGCGGCTTCCACGGTAAATCTACCTTATTAAATGCAATAGAGCGTTCAATTTACGATCATATTCCAGGAGATGGCCGCGAATACATTGTTGCCGATAACAAGGCTATGAAGATTCGTGCCGAAGATGGCCGATGCGTACACCACTTGAACCTGTCGAACTACATCAACCATTTACCGATGGGTAAAGATACGGCGGACTTTTCTACTCAAGACGCATCAGGCTCAACGTCGCAAGCCGCTTGGCTTCAAGAGTCTATTGAAGCGGGTGCAAGCACATTATTGATTGATGAAGATACTTCTGCTACCAACTTCATGATTAGAGATGAGCGTATGCAGGCATTGGTGGCAAAAGGTGATGAGCCAATTACTCCTCTCGTCGACCGCATTGGTCAATTACGAGATGATCTTGATATCTCTACCATTATCGTTATGGGTGGGTCGGGCGACTACTTAGACGTTGCCGATACCGTCATTCAAATGCACGACTACCAAGCCGTTGATGTGACTGAAAAAGCGAAAGAAGTTATCGCTCAGCACCCTACTCAACGCCATAACGAGTCAGAAGAACGTTTACAGACCTTCCCACCTCGAGCACTGAACCGCGTTGCGTTGATGAATATTCTGACTGACGGCAAGTTCCGTGTGAATGCGAAAGGCAAAGAGTCACTTCGATTTGGTAAAGAGTTTACTGATCTTAGCGCTTTGGAACAGATAGAGTCAGCCGATGAAGTCAACACAATTGGCTGGTTATGGTTCCAAATTGCTCAACTTCCAGGTTGGTGTAATCATCCGGCGAAGGAGATTGAAGAAATGCTGTCTGGTGAGTGGCATGCCGCTCTTCCTAAACAAGGCGACTTAGCCAAACCACGCACACTAGACGTTATGGCTGCCCTCAACCGCATGCGAAAATCTCAGTTTAAGTCATCATGCTAGTTTTGATACGCTGACAGAGACAGTTCAATCAAAAGGCAGCTATAGTTAGCTGCCTTCCTTTATCTTTATTCTTAGCGAATCATTCGTTTCTCAGTACATTCCACGCTTCACAAAGAACTCTAAATCTTTCTGCATCGCCATTTTCTCGATCAGGATGCCAACGAAGCGCGAGTTTTCGCCATTGTTTTCTAATTTCCGCAGGCGTAGCGTCAGTGTTAAGTTCAAATAGTGACAGTGCCTTTGTCTTATCTACGCTGGCTACTGACGAACCACCGATGAACTTTTGATAAGTTGTCCAAAATTCATTCAACAGTCGACGCACTTCATCTTCGTCCGCTTCGTAATTGCGCCAATCTAAGTAATACTCACGCAAAGGATCATGAATATCGATCTTATGCCTCAAAGCTTCCATCGAAGACATGAGCTGAATATCCATGGCTTCGACTTGAAGCCAGCTATCCGGATACAGAGTGTCTTGCAGTTGATATAATGCATTCATGATCAGGAAGTTTCTTTTGAATAAATCCTTATCGGGAGAGTCGTCCAGCTTTGAAATATAACCTTGTTCACCCAACGAGCTTGCCAAGGTGTGCACTTTCCAATTAGAGGGCTGTTTTCTCAGAATTTCTAACATTGGCCAAAGCAGCGGATTTTCTATTGCATGAGGCTCAATACTATTGACAGTACGTTGTCCTTCCATTCATCCTCTCTGACACGAGTTTAGGGCCCCATTCACGGCACAAAAAACATAGTTTCCACTTTGTAGCATAAATGCAAAAAGGCCGATAGTCATTCACCATCGGCCTTTGTAAGGAGATCACGTAAAGGTTAAATAACCCCTAGCTCACGTAAACGTTCCATAAGGTAGCTATGTGCAGTGTAGCGCTCAGATAACACCACTTCCGGCTTTGGATGCAGGAACAACGGTAATGAGATACGTGACTTTTCTTGACGGCCACCCGTAGGGTTGATTACACGGTGAGTCGTTGAAGGGAAATAACCACCTGACGCTTCTTGAAGCATATCACCAATGTTGATGATTAAGTTCCCGAAGTCACATGGTACATCGATCCAATCACCCTCTTTACTCTTTACTTGCAGTCCAGGTTCATTAGCAGCAGGCAAAACCGTTAACAGGTTAATGTCTTCATGCGCAGCAGCACGAATAGCGCCTGGCTCTTCTTCGCCTGTCATCGGTGGGTAGTGAAGCACGCGTAGTAATGTTTTGTCACTGTTATTGATCATTTCTGACAACGCGATAGAGAACTTCTCTTGAACGTCCTTAGGTGCGTACGCTTCAACCCAACCTAATAGCTCTTGAGCAAATGCATTGGCACGCTCGTAGTACTCTAAGATTTCAGCTTTAAGCTGCTCTGGGATCTGCCCCCAAGGGTAAACATGAAAGTACTCTTTGATGTCTTTCACTTTGTGCCCTTTCGCCACTTCAGACACAGAAGGTGGGAAGTAGCCATCTTGGGTGTCTACGTTAAAGTGAAAATCATTCTTTTGATCTGAACAGAAAAACTCATGCCAGTTTTTGTAAATTGACTCTACAAGCTCTTGTGGAATCGGGTGGTTTTTCAACACACCAAACCCCGTTTCTCGTAGAGAGGTAACGAACTGTTGAGCAGCATCGTCAGCAAGATAATCGACAGTTTCCAGTTTCATGGCTTTACTTCTTTTTTATTAGACTGAATCATGGATTCTATGGATGGGCATGTTGTAAATCAAACTTTAATGAAAAGTGCACGCGCAAACGTTTTAATGTTGAGCAGTTTGCCAATAAATCAACATTTTCAGTGATCAAAAAACCCATTAAAATATCAATTGCACACCGTTCAATTAAGTGCAATCATTAACACAATCTATGGAGTCCCACTGTAAGATAAATTGAAGGATCAAATAACTCTATGAAAAGCACCTCGACACTCTTAGGATTAACGATTTTTTATGCCATCGTGTTTTTATTTTCTGCGTTGGAACCTAACTCACGTGCAGTTTGGTTTGCGGAGATTATCCCGGCGATTGGTATTCTTGTTGCTATTTGGGCGATTTCGATTCGCTATCAGTTCAGTAATACGGCTTACTTTTTAATGTTCATCTGGCTCTGTTTGCACACTATCGGTGCGAAATATACGTTCTCCGAAGTGCCGTTTGACTGGTTTAACGACATGATTGGTTCAGAGCGAAATAATTTTGATCGCGTTGCGCACTTTTCAATTGGCCTTTACGCATATCCGATCGCTGAATACTTGATAAACAAAAAACGGTTCAACAAAGCGTTCTCTTGCTGGTTTGCTTTGTTTGCTATCATGTCACTTGCTGCTGGCTATGAGATTATCGAATGGTGGTATGCGGAGTTGGCTGGTGGCGATGAGGGAATTGCCTTTCTGGGCTCGCAAGGTGACATATGGGACGCCCAGAAAGATATGTTGTGCGATACCGTTGGTGCAGTGTTGTCGTTATTCTTAATGTCGGCTCAACGTCGATTCTCTCAACCATTCTAAATAAGGGTTAAACCCATCAACAATTGGAACCTGTACGATTTGAGCGACCTCGTATTCGTGCAGGTTTTCTATTTTCTCTTCCACCAATTCATAAAGTTCTCGACGAGTTTTGATGACTAGCAACCATTCGTTGTCAGTACAAACCTCCCCTTTCCAAACGTAGTGGCTTTCAATAGGCATTGTTTGAATACACGCGGCTAATTGGGCATCTAGCAAACCTTTAATGATCTGATCTCGATTTTTTTCATTACTGGTTGTACTTAAAACCATGCAATAGTCATGTTTCATACTCATTTTCTAGCCCTTCATTATTTCATTGTCACTTTGCCGCCAATCATTTTGTAAGCGGGGGTTCCTCTTACTAAAGTATCTCTTGCAAACTCTTGTCCGCAAGCGGGGCAAATACATGGGGTTTGTGTGAAATCGTCAACAATGCGCTCTTTGAAGCATTTAACCAGTGCGCCTTTCCCGCCTTTACGGTACTTAAATAGTTGAGTTTTACACTTTGAGCAATAGATATCGACGGTTTTCGTCGGCTGCTTCTTATTCGGTTTCGCCATGGTTACTTTCTATATCCGGTTTGACCCATACATTATTAAAATCAAACCAACCTAAGGCATTACACTTTGCATTTTGTAACGCACCGCTGTGGTCTTTATTCACGCCTAGCCAACAGTGAAACATAGGAATCACCTGACAGCTTTTTACTAACTGTCGTCCTAGCTCACGCGCAGGAAAGTCTGTGTGCATCCCAGCACGCCATTGATCGACAAGTTTAGCCCATTCACTAAAATCGTAACCTGAACTGAACTTCTCAATATCACTGTAATCCAGGAGCCAGCCCGCCAACGCGTCATTTCGGTTCGTTGCAATGCCCATAGCTTTCACCCAGATATCCACTTCCTCCGGTGCGGGCGGTTGAGAATCATAACGAATAAACTCAACCTCTATACCGTGCGGTTTTAAGAGTGTCTTGATGGCCTTGGCAACTACTGGAAACATCGGATGCTTTTTCTGATACGCTACGGAAATTACCTTATTAGCCTGTGGTACGCTGCCCGCTTCTGCTGGCCTAAGATCAATCCAACCGGGCTTAAGGCCAAAGGCTTGCAATACTCCCAGTTCCATCACTTTATCTTGTGGGACATGCGCGTAAATCTGGTGACTGTTGAGGGTTTGCGAGAGGAACTCTGCCCAACGTGGATCTTTTGCAATCCCAGTGTTTTTGTTTAGTAATAGGAATGTACAGCCAGGGTCCAGCTCGACTTCATCGGATGAACCTTGTTTATCCATCTTCGGCTTTGACAGGCTTGGATAAACCATTGAAGAATAGGCTTCATCGATTACCCACACCTCCACTTGGTCAAGTAAAGGGCGAAAACCAAAGTAGCCATCAAAAGCAGTCAAAATAAGACGCTTATCATCATTCATTTTAACTTGGAACGGCCCTGTCCCTATCGGTTGTCTATCAAAGCTTTCAGAACGCAAAGCACTCGGTAGCAAAATTTTTGCTTGCGACTCACTCAGAGCCAGAGGCAGGTAGCGATCAGGACGGACGAGCTCAATATCAACGGTCCACTCTTGTGGTGAAGACACCCGCTTTATGTGAGAAAACAAGTTCAAGCCATTTAACGCAAGCACACTTTCAAGAACACAACTGGTTGTTAACGGTTCACCATTATGAAAGCGTACTCCACGACGAAGATAAAAACGCCAATGAGTATCAGAAATTGCTTCCCACGTGTGGGCTAAATCTGGTTGAAGTTGTTCATTTTCATCAAGGCGAGTGAGTCCGCTAAAAATTTGTCTGGCGATGTGCTGTTCAGAACGCCGCATCGGTTTCTGCGGGTTTAACATCGACAATGGTCGATAATAAGGCAAACGCACGACCTGCTCGCCCTGTCGATGCTGAAGCCCTAAATAACCTTGGATAACCTGCGTCAATCGTGCCGCATCGTTATCAAGCGCATCTAGAGCCTGACCGATTTTCCCTTCATCGAGATAACGCCTGGCGAGGTTTTCGCTGACGTCGCTTCGATTACGTTTAAAAACGAGTTTCGAAAGTTTTCCTCGACCCGCTGCCGGATGCCACTCAATCCAGCCCTCTTCTTCAAGTTTATTTAGAACAATACGAGCATTACGACGTGTACAAAACAACGCTTCCGTGATGTCTTCGAGCTGAACGTCCGTATCGTGACCGGAAAATTTTTCAAACAGTGTTTCGAACTGAACACGTAAACGAGGGCTACTCATAAAGAGGAAATTCTTATCTTGTTGTCGATAAGCTAAGTTTCCTCATTTTTTCCAAAAAGTGCAAACATCACACTATAAATTATTGAATATCGATACCAATTTCTCGCGAAAGTTCAGCCAGTTGTACCTCGTTGTCCAGCTTGATAGACCATTTGCACTCTGCTCCATGAGATAAAACAACGTTCGCTCCTCTACCCAGCAGCTGAATTGCATCGGTTTGCGCTTGCAAGGTTACCATTGCACTGCCGGAGAGCTTAATCACTATTTCACGCTGGGTTGCAATGATTTTTCCTAATGAAAACTCAATCACCATCTTAGTTTATACCGACTTTGTTTTGTGTTGTTTCACAGCGATGGTCAAGCGACTGGTACACACTAAACGGCCTCGCTCATCAGTGATATCGATTTGCCACACTTGCGTTGAAATACCCAGATGAAGCGGTTTTGCCGTACCAATCACATGACCACTTCGCATGGCTCGCACATGGTTCGCGTTAATATCTAAACCGACGCAGTAGCTGCCCTCATCGACAGAGAAGTTTGCAGCCAATGAGCCTAATGTTTCTGCGAGCACGACTGATGCACCACCGTGAAGCATTCCTAAAGGTTGATGAGTAAAGCTGCATACGGGCATGGTTGCTGTAAGGGAGTCGTCAGTGAAATCTGTATATTTAATTTGTAGGTGCTCGATCAGGGTATTTTTTGACGTGGCATTCAGAATCTCTATGCTTACGGGCTTTTTCCATATACTCATTGTTTTACTCTTAGTTTCACAAACTGGTTTGTTAGGTTGTAACGATGTGCTAAGAAGCTAGCATAGACGCTACCTGGGCATAACTTCAAGACGTAACATCTCACCTTATTTATTAATCAGATGAATAACTTGATCCATGCATCATGTTACTATTTGGGTATATACTATTGCTTCAAAACAAAAAATTAAATGGAGCCTGTTATGAAGGTATGGATGAAAGCCTCTGCTCTTTTAACTATCGCGGGTTTAACAGCGTGTAGCGCATCACCGACGGGTCGCAACCAGATCCTGATGTTTTCAGATCAGGAAATGTCATCGCTTGGCGCTAAATCTTTCGAACAAATGAAGAAAGATATCCCAATCAGCAAAGATCGCAAAACGAATGCCTACGTTCAATGCGTTGCCAAACACATCACTGACACCATTCCCGCTCAATCTGGATTTAAAGACTGGGAAGTCGTTGTTTTTGATAGTGAACAAGTCAATGCGTTTGCTCTACCAGGTGGGAAGATCGGCGTGTATACCGGGCTTTTAGATGTCGCGAAAAACCAAGATCAGTTGGCAACAGTCATTGGTCACGAAGTCGCTCACGTCCTCGCTGACCACAGTAATGAACGTCTCTCACAAAGTCAGTTAGCAAATGCAGGGTTGTCTCTAGCAAACGTTGCCATTGGCGCTTCCGAGTACAAACAGTATCAACAAATGACGATGGCGGCACTTGGTGTCGGTGTTCAATACGGTGTTATCTTGCCATACGGTCGTACTCAGGAATCCGAGGCTGATATTGTCGGGCTGGAATTCATGGCAAAAGCAGGTTTCGACCCACGTCAAAGTGTCGATTTATGGAAAAATATGAGTGCTGCATCAGGTGGTTCTCAACCACCTGAATTCTTCTCAACCCACCCATCGCACAGTACGCGCATTAAAGATTTACAAGCAACCATAAATAAGCTGCCTGCGTATAACGCGAAAGCACCAAGATGTGGCTAATTCATTGCTACTATCGTCTACTACTTAAGCTTGCCAAATAAAAAAGCTCCCTAGGGAGCTTTTTAATGATTCTAATCAAGTGCCCAATATCTGTAGCGGCAAACTTAACAAACTATCTCCGAGAGTGGCAAAGTACCAGATGATAGAAACAAAACCTCCGACAGAGACCAAGTACCAAGCAAGTGAAAATAGTTGCCCATAACGGGTTAATGGCAATAAATGGCTTTGATGTCGAGCTCTCCATTCCATCACCACTTCCAACATTCCCATTAACAATAAAAACCCTAGCAACGTCAGACCGAAATAGTAACTGATAAAAATGCCTAATAAAGCGGTCGCAATACTGCCAACTAACCCGACCCAAGTATTCATTGAGAAGGTAATACTTTTGAGCACATGGCCACCATCTAATGGTAAAATAGGCAGCAGATTAAATAGGTTTAGCAAGGCGTTAAACACAGCAAGCCCAGCGAAGATCACCTCACCAGTCATCCAATAAAGCAAAGTAAAAACAACACTAAGTACTAAACCGAAAAATGGTCCCATGATTGAGATAACCACATCCTGCCAGCGCGTGTTTATCTTTTCGTCACTTAGCGCCAAACCACCTAGGAATGGAATCAAATAGATCCCTTTGGTCTTCATTCCAAAATACTTCATCGCTCTAATGTGACCATATTCATGAAAAACCAAACAAGCGATCAACGCTAGCGCGAATTCGATGGAAAATAGCCAAGAATATGCAGCGAGACTTGCAGACGCTAACGCCACTTTAATAACTTTCGCACTTTTAAGTGCTTTCATCCCAAGAGATACGAGGCCTATTACACTTAAACGCTTTTCGGATGGTGGCGTAACTTCTGGCACTTGGCGCTCGATGTCTTTTTCATTTCGACAACCTTCGTTGACGAGCTCACCGTTAATTGTGACCTTGTAACTCAATTCAAACGGTTGCCATGTTAAAGAACACTCTAAATGACAGTTCAGGATTTCCTCACCCGCAGAGAGCTTAAACTGGTGTAGACAAGTCTCTGCGGTATTGTCACTGGCATCGATTTGAGACACCAACGTATTATCCCAATATAACTGCTGCCACCCAGCCATTGATCCTTCGAGCCTTAGCGAACGACCTAAAAATTCAACATTCAGTAATTCCAATGCGGTTCCTATTGCGTCTATTGAATAACTACATAGCGAGCGCGAATTATGCCTGTGAAGTGAAGAAACAGCAAAGCGAGCTATCTCTTGATTTGATCGTTATTTAACTATAAAGCTCGCAAAACAATTCTGGTCGTACCATTCTCTTCAAAAATATAACGATAATACATGCCCTTACAAGCCATCGTTTGACCTATGCATCATATTTAAAACGCAAAATACGCTCAAACTTTGACAAGTTATTAAACATACAATTAACATTACATTTACATCACCGTTGTATTTCGCGTATTAACAATTGGTGTAAGTACCACACAACAATTACAAGGACTTCGGTCCAGCATTATGACACCCTAGGAGGGTCAAGGATGAACAAGAAGCACTGCTCTCTGCTTACAATTTCAATATTGTTTGCGTGTAATGCCCACTCAGCGGGCTTCCAGGTAGCTGAACATTCGGCATCTGGTCTTGGTCGAGCATTTTCAGGGGAAGGGGCTGTCGCAGATAATGCAAGCGTCCTTGCTCGTAACCCTGCAGCAATGACACTTTTCAAAGAAGCTCAATTTTCGGGCGCGTTATCTATCATCGACCCTGAAGTCGATGTATACGACACTGTAAACAATGAACACGCGAAAGATGTCGCCCCTTTACAGATCGTGCCAGCAGGTTATTACATCAGCCCTATCAATGATAACTGGGCTTGGGGTATCGGTATGTTCACAACATACGGTGTTGCTACTGACTATCCAAATGATATTTCCGCTGGTGATATGGCGGGTGACACTTCCCTACTTTCAGTAAACATCAACCCTAATGTCGCTTACCGTATCAACGAGTCTTTCAGTGTCGGTGGTGGTATCAACCTAGTATACGCTGAAGCAGAGCTGACTCGCCACAAAGGCGCACTTGCCGGAATTTTAGGTGGTAATAAGTCCGATAACCTTGTCGGCATGGAAGGTGAAACTTTCGCTTGGGGTTGGAATGTCGGCGCTTTATTTGAGCTAAATGAAAACAACCGTTTTGGCTTTGGCTACCGCTCTAAGGTTGATCTAGATTTTGATGACGGTGAGTTTAGTAGTTACGACTCTGGTCGAGCTTCATCACCAAAAGTTGATGGCCGTTTAAAAATTTCTCTCCCTTCAATTATCGAATTATCGGCTTTCCATCAACTGAATGAACAATGGGCTGTACATTACGGCTGGCAACAAACCGACTGGAGCACATTTAAAGAACTAAAAGCGACCAGTAACGAATGTAATGACGGAGTATGTTTCTTTAAACCTGAGAAATATGAAGACAACAATCGCTACTCCGTTGGTGCAACTTACATACTTAATACAGACTGGACATTCCGTGCAGGCTTTGCGTACGACGAACAAGCAGGTGAAGCAACATTGAGTATCCCTGACAGTGACCGTTTTTGGTACAGCGCGGGCCTAACTTACGCAATGAATGAGAATTTAACTTTCGATGCAGGCTTTGCACTTGTTAAGAGTAAATCAGGCTCTTTCACTGAGAAAAATGCTCTGGGTGAAGAGATTAAGTTTGACTCAGAAGGTACTGCTTACATCAGCGCGGTACAGATGAACTACACCTTCAAATAATGGGATTACGGAGTAAACCAATGAAACACACGTTTAAATTATCAATGCTTTGTTCTGCAATCCTTCTTGCTGGTTGTGGTGATGATACCTCCAGCTCTGGTACTTCCGACAAAGTTCAATTTGAAGATGAAGTCCAAGCATTGCTTGATCGCGAAACATCCATCAGTTTTACGCTTCAAGGAGCGAACGCAGATGTACCGGCACCGTCTTACTTATTAATGGACACAAGCGATGGTACGCTTGGTCTGCCAACTGATGGCGATGATGCTTTAACCAACCCTAGAGCCTCAATGAACACGATGGATGGATGGTCAACGTCTATGCCAATCGTTCTTAACTTCAACGGCGACGGTTTTGCAACGGGCATGCTGTCGTCTGGTGTTAAAGTCATCAAGATTAACCAACGCTTAACCGAGTGGGACGGTAAATCTAACCCAATCGAAGAGGTACTCGTTCAGAATCAGGACTACGTAGTTCAAGCAAAAGGTAGCTCTCTATACATCCAGTTCTTGGCTGCACTTGATGAGTCAAGCGAGTACATTTTTGCGGTTACACAAGATGTTACTGACGTGAATGGTGAGCCAATTGGTACATCAGCCAGTTATGCGACAGGTAAATCGAAAGAAATCGTTTATGAAACTGGCGACCTTGCTTCTGTTCAAGCAGTCACTCAGGCGGTTGAAGGCATTTTTGGTCTAGCTCAAGTTAATCCTAACGACATCGTTTACTCCTCATGGTTCAGTACCCAGTCTGTAGGTGATACGTTAGCGGCAGTCAAAGGAGTAACCGCTACTGGTTTTTCTACTGGCGCAAACACACTAAATACCGTTTACAAAAATGACTCAAACGAAGGTTCAGTAGACTTATCAACGGCCTACACAATAACGCTCGGTGAAACCCAAGACTTTAGCACTGCGCTAGACTCTGACGATGACTTTAGTAAATACATTAGCGATCTAGACGCAGCTAAAACGGCAATTAAAGGCCTTTACATGCAATCAGGTGCCGATGTAAGCGTGACACAAGGTGTGGTAAGACTGCCTCATTACTTGGAAAAAGGCGCAAGCTGGAACATGCAACCAATGGTATCTGCGATGCCAAGCCTAGCGAAGCTAAGCGCAGCATTAGCGGATCCGAACGAGCAAGCAAACATGGTTCAGCAGCTATCAACAGGCGTTTTTGCAAATGATCCTGTTGATGTGACAAAGCTTGCTACAGATCCTACAGAGCAGCTAAAACTTGTTGGAGCTAAGCTTACTCTTACCGATGGTACCCAGCTTGATAGTGAGCGTATTATTACTCGCTACTCGCCTGTTCCCGTAGTGAAATCGGTTGAAGATGTCGAAGTACTGGTCTTCACACCTAAATCTGGCGTCGCGACAGACGTTGTGATTTATCAACACGGCATCACCTCAGCGAAAGAGAATGCGTACGCGTTCGCGTTCAATATGGTAAAAGCAGGTGTGGCAGTTATCGCTATTGACTTACCTATTCATGGTACGCGCAGCTTAGATGAACAACGTTCCGCAAATGCGAATGTACTGGCTTATCTAAATCTTTCCAACTTAGCCGTTGCGCGTGACAACCTACGTCAGAGTGTTCTGGATGTGTTAGGTTTGCGCGCTAGCTTAGTAGTATCTGCTCAAGGCGATCTTTTTGCTGGAGGTCCTCTGCAAGGCTTCAACCCAATGACGGGTTCAAAAGTCAAAATGCTAGGTCATTCACTTGGCGGTATTGTAGCTACATCTGCCGTCGCAGCAGCAAACAATACACTGGGCAGCCCTTCTGCGGATGCGCTGTACACCTTTAGTTCTGCATCAGTACAGAACTCTGGTGGACAAATTGGTAATTTGTTACTGGGTTCAGACAATTACGGCCCTCAGATCAAACATAACCTCGCTTATGCAGCATCAAAAGACTATGCGAATTACGCTGATGCATCATGTGCGGATCTAGAAGATAAAACATGTTACGAAGCTTTTGAGGCTGCGGCAACGGAAGCTCAAGTAGCAGCGCTAGAAGCAGGTTTCTCACAATTTATCTATGCAGCACAGACTACACTAGACACTGTCGATCCGTTCACAAACGCTTCAGATTTAGTGGCATCTGGTTCGCTAACGACACCATTCTTTATGACAGAAGTGGATGGCGATAGCACAGTACCAAACAGTGTTCCAAATGCACCATTCGCGGGTACTGAACCGCTTGCTAATAAGCTAGGGTTGAAGACTGTGAACAGTACGGACACTGATGTGAATGCAACTGCGAGCTTTGTACAGTTTAATGCTACTGCATCGCACAGTACTTTTGCTTCGCCAAATGGCACTCTGTCTGATATTGATCATCATGTAGAGATGCAGATGGAAAACACTGACTTCTTAATGGATGACGCACTAACAGGTGTCACTAACACTTCTGTTTTGAAGTAATCGCAACATCCTTCCTACCAAAGCCCAGTTTCTACTGGGCTTTTTCATTTCAATTCTATTCAAACCCACTCATATTTCCTCTGCTATAGTTAAATCGATGTCTTTGCCTAACTCACTTGTTTAAAAGGAAAACTCTATGCGCGTATTGACTGTTATTGCCACTGTATTACTTCTTGCTGCATGCGGAAGTAGCCAATATCTGATGTCGACAAATGAAGGGAAAATTATTACCTCTTACGGTAAACCAGACCTGAACGAGGAAACGGGTATGTACGAATATGAAGACATGGATGGTAAAGAAATGAGTATTTCAAAAGAGCAAATTGTCCAGATTGTCGAACGTTAACGACAGGCCCTCTGTAAATTAGAGGGCTATGTTCTAGCCACCCTCTCTCTACATTTACCTCTTTTAGGCTTGTAATCGTTGTAGAAATTGACACAACTAATTCATAAGCCAAAACAATTAATAGTGTCTTTTATACTTCCGTATTATTTATTTAGCGAATATTTTACATCTTCACCTTAATCAGGTTGGAGTATTGTAAAATCTAGTCTTTAATTCGCTAACACCCTTTTATTTCTCAGGATAAAGTGGATAATACCGCCACAAAATAACATTACTAAGGTGAGTCCTTATGTCTATTGAAGCTACTCTGCTTGCGCGCTGCGAGTCAAAATGTGAACTGTGTTCTTCTGAATCTCAACTAACTGCATACGCTGTCCCACCTCACGGTAATGTGACGGTTGATACTGCCATCATGGTTTGTGATAAGTGTCTGGGTGAGATCGATGAGCCAAAAGACATTAACCACTGGCGTTGTCTAAACGAAAGCATGTGGAGCCAGGTTCCTGCTGTACAAGTGACTGCATGGCGCCAACTCACTCGCCTAAACACAGAAAGCTGGGCTCAAGATGCTCTTGACATGATGTACATGGAAGAAGAGCAAATGAACTGGGCAATGAAAGGGATGTCTGCTGACGATAAAACGGTTGACTGTAACGGCACTGAACTTAAGAAAGGTGACGATGTAACAGTAATTAAAGACCTACCAGTAAAAGGCACTAACCAAGTAATCAAACAAGGTACAGTGATTCGTGGTATTAGCCTTGGCGATGATCCAAAGCTAGTTTCGGGTAAGGCAAATGGTGGTCAGTCGATGTACGTGATCGCAGAATACTGCCGCAAGAAGTAATATCGCACTTCAGTCATGTCAAAACGGGGCACCAATGGTGCCCCGTTTTTCTATACAACACTTAATCTACTCTCATGTCTACCTCCTCTAGAGTGTTTCTTTTCTAGGGCGTAGGTTGAGTAGGCATGTTTTACAAATAAAAAAATACCGGCTCATAGGCCGGTATTTCTTACATTATTTCAATATTAACGGTACATACCGATGTCTTTTTGAATATGTGCTGACAAGTCTTCTGCGTAGTAACTGCGTGGCGCAGTGTTATCTACAAATAGAATGTCCAGTAAGTGAGCAATCAGTCCTTTGAAGTTAACCGCGTAGGTTTTCTTATCCATAGAGGTTGGTAAAGCTACATTTGTCATTTGCATTGCTTGTGCCATGATTGCCTCTCTTTAAAAGCAGTAGTCTGTTTAGTTGGTTGTATATTAGTCAGTTTCTTATTGTTTAAGAAATGACAAATTTTACCCATTCAAATTAGAATTTCTAATAAAACAAACTCATTACAAAACTCAAAAATACAAATGAATAATAACGGCATAAATAATCATAATTGCTGTAATTACATTGAATAACTGAACATCACCTGCATAATCGCCCCTTAAGCAACAACATATATTTAACAATATTTTTCGTTATTTCTTTTGATTTTAGTGCTTACTTTATATTTTTTGATTAGTAATATTAACGCTAGTTTGACGCTTCGCTTTATTTTTTAGGAGTGATGCCACCACTGCCGATGTCATCACAACAACTAAAAATGTGAGAGACCATGTTGTAGGAATCTCATATTCTGTTCCAACCAATAGCATTTTTACCCCGATAAACATCATGATTACTGATAATGCTGGTTTTAAGTATACAAACTTGTCTAACATTGCTTGAAGAACAAAGTACAGCGATCGCAAACCCAGTAATGCAAATACGTTCGCGGCTAAGACTAAAAATGGCTCTCGTGTTACCGCGAATATAGCTGGTATAGAATCCAACGCAAACATAACGTCCATTACTGCAATGACACCAACAACGATCAGCATCGGTGTTGCCACCCACTTACCAGCTTGCTTTAAGATTAAGTGATTTCCTTGGTAGTCATCTGTAACTGGCAATACCTTTCGAATCAACTGCTCCGGATATGGATTAACCTCTTCTGCTTCGCCTTTGTCGCGAGCTAGCTTAACACCCGTCCAAATAAGGAAAGCAGCAAATAAGTACAATACCCAGTGATACTGTGAAAGTAACTGAGCACCAACCGCAATCATGACAGCGCGTAAAACTAGCGCACCTATCACCCCCCAAAGCAATGCTCTCGGACGCAAATGCTCCGGCACACTGTATTGTGCAAAGATGATGGCAAACACAAACAAGTTATCCACGCTTAGCGACTTCTCTAGTAAGTAACCAGTTAAGAATGAAATCGTTGCTTTGTCGTTCGTATAAGCGCTATGTGGCGCGTAAAAGTCCCAGAATAAATAAATAGAACCTGCAAAAACAAAGGCAAGCAAGAACCAAAAAACACTCCAAACGATGGCTTTTTTCATCGTGATAGCGCCACCACGTGTTTGATAGATATCAAGCGTAACAAGAACAAGGGTAAATAAACCAAAAGCACCATACATCGCTAATGATTCTTGAAGAGGCACCGATTGGCTCAATTGGGTGGTATTTTCGATAAGAGACATATTTCCTCCCATGGCGGAAGGACTTCGTTTGGTGACCTTCCGCAGACAATAACAACCAACAGCCACATAACGATTATGTGCTGCTAGTCAATGAATGCGTTGGTCTCGTTGAAGTGTTGACGTGAATGAACCACGTAACACCTTTACTTACCGGATAAGCTGATGCTTAACGAGATGACGATAAGTAAACTTGCGCTAACTACTCCCCAAACGCCGACATAATAACGCCGAGCGTCAGGCTTTCCAACAAAAAAACCTTGTCTTATCGAAATAAAATTCTTATCAAAAATCAGGAAGCACTATAAAAAGAAAGAAATGGATTCAACCACCTGAACTATAGTAAACAGACAAAAAGCAGCAAATGGCTCAAGACAAACTCTTCATTAGTTAGGGCCCTAACGGGGAAGATAGATACAAAAAAGGAGCATTACTGCTCCCTTTTGTAACATCCACATTCTTAGCAATTCAAAAGCCGCTTAGAGGCACAAAGTAGACCAGTGTCGACCAAATTGCGATCCAAGCAACTACGACTGCCGTATCTGCCCAATCTTTATTCCACATACTGCCATCCTCATCAACGCATGTAGTAAGTGGAGAGCAGCAAAATCAATACCAGTATCTATTATCGACGTCGCTTTGTGTAAAGTTTGTGACTTTGATTCAAACAGTTTGGCTCATCGGTCAGGAGTTCAATAAAACAATCAGCCATGGACAAACTGGTCACACGCCCTTCTCCTTTCATCTCCTGCAATGCGTCGTACCCCTCTTTCCCTTTCATCGTATAGGCAGAAGAAGTCCCTCGATACCAAACATCATCTTGAACACCAACCCATTGTTTGCCATCAAAAATCACTAATGATTGAACTCTTTCACCTTTTGGGGCATCTGCGTGATACTCGAAGTTTAAATTGTAAGTGTACGGATAACTGCCAGATCCAGTGCCTTCTACGCCATTGTTGAGTGCATTATTTATCGCGCCTTCAAGTGCACGGCGAATAGCGCTGCCTTTTACATCGTAAAAGCCGATAGGAACGGCAAAAGGCAACAGCCGTCCGGCAATGTCTGCCACTGTAATGTTGCCAGGGTTCAAAGAGGTTCGCACGCCACCCGCATTATGAATTGCAAATTGAACGTCATATCCACGTTTGTTTAAACAGTGCAGAAATGATCGGGCAACGGAGGAAGCCAACTCACTCTCACCAAATTCATCGGGAATTCTCACATGACGCTTTTTGGTGTCAACACTAGCAATGACTTGTGACTGTAACTGCCTGACCTGAGGAATATATTTATCGCTCAGGATCGCTTGAGTTTCCGGGTGTTTCTTACAAACCACGACATTCGGTTGACCATGGATGAAGTCGCACGCGGTTTCGAATACACCTTGGTCGAGCTGTTGGTTTAGCGTCGAGTCCCAAAAAATACGTCGACCAAGCAACAGTTCATTTTGTCCACTCAACATCGTTGCTTTACCGTGTTCATCAAACTCAATGACGCAGTGCCCCATTGTCAAAGCATGGAAACCCGCTTGCACCACATAGGTATCATTAATTTTGATACCGTAGGGATCGTCTTGTCCTAACCCTATTGATGAAAAATCACCTTGCAACCGGTGGCTGTGTCCACCAACAATTATACCAATACCTGCGACTTGCTCAGCTAACTCTAAATCACCTTCATAACCTAAGTGGCTCAGAAGAATAATATTTTTTATACCTGATGAATGGATTTGTTTTACGGTCGCCTTGGCGGTTTCAATTGCTGAGTGAAAAGGCGTGTCTGCATCAGGGTTTGCGATGTCGCTCATTTTATCTATGGATAATCCGAAAATCGCGACCCGCTCACCATGGAATTCTTTAACAATGTATTGAGCGCTCTGTGTATCCGGTTGGTAACTATATACATCCTTGCAATCACTGATACGGTGAGGTTTTTTAAGTGATTCATTGGATAAATCCCAGTTGCCAGCAAGCAATGGGAACTGAGTACGTTGGCAAAACAATGCAACTGGCTCATTCCCCATATCTAATTCATGGTTACCTAACGCCATTGCATCAATCTTTAATGCGTTCAATAAGTCGGCATTGGCTTTGCCTTTAAATAGTGAGAAATACAGCGTGCCTTGGAAGCAATCTCCGGCATGGAGGAACAACATCCCATGACCTTGGCGCTGAGCATCATCTCTTAACTGCTCGACTCTGGTTGCGATACGAGAAAAGCCGCCAGCACTGACATAGGGTTCTAGCGTGAGTTCATTGTTTATCTTAAGCTTTAACTGTAATGACGTTGGTTCAAAGTAGGAATGTGTGTCATTGATGTGTGCCAGTTTGATTCTCACTGGCTTATGATTGTTATTCATCTTCATCTTCTCTTTTTTCATTCCTTATAATAATAAGAAGTGAATCATGACAGAATCATGAATTTTATGAAACTGCGATTTAGGATTTCATGTTTAAGTGATCACGATGCTGTCCCCCAGCTTTGAAAGCAAGCCTCGCTTGTAACGGTCTCTATTCAGTAAGAGGCTCTCGTAATTTTGTGAACTGAGCTTAACTCAAAAATTCCGAATTCATATATGCTTAGGAGTAGCAAAATAACTCTCGATAATTCAAATAATTGCAAGGAGGATTGAGATGAGACTAGAACGCATCGAAATCTCCGGGTTTAGAGGCATCAAACGCCTTTCACTCTCTTTTGACGAACTCACCACGCTTATCGGTGAAAACACGTGGGGCAAATCATCATTGCTCGATGCCCTTTCCATCGCACTACCTGCCAATGGCTCATTGTATCAATTCAAACTGAAAGATTTTCACGTTGACTACTCAATTTCTCATCCACAAACACAACACTTACAGATCATTGTTTGTTTTAAAGCACAGGATAAAAACGAAGTAAAAGCGGGACGCTACAGACGCATAAAGCCTACATGGTGCACCAACGAAGATGGTGAGCAAGTCATTTACTATCGTATTAGTGCGTCTCGCGATGAGCACGGCATTAATACAAAGTACGCGTTTTTGGATCATAACGGCAAACCCAAAAAACTTCACCACTCAGAGAAACTCGCTATTGAGTTAATGACACTTCATCCTGTAATCCGACTACGTGACTCCCGACGCTTCCCTGATTTAAACCATGTCAACGGCGATGGTAAAAATGCTCGGATTGAAAAACGAATCAACAATACCTGTCGACGCTTATTGGCTATGCCTGGCCATGTAAATAAAGGTGAGATTCGTAGTAGTCTCGACTCAATGCAAACGCTTGTTGAGCACTATTTTGCGTTCAGAAGTGTCAGTAAAGGTAACCCACGCAAACCTCGCGATGGTCTTTTCTATACAAGCCCTTCCTCTGATAAAGGTTTGAGTCAGTTCTTGAAAGAAACCAATGACAAACAAAGCCGCTTGCTTTTAATGGGGTTACTCAATGCCTATCTTCAAGCTAAGGGTCCCACCGATTTAAGGCGCTGCGCGAGACCAATACTGATTATTGAAGATCCAGAAGGTCGACTGCATCCAACTCATCTAGCGAGAGCGTGGTCCTTATTGCAATTGTTGCCAATGCAAAAGATATTAACCACCAACAGTGGCACGTTACTCGGTTCTGTTCCACTGTATTCAATTCGACGTTTAATTCGGCTATCAGACAGAACCATCGCTAAGAGTTTAAACTCAACAAAGTTTGGTCGAGATGAGTTGCGCCGAATTGGTTTCCATATTCGTTTTCATCGTTCAGGAGCATTATTTGCGCGGTGCTGGTTACTTGTTGAGGGCGAAACCGAAGTTTGGCTTTTTCATGAACTGGCTCGTCAATGCGGGTATGACTTGGCTGCCGAAGGGGTTCAAATCGTTGAGTTTGCTCAATCAGGTCTAAAATCACTCATCAAAGTAGCAAAAGAGTTTGGTATTGATTGGCATGTCGTTACCGATGGCGACCCAGCAGGGAAAAAGTACGCGCATGCAGTGCGAGCACAGCTCGACCATGATCAGGAAAGGCATCGACTTACGGAGTTACCCGACCGAGACATCGAGCACTTTCTGTACAACAATGGTTTTGAACTTTTCTTTAAGGACATCATCAAAGTTCCTCATGACCACCCTATCCCTGCTAAAAAAGTCGTAAATCGTGTTTTGAAAAAACATGCAAAACCGGACTTAGCTTTGGCTATTGTTTCTCATTGTGAAGAGAAAGGCATGGAGTGTATTCCTGTTCTTCTGCGCTGGACACTTAAACGCGTTGTTACCATGGCCAACGGCAATACATGAGTTAGACGTATTTTACACTCAGCGTATTGTCTTGTAATACAAAAAAAGCACACCAATTTGGTGTGCTTGTATCAAACATCATTAATTTTGATTAAGGGTATTGAGAGGGATAAAACTCAATACACAGTGGATACCAATAAGATCGGGGGTTCACTACTGTGCTTGCTCAGCAAGCGAAGAAGAAGTAGCGGTTGATTTCGTATGCAACCATAGCCCTGTCGCTTTCATTAGATAGCCAAACACACCACCTAGCAACAACGATGGAATGACAAGTTGCCAGTTTCCGTCAGCCGCAAATGTTGCGCATGAACCAATAAAAGTACCAGGGATGTACGCGAGCCAAGCTTGTTTAGCTTGAATACACATGAAGAATGCCACAATAGCGGTAATCACATAGCCAATAATTTCCAACCCCACGTAAGTGGAACCGTGAATAATTACCATTGCCCAGAATACGCCTGTCATATTAGTGATTAAGCTGATACCTAGTCCTTTCAATCCGCTAGTTGGCGCTGCAAAGTAGCTCGTGCAACCTAAAAAACCAGCCCAAGAAAGCAAACCTAAAGAGATGGCGATCCAACCCCATACGCCAGATAAAATTCCAGTAGTGATAGAAATAGCTAAAAGTGTCGTCATGGTAGTCATACCTACTCGGCTATTATCGTACCTATATGGTTCAATAACTGCCTTCATACATTGAAATCAAGGAGACATGTTAGATACATCAGCTCAGCTTATCGGTGATATTGATCACAATAAAATATTATTATTTTCACAATTTACATTAAAAGTTTGACGCAACCGATAAATCAACAGATTTAGGGAATAAACCCAACTCATCTCGTAGGCATGTTTAATCAACCTTTAAAGAACTGAAGGCTTCCCTTTCATCATTCGTAGTCCCTCTCTTTTAATGCAGTCGACTAATGGGTTTTCTGCCATATCTGAACGCCATATAAATGAAAGCGTCCTTTCCATTTTTAACTCAGGTACATTTAATGCCACAAGATGACCTGCTTCTATATATCGCTCTACATCTAAATACGGTAAGCAAGTAAGGTACTGACCATTAGCAACTAAACTACGTAACACCGGAACGTGTTCGTACTCGCGCCACACATCCAAATCTTCAATAAGGTGGTGAATAGAACTATCAAATGTTTTTCGTGTGCCAGAGCCATGCTCTCTTAGTACCCACTTCGCTTGCTCTAACTGCGCAAGGCTAACAGACTGATTACGCGCAAAAGGATGATGAGAAGCTGCGACAACAGTTAGATGATCACGACACCATACTTCTTGGTGTAAACGGTTATCATCACAGCGCCCTTCAATAATCCCTAAGTCATACTTGTAATCTAATACCCCATCAATCACCCCTTTTGTACTTTGTACACCGAGGGAAATACGCATTTCTGGAAAGTCATTATCAATGATACTAATAAGGTCGGGAACTAAGTGCTCTGCTGGTGTTTGACTCGCTCCCATACGAATCTCACCACTCAATAAATGTTGCTCATAGAAGCCCATTTCAATCTGCAATGCGTCTTGTAGCAAGCGTTTTGCTTTTGGTCGTAACCACATCCCCCAATGGGTTAACGCCATTTGCTTGCCTTGCCTCTCAAACAACGGCCTGCCAAGCATCTTCTCTAATTGCGCAAGCGACATACTCGTCGCTGATTGTGTCAAAGCCAATTTTTCTGCGGCTTGGCTTACACTGCCGGTATCTGCAACTGCGTCGAAAACCGCTAATTGCTTAAGTGAGTAGCGCAAAGTGTCCTCCATTATTAGTGGGTATTTCCCAATCCCCACAATTGTTAAAGCATGCCCCAATAAGCAATAGAGTTCATTTTACCTAGCCCCGTAAAGTTATCAATTAATTTGATGAGGTTTCTAAATATTATCAATTTTACCTTACTAACCGTTCTCCCTATTCTGAGTACGCGGTTCGGGAACACCGCAAGCCTCAATGGTTTTGAAACCGAAGTCATTGAGGCTCTTAATAAAAACAACAATTTCATTTTTGAGTTAATAACCAAGGATTTTTTATGCGATTACAAATTAAGGAGTCAATATGGCGGTGACCAGTTCTCAAAATCACCAGTATTTTTCTCCAAAAGAGATGATGGTTGAAGCGGAAAAATTTGCGTTAAGTAAGGCAAACAAAACCAGCAGTATGACATTAAGCCTCGCCATTATGGCCGGCGCGTTCATCGGGTTAGCATTCTTGTTTTACATCACGGTGACCACCGGTAGTACGGGCGCTGGTTGGGGCTTGAGCCGCCTAGCTGGTGGACTCGCATTTAGCATGGGATTGATCCTCATAGTGATCTGCGGTGGTGAATTATTTACCAGCTCCGTCCTATCCAGTATTTCTTGGGCCAATAAGCAAATATCGTTCGGTAAGATGCTTTCGATCTGGGGCAAAGTTTACGTTGGTAACTTTATTGGTGCGATGTTCCTACTTGCGCTGGTTACTGCTGCTGGTCTTTATCAGATGGATGGCGGTCAATGGGGATTAAATGCGCTTAACATCGCACAACACAAACTTCACCACACTCTCATTCAAGCGTTTGCACTCGGTATTCTCTGTAACCTGTTGGTCTGCCTAGCGATTTGGCTGACATTTAGTTCTGCAAATGCAATGACAAAAGCAGCAATGACAATTTTGCCTGTGGCAATGTTTGTCAGCAGCGGTTTTGAGCACTGTGTTGCGAACATGTTTATGGTTCCACTTGGTATTGTTATCGCGAATTTTGCACCTGAATCTTTTTGGGCATCTGTCGGTGTGCCCGCGTCACAATACACAGACCTAAACATTAGCCACTTTATTACCGCTAACTTAATTCCTGTCACGCTTGGCAACATCGTCGGCGGAGCGGTATTAGTTGGCCTTTCAAACTGGTGTATTTTTCGCCGACCAGAACTAAAAGCAGCGAATATTTCTTCTATCACTACAACTACAACACTGTCGTCAGTTAAGGATTTCACCATGAAAAATGCCTCTTTTGTTAAAGACATTATGAACCCAAAACCAATCACCATTCGTGCAGAAACGCCAATTGCAGCCGCGCTGGATGTGTTACTTGATAACAACGTAACTAGCGCACCTGTTGTAGACGTACAAAATCGATTAGTTGGCTTCTTCTCTGCTCACGATGTGATGGTAGAACTATGGTGTGAGGACTACATTCCGGTGAAAGACCAAAAAGTCGTCGACATCATGAGCAGAGATGTGGTCGCAATTGACGCTGATGATCGCCTCGTTGATGTTGTGGAATTCCTATGTATCGATAAAGAGCAGTTGTACCCAGCGAGCAGTATGGGTATCGCCACTCGCTTGACGTCTTTGTCTCTCGAAGAACGCGCTAAAAGTATCAAAGTAAGTAAGCCACAAGTGCTTCCTGTGCTTGAAAATGGGCAGATGGTCGGGGTGGTTACTCGTACTGAAGTATTAAAAGCACTACGCCCGATTTTTGGTGAGCGTTTAAACCTAGTGGAAAAAAGCGAGTTAGAAACAGCG
Organism: Vibrio sp. 2CM40D; assembly: GCF_023161825.1. Lineage (NCBI taxonomy): Bacteria > Pseudomonadati > Pseudomonadota > Gammaproteobacteria > Vibrionales > Vibrionaceae > Vibrio > Vibrio sp. 2CM40D. The sequence goes on from NZ_JALNTL010000006.1 coordinate 304,560, forward strand.
TAATTCGCTAAACATTTACAACGTTTATTGGCTTTCAATCGCTATCACTGACGGGTTTATCGATGTTAGTGATGTGATTAAGATAATAAAAAAGCGCTCTTCAAGTGAAGAGCGCTTTTAGTGTATCTAAAAGGAACTAATTACTTCTTAATACCTTCGATATGAAGTTCCATATCGACGTAGCTTGAAGCACCCATTACTGGGATGTCAAAGTCAGCAAGCTCTAGGCGAGTGTTGCCAACAAAGCCAGCGCGCTCGCCGCCCCATGGGTCACTACCAGCACCAACGAATTCAGCCTCAATAGTAATAGGCTTAGTAACACCGTGTAGCGTTAGATCACCAGTTACATCTAGTTTGCCATTGCCTTTATCAACCACTTTTGTGCTAGTAAAGGTTGCTTCACTGTATTTGCCAGCATCGATGAAGTCACCACTACGAATGTGTTTGTCACGTTCAGCATGGTTTGAATCTAGGCTGGTTGTATCAACAACAACATTTACTTTTGAGTCAGCAATGTTGTTTTCATCAAAAGAAAAGTCACCAGAAAATGTATTGAAACGACCTTTGATGAAACTGTAACCCAAGTGGCTAACTTTAAAGTTGATTGAAGCGTGAGCACCTTTGGTATCGATGACATAATCTGCAGCTTGCGCACCAAATGGCAGTGCCATAGCGATAGCTAATCCTGTAGCGAAAAGTGACTTTTTCATTTTGAAGCTCCTAACATTTTTCTTAATGTGTTGTCTTTATCGATAAAGTGGTGTTTTAGTGCAGCAATAGCATGTAAGCCTGCAATCAGGATGACTGCCCAAGCTGCATAGAAGTGAATCTCACCTGCAATATCTGATTGGCCTGGGAATAACTCTCCCGCTCCTGGCACGGTGAACCAATTAAACACTTCGATGCCGCGTCCATCAGACGTTGAAATGAGGTAACCTGAAACAAAGATGGTGACCAATAGTAGGTACATGACACCATGCGCTGCTTTAGCAGCAAGCACTTCGTAACGTTTGCCTTCTACCTTTGGTGACGCCGTCACATGTTTCCATACTATGCGTACCAAAGTTAAAATAGCGAGTAAAATACCGACAGAGCGATGGTAATGCGGCGCAGTTCGATACCATTCGCTGTAATAGCTAAGGTCGACCATCCACAAACCCACTGCAAATAGACCAATAATGCACAGCGCTGATAACCAATGCATCACGCGTGCAGTAAGGTTGTAATTCTTTACCAGTGTATCCATCTCAAGTTCCTAGATATATTCCTAAGTTAATGCTGAGCAAGAAACACTACATTAACCTATTTACGTCATATGAAACAGATTATTTACCATCATTTACATCCAGCCAATGGTACCGTATCTATCAAGTTGTTCGAATTTTTTGAAGGAACTTTAAATCGTTTGTAAAACTGAAACTTACAGCTTAATTTCTTGTTCTATCTCATACAGCTCTTCGGAAACTTCTAACATTCTGCGTTCAACCAGTAACTTAGCATCTTCAACACCCTTGTTATAATAAATTGGTCCTAGTTTTTCTGTAATAAAATCAATTAGAAACTCACTATCGAACTGGCCAATTTCAACATCTAGCTCGTCTTGCATGTAATCTTGAATGGCGGTGGCCAACGCCTCTTTTTGTGCGCGTTCTAGCTTTATCATTTTTTCCCTTTCAAATTTTTGTTCAACTTCTGCTTCTTTCGTGTTGCTCTATTAAAGATTAAACACGGTCATTTGTGAGAAATTTGGTGTTTAGATCAAGAAGTTGCCGAAGTAAATTAGTCTATTCTCAAAAGACTATGCTAACCTTTTGCAGTTCGTTTTGTAATTATTAAGGGATATTCTTTGCTACTCGACCTAGTTATTCAAAGTGTTAATGATTTTCAAGACGACTGTCTTAAGCTGTGTGAAAAGCATTACCCTGCGGTGCATAACCAAGGCATGAGTGAGCATCATCTTGGTCTCGCGTTTTCAAGAAGGATGGAACATACTTTTCGTCACTTTGGATACAACTGCGTGATAAAGCCAATCGAAGTGTTGGATTCTCCAGACCTTCCCCATCACTATCGAATTTCATCCGACATCGGCACTGTCTGGGTTCTGAGTCACCATATGGTCAGTGCCGGAAAATCTTGCCGGGAAAACTTACTCTCATCAATTACGGAATGGCAGAGTGAATATGGCTATGCCTTACAGCCTAATGACCTACTCTTTTTGGTTTGCGATCATTGGATAAGTCGCAGCAAAACGAGCCGAGAATTACTTCATTGGTGGGTGGGGGAACTACCCGATCAGATCAACGAATACACAGAACAAGGAATCACACTGTACACCAGCGAGTCGCAACTCACGCAATCTTTGGACACTCGATTCGGTATTAGCCCTTGTTACATTAAGTTTGGGCATCCTTTACGGCGTTCGAACAAACAGCAGTTAGTCAGAAAATATTTGCAGTTGTATGCCGTACTGCAATGGTAGCATCAAATTGAAGTGCTGAGATTATCAATTATTTCAGCAATTTGTTTGATATCACTCGACAAAACTACCCATCCATTACCATCGTTCTTGCTTGAGTTAATGAGCACACTTAGATTCATTGCCAATGAAATAGAAAAATTAGCGCGATAACGCTGATGTTGAGACATTGATTTAGGTTGTGGTAACAATGATGAGCATCTCGCAACTACTTAGTTGCATCCGGAAAGAAGCCGACGGGCAGTATATTGCGAAATACGCGAACTTCACTCTCCGCAGTGTCTTTCAACCCATATATAAGAACGATATTTCCATCGTTGGCCTTGAAGCACTGGTAAGAATTAGCAATGCCAATGGCACCATGGTTAGGCCAGATCAGTTTTTCCAATCCAAAGCGACTCCCACTCAAGATTTGCTCAACGTTGAACGCTTAAGTCGCCTAATCCATATCAAAAATTTCTCTCAGTCTCGCTTTCACACAAAACAATTGTTTCTCAATGTATTACCGGTAGCGGCAGAGATACTAGTTAAAGACATCACTTATAACCGACTGCTAAAACAAACCATTTATGAATCGCATTTGATGAATGAACAAATCGTCATGGAGTTACTTGAATTGAAGGTGGAGGATGAACTCTCTTTGTCTCAAGCTGCTCGGGAGTTAAGTCTTGAAGGATTTAAATTAGCGATTGACGATTATGGCGTCAATGCATCGACAACTGAGCGAGTGAGAAGCGTTTGCCCAGATATAATCAAGATGGATCGCTCTTTATTGCTAAGGTATGAAAACGGTGATTTTAAAGCGCTTAACGATGCATTATCACTCGCAAAAGCGTTATGCTCTAAAACCGTTATCGAAGGAATTGAAACCGAGCATCAACTTCGCTTAATGAAAAAGCTCGGTTTCGATATGTATCAAGGGTACCTACTTGCTATCCCCCAAACGTTAGACGTCTATGAAGAGGCAAAAACAGCCTGACTATGTAAGAACAAAAGTTTGCGCGGTTTAGCGAGAGCTACGTGATTTACCACGATTCTTATGAATCGCCAATTTTGCTTTTAGCTTACGCTTCTCAGATGAACGACTACGACGACGCCCACCCCCATTTTGTTCAGGCTCAACTTCTTCTGCAAGGCTTGGTTCGAAACCTGCCAGCCATTCTTGGGGTAAGCGTTGATCAAGCAGGTTCTCGATAGCTTGCAACAAGTACTCCTCATCTCGACTCATCAGAGAAACCGCCAAACCTGACTTTCCTGCTCTTCCAGTGCGGCCAATTCGATGGACATAATCTTCTGCTTTGAATGGCATATCAAAGTTCACGACTTGTTCTAGCTCTTGAATATCTAACCCTCGTGCTGCCACATCGGTTGCAATCAAAGCACGTACCTTACCTTGTTTAAATTCATCCAAAGCTCTTTGGCGGGCACCCTGTGATTTATCACCGTTGATAGAAACCGCTTTGATGCCATCTAACTTGAGCTCTTTCGCTAACTCATCACTGCCTTGCTTCGTTTTTGTAAATACAAGCACTTGCTGCCAATTCCGCGAGCCAATTAAGTACGCTAGCAATTCACGTTTCCGTTTTTTATCCACTGGATAAACCATTTGTGTTACCGTTTCAGCAGTCGTATTTGCTGGTGAAACTTCGACTTCAACTGGCGATTCCATGAGTTTATACGCAATAGTTTTGATTCGCTTCTCAAATGTCGCAGAGAACAATAGGATCTGTTTCTCAGCAGGCAAACGTCGGAAGATGCGCTGCAAGTCAGGCCAAAATCCCATATCTAACATACGGTCGGCTTCGTCTAACACGAGCATACCGGTTTTAGAGATGTTTACGTTACCATTAAACAGGTGATCCAAAAGGCGGCCTGGCGTGGCAATCAAAATATCAGCGCCCTCTTCTAACTTTCTCTTTTGTACGCCAATGCTTGTACCACCATAAACACACACAATGCGAAGTTCTGTTTCTGCCGAGTACTGATTCAAATTATCAAATACCTGCTGTGCAAGCTCGCGTGTTGGAACCAAAATCAATGCTTGAGGTGTGCCATTAAGTTTCTTTTGCTGAACGGTTTGTATGATAGGTAAACCAAACGCAGCCGTTTTTCCCGTACCAGTTTGTGCAGCAGCAAGTAAGTTTTTTCCTGCAAGGACGTGTGGAATTGACTTTTCTTGCACTGGTGTTGGCGTCACGATATTTAGATTGCCTAGCGTCTCGATTAGCTTTTGTTCGATGCCTAAATCAGCAAAATTAACAGACATGTGTAACCTCATTATTTTTGGAGCGCAGAGTTTACCAGAGCCCCTAAAGCCATACTACTTTTCTATCTCATTGAGTTGAGTCATTAAGCTGTTGCTGAAAATCATACGACTGGCGCAAAACATCTCGATAAAGTGACGAGAACTTCTCTTCTAATTCGGTGTAATCACTTTCAATCACTTTAAATGTTGTGGTTAAGTCTGCCATTCTAGGACTTCTTTGCGACATCCGATGTAGTGCAAATTCTATATTGTCTAGATCTTGATAGGATTGAAGCCATCGGCCATGCCACATTCTGCTGTGGAGCACCAAAAAACGTGGCGGCAAATGTTCATGAACCTCTCGGTTTACTCTCTCGTATGCCGTTTTTACAAAGTGTTCGAGAGGCACGGAATGAAAGTCGTTCCAGTGTTTTGCGAGGCAATGATCCCAAAACATATCCAAAGCGATAGGTGCAAAACGTCGCGCAACACCAGTGAAATGAGGCTTACATTCGTTGACGATTGGATGATGGTCGGTAATACGGTCAACAAATCTATGTAATCTGATGCCATTTGAGATATCGCGATCATACAGCTTGCTTGGATCTCCTTTTACGAAGTCTCCAAGCAAGTTTCCCAACAAATGGCTGTTACTGTGATCTGCGATATGCAGGTGGGCTAGAAAGTTCATTCGACGCCAGTTTTGGCCTCTAGGGCTTGGTGTGACATGAACCTAGTATAACGTCAATTACGACGAGATGAGAGTGTTCCGCTATTCGGCTTCGTTGTCTGAGCCAACGTATTCCGACAAGATAATGCCAATTTCAAGCGCATCTAGCAGCTCTAGGCTCTCATCGTTTTGGTATTGGTCGCTCATTGTGACCTCCTTTATTTTAAGCTCTCTTGCTTTTACTTGCTGACGGCCTGGCTCTTGCCATATCCACATCAGCAACTCCTTTTTATAGTCTTTATATGACACATTCATGACAGCGAGAAGTAAAGATTTAAAAACCTATGAGCATAATCAAAAGTAAACGATTGCAATTAGATTTCATATCCGCTTAACACTTTAGAGAAATGACTCTTTTATCAACATTCATGTCAATTTAAAGATATAACATACTGTTATAGGCGTCCTTAGATCTCATTTCTTAAACTAAATTTAGTATTCGTTACATATTTTGCTGATTAACTTCGCATATTTTGTTTCGATATAGCAATAGATTTGGTCAATATCTTTTATCTCTAATGGAGCTTTAAATGAGAGAAGTTGAGTTTAGAACGATAGACAGGCTGTTTATCAAGATGTCTATCAACGACAAAATGTGGGTTATATTCCTACTGTTTTTAGTAGCCCTCACTTCAGTGGCTGGAAGCCGCTACTTCAATGAAATACAACAATTTAAGCAGCAAGCCATCTCGGCGAGCGAAGCGAAGCTTTCTGGTATCGTTGATGCTCAATCAAACCGCGCTACAGAAATTGACGGCGTATCGAAATCGAACCGCGTAAGCGAGAGTTCTTTTGTCGATGGGTCTGTCACCGCTTATGCCAAGTTGCATTCTGGAGAAGTGATTAAGCTGACTCAAAATGTGTCCACACAATACGAATCGGTAAAATCATCAGCTCTATCGTCACTATTACTCAGCTTCTTATGGGTTATTCCTTTTGCCCTATTCTCTTACTGGGTGGCAACGTTTATCGGAGGAGCTCTGTGGGTTTTATATACAACAACCGAAAAAATTGGTGACGGTGACTTAACCTCTCGTCTTGGTTTTCACCCTGGTCGAGATGAATTCGGTACCATCGGCTGTGCGCTAGACAAGTCTATGGATACCTTAAGTGAACTGGTTAATAGTGTTAAAAATAATGCAACGATGTTGAGCGAGACATCTTCTGCATTCGAAAAAGATATGCAGTTGAGTGAAACCCAGATATCTCATCAATATCAAACGCTTGATTCAGTCGCGACGGCAATGGAAGAAATGACAGCCTCTGCAAAGGAGGTATCAAGTATTTCTCAACAAGCAACGACGCAGTCAGACCAAGATGCCCAGAAGATCGAACTAAGCAGAAGCCGTGTACAAAACGTGATTGGCGAGATAGAGACGTTATCTAGCTATATTGAACAAGCCTCTACGTCAGTAACCAATTTAAACGAGAATACGACGCAGATTAATGACGTGATCACAACGATTAACGCCATTTCAGAACAAACTAATCTGTTGGCACTAAACGCAGCAATCGAAGCAGCCCGTGCTGGTGAACAAGGTCGTGGATTTGCAGTGGTTGCCGATGAAGTACGTACATTAGCAAGCAGAACTCAACAGGCAACAGTAGAGATTCAAGCCATGATTGAGAAGCTTCAAATAGAGAGTCAGAACATTGCTTCAATCACCAACCGAACCGTTCAGCAAGCTCAAACCAGCAGCCAGCTTATTGATGAAATCGGCCATGATGTTACCTCTATTGCCGAGTCAGCACGCTCATTAATGGACATGAGCATTCAGATTTCCACATCTGCTGAAGAACAAAGCGCAGTGGCTAACGATATTGCATCGGAACTTTCAGAAATTCGTAGTCAATCAAGCACAATCAGAGAAGTGGCGGAGCAATCTACCGCTGGCGTCGCTAATCTCACGCAAGCCTCCGTTTCTCTTGGTGAGATATTACAACGCTACCGCACCGCATAACGTTGTGAGGCTTATGATCAACAAGGGCTCCTTAAGGAGCCCTTTTCTTTAAACCGTGTTCAACTATTACCTTCGATATTTTCTACGACATCCAAGTGGATATTTGAAGTGAATCTCAAGTTCTCGCTGTACCCGATGAAATAATGTTCTTAAACAAAGCGTTCCGCTATGCTTGATCTTGCCAATTCCAATTTGCTGCTGGAAAACAATATGAATAATTACAAAGACACAAAAGACATAGAGAACCTGAATTGCCCACTCTGCCAAGGAGATGAATATCTCATTTCATCGGATGGCGAGAAATTCACATGCGCTGCTTGCGGATTTCATACAAAAAACTTCTCATCTATCCAATGTCTACATCAAACGCCTTACCTACAGTCTAAACTTAAGCACATCCACAGCTTAAGTCCGGTTTGCCATTAATAGGTCAAACAGAGCAGCCACACAGCTGCTCTTTTAATTCATCTAAATGATGGATGCGAATTACACGCTCGTCATCAACAAGATTGATAGCTTCACCATTAAATAACTGTATCGTTTTGATACCGGCGTTTAGTCCCGCCTCAACTCCTTTAGGCGTGTCATCAATATAAAGACAGTCACTTGGTAAAAAGCCCATGCTCATAGCACTGTACATGATTAAATCGGGCTCAGGCTTCCAACTATTCGCATCGAATGCCGAGAACACTTTGCCTCGGAAAGCATCGAGTAAACCGGTTAACTCCAAAGCGTATTCAATTTTATCTTTAGGTCCATTAGACGCCACACAATATTCGATATTATGCGAATCCAAAAACTGAATTAATCGTTTTGCGCCATCCATCGGCTGTAAGTGACGCACAAAAAGAGACTTGACTTCTTCTCGGTATTGCGGCTCTAAAACATCAATTGGAACTTTGATATCTTTCAATTCTTTAGTATCTAAAAGGATGTCAGCGAGCTTTCCTCCTTTAAAGTGAGAAACGCACTCTTCCATCGTTAACTCAGCCCCATGCTGGTTAAAGACATTGACGAGCGCTTGGCAACACAGTCTTTCGCTGTCGACCAACGTACCATCACAGTCAAATATCACGCACTTAATATTGGTAATTGCCATAGCCATCTCCAGACGTCTTAAAGGCTCAAGCCCAAGCTGATTTTAAGAATGTTTGGATTAATATTATTTGAGTTTGGGATTGTTGAAACGACGAGCTTGGCATTTCATGGAAATAGAAGGTAGCAATTACAGTTTTTCTAAGCAAGATCACCCAACGTCATCTTGCTTTACTTTTTATGCACATTGACGTGTAAGTTAGTTTTCGATAACCACTGAGTCTAACAGTTTTTGCTCGGTGCTTAGTCTTTTAGCCAGATCAGCCACAAACGAGCTTTTGTATTTTGATTCAGAAACAGCAACATCAGAGATGAGTGTATTTCCTTCGAGATGGCTAACAATAGCAGCACCAATTGGGACTCCAGATTTAAAACCAACATATAATTCAAAATCTGGCGTGAGGATAATCTGTGTCAGATATTCAATGATCATATCTTTATCATACTGCTGTTCCCAGCGCTGAGATTGCAAGATAGAGAACATAATGGTCAGTCGATGAAAATCGACCAGAAAAATGTCGTCGGGGTTAAATTCAGAGTCACTTTCCAGTAGTGTGTCTTTGTCGACTACTTGATACGTTGCTTTTTCTAGCGTTTTGAAATAGACATCGCGCCCTTTCAAACTCTCTGGTGTCGGAAATTCAACTTCGACCAGATCATACAGCCATGTATTTTTACGCTCGATACTGGCTAACTGTTGTTCATTCATCTTGATACCTTCGTTTAGAGCAGTACATTAGCATGAAGCCCGCAACAAACCTAGCGCACATAGACCTTTCCGTGGCTAAATTTTGTTTTAGGTGCAAACCTCTGATAGATTTCATCAATATCTTTCCTAGTTAAGGACAAAAATAATGAAAAAGATGCTGTTAAGTGCATTGCTTGCTACTACTCTAGTTGGTTGTTCAGATAACGATGTTGCTGACGTGGGGCTCGGTTGGTTTACTTTGAAAGACATCAAAGTCGGTGAGTTGAAAGACGAGGTGGTAACAGGTGTCACATGTCACATCGCCTCTATCGAAGCGGATTTCAGCTTAGCAGATCCAAGTGATAGCTCAATATCATGTCGTCAGACTGGCGAAATCACACCGGAAATGATTGCAAAAATAGATAAGAGTAAGTCCGGTGAAATTGTATTTAAGAAGTCAAAAAGCATTTTCTTCAAAACAATGAAGGTTCGCCGTATTTATGATGCCGATAACCAAACCTTACTCTACTTGTCTTATACAACAAAAGAGACCGATGGTAGTTTTAAACATAGCCTTTCGACAGTCCCACTTTGGGGTACCAAGGCTTACGTTGAGCCAACTGAAGTGAAAAAGTAACGCGGGTAAATTTAGTTAGCGCGGAGCAGGCTCTTTCCGGGCGCTGCTGAGCAACAAGTTTAAAAAACAACCCATTGCAATACGACAAGCGTCATAAATTGCAGCTGCTTTGGTTGCTATTTACTCAGCTCGCTGATTTTTTCAGCGAGCAGACTTCTTTGTAATAAATCGCCACGATTTTCATTTTTTTGTGATACAATCCCGCCTCTTTTTTTTCTCACTCAAGAACAAGCATGAAGTTTCCTGGTCAGCGTAAATCTAAACACTACTTCCCAACTCACGCTCGAGATCCATTAGTAAACCAAATCCGACAGGCACCTAAGCTATATCGCCCAACTATTGTTGGTGTCGGTCAAACCATTGTAGATATCGAAGCACGTGTAGATGACGCGTTTTTAGAGAAATACAACCTGAGTAAAGGACATTCGCTCGTTCTTGAAGAAAGCAAAGCAGATGCTCTTTACGAAGAACTGGTTGAGCAAGGCCTGATCACACACCAATACCCAGGTGACACGATTGGCAATACTCTTCACAACTACTCAGTTTTAGCCGATAGCAAATCCGTTTTGCTCGGTGTGATGTCTAAGAACATTCAAGTCGGTTCTTTTGCTTACCGCTACCTTTGCCGTACGTCTTCACGCATGAACCTTAACCATTTACAAACGGTAGATGGCCCTATTGGTCGCTGCTACACCCTAATTTCTCAAGACGGTGAGCGTACATTTGCTATCAACGAAGGTCATATGAATCAACTACTTCCGGAAAGCATTCCTGAAGAGATCTTTGAGAAAGCATCAGCCCTGGTTGTTTCTTCTTACCTAATGCGTGGTAAAGAAGAAGATCCAATGCCTAAAGCGGTACAAAGAGCAATCGACTTTGCTAAGAAGCGCGATGTCCCTGTTGTACTTACGTTAGGGACGAAGTACGTTATCGAAGGCAACGCACAGTGGTGGCAAGAATACATTCGCGAAAACATTTCTGTTGTCGCTATGAATGAAGAAGAAGGTGCGGCGCTAACAGGTGAAACAGAGCCGCTAGCAGCTGCTGATAAAGCACTTGAGTGGGTTGATCTCGTACTTTGTACAGCAGGACCAAATGGTCTGTACATGGCTGGTTACACCGACGAGAAAGTAAAACGAGAAACCACACACGACATCCTTGAAAGCTCCCTCGAAGCCTTTAACCAGTACGAGTTTAGTCGTGCGATGCGTAAAGAAGACTGTCAAAACCCAATGAAGGTCTACTCTCACATCGGCCCTTACCTTGGTGGACCATTAGAGATTAAGAACACTAATGGTGCAGGTGATGCAGCCCTTTCAGCCTTACTGCATGACATGGCAGCAAACTCTTTCCACCAAAAAGAAGTGCCTAACTCAGAAAAGCACGAAGTACGATGCTTAACCTACTCCTCGCTTTCTCAGATCTGTAAATACGCAAACCGAGTAAGCTATGAAGTGTTGACGCAGCACTCTCCTCGCCTATCGCGAGCGCTTCCTGAACGAGAAGATAGCTTAGAAGAGACTTATTGGGATCGTTAAAACGACAGCTTTAAAGCTGAAAATATATCAAGGCCACCATTTGGTGGCCTTTTTGTTTTTATCTAGCACTGTAACGAGTAGATTTTGTTAGTATGTCGCACAATACGAAGCAGTAAACTCTTTACAAGCCTAACCGAAACAGTACCATCACCAAGCAGACCTTTGCCTCACAATAATACTCGTTATAACTCAGGTAGTTTTTCAACGCTACCTGTGTGCCACTTTGGGGATTCTCCATGCAGTCAGATATCGAAATTTGCCGAAACACACCACTTTCTTCTATTGATGTTATCGCGGAAAAAGTAGGACTATTGCCCGAAGAGTATGACACTCACGGGAAGCACAAAGCCAAAGTCCACCCAAAATGTTTGGAACGACTCAAAGCAAATGATGACGGTAAACTTGTACTCGTCACTGCGATCACGCCGACTCCTCTTGGCGAAGGAAAAACCGTTACGACGATAGGATTGGCGCAAGGTTTAGCAAAGCTTAATCAATCTGTTATTGCATGTATAAGGCAACCTTCGATGGGACCCGTCTTCGGTATTAAAGGTGGCGCAGCGGGCGGTGGTTATTCTCAAGTAGCTCCAATGGAAGAGTTAAACTTACACCTTACTGGTGACATTCACGCAGTGACAGCGGCGCACAACCTTGCTTCAGCCGCTCTTGACGCTCGCTTGTTCCATGAGCAACGCGAAGGTTATGATGCCTTTGAAGCACGTACCGGGTTAAGAGCACTTAAAATCGACACGGCCAGTATTACTTGGAAACGAGTGATGGACCATAATGATCGTGCACTACGTAAAGTCAAAATTGGCCTCAATGATGCAGGAAAAACCATCAATGGTTTCGAGCGTGACGAAGGGTTCGATATTTCAGCCGCTTCCGAGTTAATGGCTATCATTGCACTAGCCAAAGATTTAAAAGATTTACGTCAACGTATCGGGAAAATTGTCGTAGCGTACGATTTGAACGGAAACCCCGTCACTACGGAAGATCTACAAGTTGCAGGAGCAATGGCAGTAACACTAAAAGAGGCGATTGCACCAACACTGATGCAAACTCTAGAAGGTGTTCCTACGTTGATCCATGCAGGTCCATTTGCAAACATCGCCCATGGAAATTCATCCATTATCGCGGACGATATTGCGCTAAAACTATCAGGTTACACGGTAACTGAAGCCGGTTTTGGTTCGGATATGGGATTCGAGAAAGCGTGTAACATTAAAGCTGCTGCCGCCAACAAAGCCCCGGACTGTGTAGTGATCGTAGCAACATTACGCGGCCTCAAAGCGAATTCTGGACACTACGATTTACGACCAGGTATGGCTATTCCAGATTCCATTTTTAATCCGGACCAAGCAGCATTGGAGGCTGGGTTTGAAAATTTAAAATGGCACATAAATAACGTTCATAAATACGGTTTACCTGCTGTCGTTGCCATTAATCAGTTTCCACAAGATTGTGTGAAAGAGCTTAAAGCTCTTGAAGATCTGATTCACCAATTTAATCCCGAAGTTAAAGTAGCCATCAGCACCGCTTTTTCGCAAGGCGGACAAGGCGCAACGGAACTAGCTCAACATGTTATTGATGCGTGTACCACGCCTGTAGAGTTTTGTCCGTTATACAACAAAGAGCAATCATTACTCGAAAAGCTCATGGCAGTATGTGAAGGGGGCTATGGCGCAACCAATATAGAAATGACTCCTATCGCGACTGAACAGCTCAACCATTTTGAAAATCTAGGTTTTAACAACTTAGCGGTTTGCATCGCGAAGACACCATTATCGATAACCACAGACTCCGCAGTCAAAGGCGCACCAACTGGTTTTACCGTCCCAATCCGCGAGCTGCGCTTGTGTGCGGGCGCAGGATTCGTTTATGCATTATCTGGTACCGTGATGACGATGCCAGGCTTACCTGATAAACCCGCATTTATGAACTTAGATCTTGATGATGGAGGAAATATCGTCGGTCTCTCTTAGTGCAGTGATAACGTATCGCTATCAGTGAAGTGAGCATATTCATTGAGTGAGTGGTCTACTTACCTATCCACTCACTCTCAACAACTGTGAAAAGAGTTGTCTCAGGCCTTCTACTCTTGAATCGTTGATACAAAGCTCTCCTGCCTTACATCAACACGCCTGTTTTAGACCTTTAGAGTTAAGACGCTAACCCTAAGCCTTGTTTGGCCATAGTTATTAAGCTAGAAAACCCTATTTATCTTCTTGTTTTGTCGCCACTTTACATTGTAAATCCATACTTGTTGACTTCTCCTTTCTACAATTTTGCGCCAATTTGATGCACGGGCTATTTAGCGCTTCACTAATATGGTGCAGTTGTCTTACAGTGAAATTTTAACCTCCTTGATTTTTAAGGAGATATTCTATGGCTCGATTCTTGTAGTAGACTTTTCACTAATAAGCACATTAGCACATGCTTTTCAAAACCTCTGCGTTGCATACCACCTCCTTCAGGTTAGCACCGTTTTGATGCATGTCAGAAAAGGGAAAGGGAATACTATGGAAGACGCACTCGCCGTAATTTTAGCAGGAGGGATGGGGTCTAGACTCAGCCCACTCACCGATGACAGAACCAAGCCAGCCGTACCTTTTGGCGGAAAATATAGAATTATAGATTTCACACTAACCAATTGTTTACATTCGGGTTTACGCAAGATCCTTGTTTTAACCCAATATAAATCTCATTCACTTCAAAAACACTTACGAGACGGCTGGTCGATATTCAATCCAGAGCTAGGCGAGTACATTACTGCTGTTCCACCACAAATGCGCAAAGGTGGTGCATGGTATGAAGGAACCGCCGATGCGATTTATCACAACATGTGGTTGCTATCGCGAAATGATGCAAAGTATGTGGTTGTGTTATCCGGCGATCATATCTATCGAATGGACTACGCCGCAATGCTTGAAGAGCATAAAGAGAAAGGTGCTAAGCTCACCGTTGCCTGTATGGATGTTCCCGTAGAGGATGCTTCAGCATTCGGTGTAATGGGCACCACAGAAAACGGGCTCGTTACTTCGTTTATAGAGAAACCTGAAACCCCACCTACTCTTCCTGGAAGCGCGACCAGAAGCCTTGTTTCTATGGGAATATATATCTTTGATATGGATGTTTTGAAAGAAGCGCTTGAAGAAGACTCAAAACTCGATTCATCAAGCCATGACTTCGGAAAAGACATCATACCTAAGCTAATTGATACCGAATCCGTTTACGCTTATCAATTCTGTGGCAGTAAAGGGCGCGTCGATAAAGATTGCTATTGGCGCGACGTGGGTACCATTGATTCCTTCTATGAAGCGAATATGGATCTACTAGAACCTGTGCCGCCAATGAACCTTTATCAGTCTAATTGGGCGATTCGTACTTACGAGCCGCAGTTTCCACCAGCTCGTACTGTATCGTCGGCCACGGGTAATGAAGGCATTTTTATTAACTCCATCATTGCTACCGGTGTCATCAATTCCGGAGGCTCGGTACAGCACTCCATTATTTCCTCTAATGTACGCATTCAAGATAGTGCAACGGTAGTCGATTCCATCATTTTTGATGACGTAGAAGTCGGTGAAGGAAGTCAGTTGGTCAACTGCATAGTTGATAAACATGTTCGTATTCCGCCACATACTCAAATTGGCATGAACAAACTTGAAGATGAGAAGCGATTTAAAATCTCAGACAAAGGTATTGTCGTCATACCCGAAAGTTACCAATTCGATTAAACGACAAACTATCACAACAAAAAAGCGCACGATAATCATCGTGCGCTTTTGTTTAAGTGCCTGTAAACATTAGGCTATAACAAATAATCCATAATAATTAGATGTTACATACCGTTGACCAGCTACCATCTGTACCCGGTTCAGCCGCTGTCCACCAGTTCGCTTGGTAAACCACACCGTTGTGGATGATCTTATCACCTTGGTTAGCGTGGCTTGGATTACCTGCCCAATCCGTTTGTGGCAGAGCTGGGTATGTCACTAAACCTGTCGTATCACACGTACCTGGTTCAGTGGTACCACCACCCGTGCCCGCATTGAGATCACCAATTGGTAGAGCTGGCTGTTCAAACTTAAACGCAAACTCTTTACCACCAGAAATCACTGAGTAGTTAGCCGGACCAGAGATTGGTAGGTAGTAAACCATATCAAGCTCGTAAGTGCCGCCCGCCGGCAAGTCTTTCCATGCTGGTAGAGAGAACGACACACGGTGCATTACGCCATCTAAGCCACCAATGTTGTTTGCTCGAGTATGTCCAGAAGCAATTACTTTCAAACCACCACCTGATTGGTCTTTCGCGTTGTCCGGCGCAGATACTGGGATATCGAATTGGAATTCAGTACCGCCAGGGATCGCTTGACCAGTGTTGTTCGTAAACGTGATTTTCGGGTTAATTGGGTAGTTTTGATCGCCAACTTTGAAGCCGCCAACACTAACAGTAATGTCTACTGCTTCAGTTGGTGTTGGACCAGTCGCTACTTTATTACCGTAAGGCGTCGCAGACTTAAACTTGTCGTAGATAGCTTTGGTCATAGTGTTACCCATGTGGTATTCACCATTACCCGCCGCACAAGCTTGTTCAGTTGCATCTACTGCCGTACGATTACCATTTGCATCCAGTACGTAACAGTTGTAGTCACCGGCTAGTTCCCAGAACATGATACCGCCGATCTCTTTATCGATAACGTAATCGGCTTTCACCTCGATAGAAGCTTTATCTTCCGTAGATAGGAATACGCTCTTCTCCGCGTTCCACAACCAAGGTGCTACAGCAACGCTATCGTAATGACGAGTATAAGTACCAACAAACTTATCTGAAGGATCATTAACTGGGTCAAGACCGTAAGCAGCTGCGTAAGAGCCCCATATACCGTTTTCTAGGTTCTTAGCATGCCACATTGGGTTAGAACCAGCGCTCATTTCGTTTCCTTTAGGGTCGGTATCATGCCACATGTTGTCGATACCAATAGCGCCGTGACCACAGTTGTTCTTCTCACCTTCACCTGTGCCCGGTTGGCACTCTGCTTGGTTTGGTAGTGCCGCTCGGCCCCAAAGGCCATTTTCACCACCAGTAACACCTTGCCAACCACGGGTGTAGTAAGGAACACCAATGTTAATACGACCTGCTGGCATAGAACCACGGAAGTAATGGTAAGCCCAGTCTGTGTTCAAGTAACCGATACCACCGTATGCAGCAGTGCCGTATACGTTCCACTGCGCTAGCTCCGAGTCTTTACCTGTATCGAATAAAGCCGCGTTGTGACCAACGTGATCATTCCAAGCCCCATGCAAGTCGTAAGACATGATGTTTACGTAGTCTAGGTACTTAGTTACATCGAAGGTTTCCATCCCACGTAGCAAGTAACCTGAAGATGGTGCTGCGATAGTCAGCATATAATGAATACCATCTTGCGCGGATGCCGCATCAAGTTTCTCACGCAATACTTTCATCAGCTCTTGGTAAGACGCCCATAAATACTGACGACGTGGTTCCATGAAGTCTTTGTCGTAAGGGTTACCAGCACCAGCCATTGACGTCGGGTATTCATAGTCAATATCCAGGCCATCGAACTTGTACTGACGCATCATTTCAACGGCTGAAGTTGCGAACTTCTCAATACCAGCATGATTAATAGAACCGTCCGCATTCGTCGTCATGGTGTAGAAGCCACCATCAGCTACACGATCGCCGTTCGTATCGAAGTGACCGCCCGTTTCAGCCCAACCACCAATCGAGATTAGCGTTTTAACATCATGTTTTTGCTTGTAAGTTGCTAGTGCACCAAAATGACCTTTAAAACCAAGAGCAGGATCTACCTCAACGCCTGGCCAAGTTTTACCTGTAGCAGGGTTGTTAGGATCATTTACGTCGCCAACGTTTACTTTGCCGTCAGAACCAATGCTCACAAAAGCGTAGTTAATGTGAGTAAGTTGTTCCCAAGGAATGTCTTTAACAAGGTAAGTCGATTGTGGGTCGTCACCTGATCGCCAACTGGTGAAGTAGCCGATTACACGACGTGGGTGATCAGCCCCCATTTTCTCACGGCCCTCTTCGTCATAAATAGAACAGTAAGGAACATCTACACCCGTTGTTTGATAAAGACCATCAGGACGACAATTAGATGTCACTGCGCCGCCGTTTACCGTTAACGTCGCAAGTGCAGAATCTGCTCTTGCTCCAGCATCATCGGTAGCTCTCGCATATACACTTAATGAGCCAGCTTGTGAAGGGGTTACATCCAGCGTGTATGGCGCTGCTGTAGCAGTGCCAGCAAGTACACCTGCAACATAAAAATCAACTTTAGCAACGGTACCATCCGCATCCGTAGCATTTGCAGTCAGTGTTACGGAACCACCCAGGTCAATAGAGGTCGCAGAAAGCACGACATCCACTGTCGGCGCTTCATTACCAGGTTGCGCTGATGCCACAGTTAACGTCACAACACTTGCCGTACTAACGGCACCTGCATCGTCATAGGCCTTGGTAGAGAACTCGTGCTGTCCTTCAGTTGCTGTCCACGATGCAGCATACGGCGCAGACGTTGCCTGACCAACTAATACACCATCAACAAAGAACTCTACTTTGCTAACAGTCCCATCAGTATCTGCCGCATCTGCAGCTAGGCTAACAACATCACCCGCAGTCACAGAAGCCGACGCAGAAGGCGATGTCAGAGTAACCGTCGGGACTTCATTCTGAGGTGGATCAACCGGTCCAGTGCCATCACAAGCGCCAAGTGTTTCCCACTCGCCCCACTCACCAGATTGCGCTGGATTGTTGTTTTGCGTCCAGTAACGCGCTTTATAAGCATTACCTTCATGCTGAACTTGGTCGCCACCGTTGTAAACTTTTGATGATTGCCAAGTTTCTAGAGGGGCACAGTCAACTGCTGCGTAGCTATTGAAGGCCATAAGACAAGAAGCGGTGAGTGTGCTTAGTGTGAACACGTTTTTCACTGCGTTGCCGTTTTTAAGGTGCATAATCGCTCTTCCTTAAGTTATTGTTAAAACAATACTAAATGCGCTAAACGAAGCGCATCTATACTTTTATTTCGACGTAAAATAACTTAAGTACAAGTTGGTGATTTCACACTATCTATTTACGAGTTTTCCACACCGCCTCGCAACAATCCACTAAATGATTGCAACAACGTACCTATTATTTGGCACCAGTAACTAATTTTATAACTCAAATAAATATGTCACTCGCAAATTAATAAAAAAGGTAAAAAAAGTCGCCATTTTGAAATAAAGATCACTAAGCCTTTGTTGACCTTGGCGTTTCATTAAAATGCCGCTTGTACTCGCGACTAAACTGTGATGGGCTCGTGTACCCAACCATTCTCGCTGCATCATTAACACGTCGCCCCTCTAACTGGATCAATTCGCGCGCTTTGTTAAGTCGAACTTTCTTAATATATTGCAACGGAGATTCAAGCGTGACATTGCGAAATGCTTGATGGAAAGCAGACACACTCATGTTGGCTTCTTCAGCCAATGCTTGTACGTTCAACTGTTCATGATACGCTTGATGTACACGATTTAGTGCTTTAGCTACCCTCGCGTAAGAACCTTCTTGATGTGCTAGGTCAAATAAAACATACCCCTCTTTGCTCACCAAAGTACGATACACAATTTCCTCAAGAAGCAACTCGCCAAGCATGATGACATCAAGCTCGTTACACATTGCTTTCATTAACCGTTTGCACGCATCCAACATACCTTCATTCATACGTACCGACTTAAGGCCGCAACGGGTAGCATCCAGACACTTATTACTGAATTTCTCACCCTCTAATTTTTTAACGAGTTTATGAAGAAGCGTTGGCGAAATATCTATCGAAATGCCAAGTAAAGGCTCATTGTTTGTCGCAAACGCTTCGCACTCTAGTGGCATGGGAACCCCGACAACAAGGTAATCATCGGGCCCATATTGCACTGGTGTATCACCAATATGAATGTTCTTATGCCCTTGACCCAATACGATGATGCCGGACTGATAGACAAACGGCTGGCGATGATTCCCTTTGCTACTGCGATAAAACCATACGCCATCTATCGCTGTTTTCTTCATACCTTCTAGGTCATGCAGCCCCTGCTTTTCAACATATTGCTGCATGATATTTGCGAGAGTGTGCATTAGAGCGCTCCATCAATGACCAACGAGTTTGGTCTCTATTATCGTTTCGAGCACTATACTTCCTCTCGACTTTAACTTTCTAGCTCAAGAGCATTAATTTTGTAGAAATAGGCAAGTTATTTGCAGAAATCGACCTGTTAACGATCGTTAATCAGGACTAATATGCATGTATTCAATCTCCTTCACTGGAAGCAAGAGGGCTAATAATGAACTTTTCTTATGTAAACCCAACCAAGATTTTCTTTGGTCAAAAACAAATCGCTGCAATCAAAGAAGCTATCCCATCCGACCAAAAAGTTTTAGTGGTATACGGTGGTGGCTCCATCAAAAAAAATGGCGTGTACGACCAAGTAGCAGAAGCTCTTGAGGGACATGAATGGCTAGAGTTTTCAGGTGTTGAACCAAACCCAACCAAAGAAACACTCGATAAAGCAGTCGCAATGGTAAAAGAGCATGGCGTTGACTTTATTTTAGCGGTAGGTGGTGGTTCAGTCATCGATGGTTCCAAATACGTAGCAGCGGCATCAAAGTACGATGGTGATGGTTGGGATATCATGATTGGTAAGCACCAAGTCACTGAAGCGACGCCTCTAGCTGCAATTTTGACATTGCCAGCAACAGGCTCAGAGTCAAACATGGGCGCAGTTATCACTAAAAAAGAAACTCAAGACAAACTTCCGTTCATGTCTCCAGCAGTGCAGCCAAAATTTGCCGTGTTAGACCCAGATGTAATGAAAACACTGCCAGAACGCCAGCTTATCAACGGCATTGTTGACGCATGGGTGCACGTATGTGAGCAATACTTGACGCTTCCTACCGGTGCAATGGTTCAAGATGGTTACGCAGAAACACTGCTGAAAACTTTAAAAACACTCGGAGAACAGTTTGCGGAACGAGACGACGATATGTGGCGCGCAAACTTAATGTGGTCTGCTAACCAAGCATTGAATGGGTTAATTGGTAGTGGCGTTCCACAAGACTGGGCGACACATATGATCGGCCATGAATTAACGGCTCTATGGGGCGTTGATCATGCGCGTTCTCTTGCAATTGTCCAACCGTCGTTACTTCGTAACCAAATGCAGTTTAAGCGCCCTAAGTTAGAACAAATGGGTCGCAACGTATTTGGTCTTGAAGCAGGTGAGGATTTAGCAGAGCGCACAATAGAATCTATCGAAGCGTTTTATCATCAACTTGATGTCGCAACTAAGCTCGAAAACTATGGTGAGAGCCGTGAACAAGCTATCGATGCCATCATTGATCAACTAAACAAACACGGCATGACTGTTTTAGGTGAAAACCAGGCGATCACACTTGAACGTAGCCGAGAAATCTTAGAGTTAGCTGTCTCATAACTGCAACAATTCTTCACTGCCCTTCCTAGGGTTTAACGGTATTGTGACTTAACAGTCACAATACCGTTTTTTTATGCTATTTTGTAAGCCACATCACGTTCAAAACGAGGAGGCTTCTAAAAACAACGATTCCCTCCAGACAAAAAATCGGCCGTGTTGGTTAGTAAAGAGACAACTGTCCAGCTTTACACAAATAAAAATAATTGAGATCAAAAAACGAGTTAACTCGTTAATTAAGTTTTGATTTGTTGTAGTGATGTACTACATAATTTTGTCTGTTCGAGAAAACACTTTATGTGGCTAGTTGTTGTCGTATTAGCATTCATACATATCATCAGTATCCGTAAAGGCTCTAAATGGCTCTTTTACGTTTCTAAACCATTACCAGTGCTCTGTATGCTTGGTATTTTAATTCAGTCCCCGGCTTACCCAATGCCATATGCGCATTGGATTTTGATTGGCTTATCGCTCTCGTTGCTTGGTGACGTGTTATTAATGCTCCCTAGAGACAAGTTCATTACAGGATTAGTGCTCTTTTGCTCTGCCCATCTCTCCTATAGTTATGGCTTTGCCATCATGTCAGCGTGGCATTTTACACCTTGGCTACCAATTGCCTTGTTCGGACTCGGTATATGCGTCTACTGGTTGTTCCGACCGGATCTCGGTAAAGAGAAACGGCCAGTTGCCAGTTATATATTGGTACTGATGACTATGTGCTGGGCTTCGATCGAGTATTATTTGAGTGGGAAAACACAATCCTCCTCTTTTGCAGTGCTCGGAAGCTTTATCTTTATTATCTCTGGCATCGTATTGGCTTTCGAACGCTTTGGAGGACGGTCAATATTTTCACGACAAGTTGTCATGGTGACCTACTATTCTGCACAGACATTAATGGTTATGTCTGTTGTTGCGATTGTTGTTCGTTATCCGTATCTCGTTGAACTGAGTTAGTCATACTCTAGACTGCACCAACATTAAAGAAACATGGATGTATCTTGTAAGCGATCTGAATAGAGTCTTAAAATCATCGCCTAAACATTAGCTTATTCTTAATGAAATTACGCGCACAACTTGCTATTGTAAAAGGATATTTTTCCGTTATAGCGTGCCCCTTTGAAAGAGAATACTCCCGTCGTTGAGTTTAGCGACGTAAATAAGTGGTATGGCGATTACCACGCTCTAAAAGACATCAACTTCTCCGTGCATTCTGGCGAGATCGTCGTGGTGTGTGGCCCTTCAGGTTCCGGAAAATCAACGCTCATTCGTTGCATCAACCATCTTGAATCGATTCAAGGAGGCCAGCTTCATGTGTTCGACCAGCCTTCTCACGCAAAATCTCTCAAGCCCGGTAAAATCGGCATGGTGTTCCAACACTTTCACCTTTTTCCTCACTTGACTGTACTGGAAAACCTCACCTTAGCGCCGATTCGCACACAAAAATTGTCAAAACAAGAAGCTGAAAAACGCGCAAAACATTACCTAAAGCGAGTCAATATTGAAGAGCAAGCGAGTAAGTATCCTATCCAGCTTTCTGGCGGTCAGCAGCAACGCGTCGCGATTGCCCGCTCCTTGTGTATGGAACCGGATTTACTCCTGTTTGACGAGCCAACTTCGGCGCTTGATCCGGAAATGATCAACGAAGTGTTGGATGTCATGGTTGAGCTGGCTCAAAGCGGAATGACGATGATTTGCGTCACGCATGAAATGGGATTTGCCAAAAAAGTAGCGAACCGCGTGGTATTTATGGATGAAGGCCAAATCGTGGAAATGAACTCTCCAGTCGCCTTATTTGAGACACCACAGCATCCACGAACCCAAGCATTTTTGAACCAAATTTTAAGTTACTGATGATAGTTCGCGTAATCAAACCAGTCCTTCAAGCTTTACTGCAAATGACGCTCCTCTTCATCGCGATTGTGTGGGTGTTGGACTCTGGTGCCGACGCTATGGGCTATCAATGGCAATGGGAGCGCGTACCTGATTACATCGCTTTTTATGAAGATGGCGAATGGTGGCCGGCAGAACTTATTGATGGGCTATTGGTCACGCTTAACATCTCGGCTATTAGTCTATTTTTTACCTTAGTATTAGGGTTGGTTACCGCGTTACTAAGGCTTAGCGATTCGAAAGTCGGCAATGTTATTGGTACCACTTATGTCGAAGTAATACGTAACACGCCGTTGTTGGTGCAAATCTATTTACTCTACTTCGTGTTTGGCCCCGTGATTGGTTTAGACCGATTCAGTACCGCCGTTTTGGCATTATCCCTTTTCCAAGGTGCCTACACCGCGGAAATATTCCGTGCAGGTTTAAACAGTATTCCTAAAGGGCAATTCGAAGCAGCACAAACTCTCGGACTATCACCGTTTTACACCTACAAAGACGTAATTTTTCCTCAGGTTTTACAGCGCACATTAACGCCATTAACCAATGAAGTGGTTTCTTTGATCAAAAACTCTTCCATTGTAAGCGTGATGGCGATTTTTGATCTAACAACACAGGCACGCAACATCGTCTCAGAGACGGCGATGCCGTTTGAAATTTGGTTTACCGTGGCAGCAATTTATCTTGCTCTCACTCTGTCACTTTCTGGCTTGTCTGCATGGCTAGAACACAAACTCGGAGCCAGTTGGCGCAAATTATAAGGAGATAACATGAAGTTATTCAAAGCGACCATTACTGCATTATTAGGGCTAGCCATCGCTATGCCTACTCTCGCGAAAGAAGGTGTTGCCACACCCAATGTAGATCAAATCAAAGAACGAGGCACTTTGCGCGTTGGTATGTCAACATTTGTACCTTGGGCAATGCGTAACAAGCAAGGTGAGTTAATCGGTTTTGAAATCGATGTTGCCAAACGCTTAGCACAAGATTCAGGTTTGAAAGTGGAATTCGTACCGACTGCATGGGATGGCATTATTCCCGCATTACTGGCGAAAAAGTTCGACGTGATCATTAGTGGCATGTCTGTTACGCCTGAACGCTCCAAAAGCGTCTTGTTTACTGAGCCCTACTCGCACTCAGGCGTTCAAGTAGCAGCAAACAAAAAACTCGCCTCTGGTTTTAGCGAATTTTCGGATTTTGATTCACGACGCGTAAAAATTGCGGCTCGTCGCGGCGCATTCACCGTTCAAGTAGCCAGAGAAACCTTCCCGAAAGCGAAGATCCTGCAATTCGATGACGACGCACAAGCGTTCCAAGAGGTGCTGAATGGTAACGCCCACGCGGTCATTGCTTCTAGCCCAAAACCAGAACATGAGACAGTGAAACACAGCGACAAACTATTCCTTCCATTCTCTGAGCGACTATCACAAGGTAACGAAGCCTTTGCAGTTCGTTTGGGGGAAGAAGATAAAAAGGCCTTTTTCAATAAATGGATTGAAGCAAGAACCCAAGATGGATGGTTAAAACAACGTTATGAATACTGGTTCTCGACATTAGATTGGCAAGATCAAGTCGCGCAAGGCCAGTAATCTTAATGGCTCGTGGACGCCGCGAGCCTATACTCTCCAATCATTCATTTTACTTTTCCATAACTTATCGGAGTCAAATTTTTGGGCGAACACACTACCACTCGCACAGCACCCGCGAAATCCAGCACAGGCTACCTTTTACCGCAATTAAACACACTAGACTGGGTACTACTTGTTATGTGCGGTATCGGTGGTGTTTGGCTGTACCATCGGTCCGCTGTTGGTGTGCATTATTTGTGGCAGTGGAAAGAGGCGCTTGAATTACTTTTCACGCCTAGAGCAGATGGTAGTTTGCCCTACTTCTTCCAAGGTTTGATTTCGACGTTAAGGCTCAGTGTTTGGGGCATAAGCTTCGCATTAGTGTTTGGCACTTTGTTAGGCTTAGGACGCTTCTCTCGTTCCGTTTGGTTGCGCACACCTGCCAATGCGTTTATCCAGTTAGTGAGAAACATCCCTCCGTTGGTATTTGTTTTTATTTTCTACTTTTTCATTTCTAACCAATTGATCCCGTTACTTGGTTTGGAAGATCTTCTACGAAACTACAACGGCGAACCAAATGCGCTACAGCACTTTCTGTTTGGGCCTTCGAACCTTTGGGAAAACCTTGCCTCTGGCGTGTTATGTGTCGGCTTACTCTCTTCTGCCTACATTGCAGAAGTTGTGCGCGGTGGTTTACAAAGTATCGACCAAGGTCAGTGGGAAGCGGCTGACTCATTGGGCTTGTCTCGATGGGTGAAATACCGATTTGTTATCGCGCCACTGGTGCTTAAATCAATCACACCTGCACTTGCCGGTCAAACCATCTCTTTGGTGAAAGACACCTCTATTGTTTCACTGATTTCGATACAAGAAATGACGTTTGTTGGGACAGAGATGGCAAATTCATCAGGGTATATATTTGAAATTTGGTTGATTGTCGGCCTTGCTTACTTCTTAATTTGTTTTGGTCTGTCACTTATTTTTCGCCATATTGAAGCAAAATCGGAAGCCATTTCAAATTAACTCAACCGCATATGTAATTAGGCACATTTGATTCTTCAAATCAGAATTGCACCCTGTTACATTGACAAGATGCTAAATTTTCGGCGTTTTTCATGGAGTTAAAGAATCAATCCGACTACGAGCGATACATAAAACAAGATAATCTTGGTGAATATTACGTAGTTCTCAATCAATTCACTTTTCACAGTGTTTATCAGCCAATTTTTGATAGACGTCAACGTATTATTGGTATGGAAGCCTTACTGCGTATTCGTGGCATTGATGGTTCCCTAATTCGTCCTGACGTGTTTCTGGCCAATAATGGTCTTGATCCCTACTTTCGCTTATGTGTAGAGTTTTTATCTAGAGCAATGCACATTCGAAATTTTGCACGCTATTTCGCAGGGACGCCGATCAAACTGTTTCTTAACGTCATGCCTCAAACGCTACTCACACTAACCAAAGACATGGGCTTTAAAGATAACGGCCTGCTTTACAAACGCCTTTCCGAACTTGGTATGAGCCCATCAGACGTAGTTTTTGAAGTAGTCGAAGAGTCATGCGGAGATACGGATTTATTAATCAAAGCCGTACAGTTAATGAAAGCAAATGGTTTTATCTTTGCTATCGATGATTTTGGCGCCCAACATTCTGATATCGCACGTGTTCAGCAGCTCTGCCCTGACATCATCAAAATCGATCGTTCCTATTTGCTAGACTACTGCGCCGGAGAAACCTTTTCCATACATAGCGCCGTTGATCTAGCGGATCATATGGGAGCAAAAGTCATTATAGAAGGGGTTGAAGAAGACGTGCAGCTACAAGCTATGTATCAACTTAATTTGGATTATTACCAAGGCTTTTACTTAGGAAAGCCTTGCGCCATTCATCACTGGACAGATAGCCTAAACATCGAGACGACAGTGCATTAACACTGCCCACTTACAGCACAGTGAAACCAAAAAAGCGCCGATATAATATGCTCGGCGCTTTTTAGTTTTACTCAGATGTCACTTATTTAGTTAAGCGTTCATTTCCCTAGAAAAAATCAATAGAATTACGTCCGCTCTTCGGATCACGAGTGGCTTGCGGTTTGTCTTCTTTTTTGCCTTTCTTAGCAGACTGAGACAACGCTTCTTTCTGCGCTTTACGCTCTTTATGTGCCGCTTTACGGCCTGTTGATTTAGGCCCAGAGGCTTTAGGTGACTTACTTTGACGAGACTTATCTTTACGAGAAGACTGTGCTTCTTTTTTCGCTTTCTTTTCTGCTTTTTGCTCTGCCGTTTCAGGTTCGGTTACTGGCGCATCGCAAACCACAACATAATATTCCTGGTTAAACTCAAAAAAGTCACCATCATACATCTTGCGGCGCTTACGTGTTTCTAGTTCACCATTCACCGCAACGTAGCCTTCCTCGATGATATGTTTTGCTTCGCCGCCACCGCTGACCAAGTTTGCGATTTTAAAAAGCTTGTACAGTTCGATTGGATGCGCATCAACATCGATGCCAATCGCTTCGATCTCAATCTCTTCGCCTTCTAAATACTCTTCGTGGTCGTAATCTTGGGTCATGTTACTTACTCTTACTATTTGATGCCCTGAAGTTTAAACGCAATGCTTAAAAATAGAAACCTCTGCCGATGTTCAATCACCGATTCGCCTTGGCGTTTGAGCACCTCTTAACCCATTTAACTTGTCGCTTGTTAGCTTGTATACCGATGCGTAGCTCAAACGAAGATGCAATTACGCAACCTGAAGGTATATACTCTCTAAGTTATTGTTGAAAAGAGCGAATACTTTGTCTCAACCAAGTAGAATTACCTTTGTCACTGCGAACTTGTTTAATTTTGTCGCACCGCCTAACGCCTACTATGATTTCGAGAACATATACTCGTTAGAGCAATGGCGAGACAAACTTTCGTGGACGCAACGTCAAGTTGAAAAACTGGAAGGCGACGTGATTGGCTTACAAGAAGTATTCAGTATCGAGAAGACCCAGGCATTCTTTTCAACCATCGGCTACCCCTACTTTGCGACCGTTGACACTCCACATGTTGAGGATGAGTACATTTACTCAAGCCCTGTTGTGGCAATAGCATCTCGGTTTCCAATAGAAAAAGTACAAGCGGTAGAGTTTGACTTAGCAACGCTTGAGCCTTTTGGAGTAAGTGTTGTTCCAGAGTTCAGTCGCAAACCTATCTATGCCCAAGTAATACATCCTGTACTTGGTCATATCGCCGTTTACGTAACGCACCTGAAATCTCAACGCCCGGCCGACTCAGAACAACCAGAAACGTCTAGCACGATTATTGGGCGCTGGTTATCCACCCAGCAAAGAGGCTGGGAAGCAGCGATGTTAAGAGACGCGATGCAAAAGAGGTATCGAAAAGAACCAATGCCGACAGTGTTAATGGGCGATATGAATCAACCTATCACTCCTATCAGCGTTAACAGCGCATTGGTATCCAATACTGGTGACAGCGTCACTGAATTACAACTCAAAGATGGTTGGTTATTGCAAAGTGCCCCCCTGAAGGATGAACGCCCAGCCACGCACTATCATTTTTCCACTGGGAATGTACTCGACTATATCTTGCTCTCACAAGAGTTTGATACCTTATCAGATATATCGGTTGCCGAGGTTGTTGACTATCAGGTGTCTAACCAACATCTGATCAACCCGATTTATGACAGAGATAAAAACGCCAGCGACCACGCATTTGTGGCGCTGACGGCTGAAGTAAAGCTTTGAGCAACCTATTTAGTTACTTAGTGACGTTTCACAATTTTACGCGGGATAAGTTCTACGCCAGGCTTGTAACGCTTGGCGGAAGCGTTGAGTGCTAACTCCATTGCGCTGTCCGCGATCAACTCAAACTGTTGAGGCAAAGAGTTGATTTTCACAGGCAAGAAGTCCAGCAGTCGATTATCACCAAATGTCGCTAAACGCACCTTTCCCATCAGTTCTGGTTTTTCTAGCATTACATCCAACACACCTTCTAACAGTGTGTATGACGTTGTAACAATGGCATCTGGCAATGCGTTCTCTGTTAACCATCTCTCTAAGACTTTCTTGCCTTCTTCCCGGGAGAAGTGTTGTCCATAACCCACTGTTGCCGTTTTGCCACCTTGTTGAGAAGCAGATAGAAAACCGAGCTCACGCTCTTTTGAGACTTGAAGATCTTGCAATGCACCGATTAAGCCAATGGACTTAATATCCTCTGACAGTACTGACTGAGTGAGGTCAAGTGCGGCGTCAAAATCTTCGCTGATGACACAACAAAAGTGCTCATCATCCATTGGACGGTCTAGCGCGATAACTGGCGTACCAGAATTTTGCAACTTAAGGTAATACTCGTTTGCAGTGGGCATACCACTTGCCACAAACAACGCATCAATGCGACGACTGACTAATGCTTCCGCCACCTTTTGCTCTGTATCAGGATCATCATCAGAGCAGCCAATCAAAATTTGGTACCCCGCTTTCCGAGAGTTCTGCTCTATCAGCTTTGCAAGACGCGCATAACTGGTGTTCTCTAAGTCTGGGATGATAAGCCCAAATGAGCGTGAATTACCTGCCCGCAAGGAAGACGCCGCATGATCTGGCTTATAATTGTACTCATCTACAACGGCCATCACCTTTTTCTGAGTCTTCTCGCTGATGCGGTATTTCTGCGCTTTTCCGTTAATCACATAGCTTGCAGTTGTCTTAGAAACACCCGCTAATTTGGCTATTTCATCCAGTGTCATATTCTAAACCTTATTCTGTGCGCGCGATCATATTAATACATCAACGATCTTTCGATAAGTTGAATTATAAGCTGAACCGATTCAGTATAAAAGCTGAAAGGATTCAGCAAAACTTAAAAATTGACGTAAATCACCCGAACACGCAACAAACCAATTTGTGAGCTAGGCTATAGGACAGCGGCAAAGGCTCGTTTGTTAACGTCAGTTTTTAAAACAGTTTTTCTGAGTCTTTTAAAAAATTTACCAACAAGCTGAATCGATTTAGCTTGAAAGATAAAAGGTTTGAGGAGTGATAAGCGCTCAGAAGAAGCGGCGTTCAACTTCTCACACAGAATACATTTTTAAATTGATACCTTAAGGCTGGAGAAGCACCATGCTTAAGCTAAATAAGAACGACATTACCCTCTCGCAATCAGCGACAGATAAGTTTGAAGCAATAAAGAGTATTGCTCATAGCCTGACTGATAAAGGCCTAGTTGAGCAAGGTTACGTTGAAGGCATGCTAAACCGTGAAAACCAAAACTCTACGTTTTTGGGGAACGGTATTGCCATACCGCACGGTACAACCGACACTCGTGCAATGGTGAAAACAACGGGTGTTGCTGTGCACCACTTCCCACAAGGTGTCGACTGGGGTGATGGCAATACTGTGTTCGTCGCTATCGGTATCGCAGCTAAATCTGATGAGCACCTTGGCATTCTTAAACAGCTCACCAAAGTGCTAGGCGCAGATGGCGTAGAAGAACGTCTGCGTAATGCAAAAAACGAAGACGAGATCATCGCCCTACTGCACGGTGATGTTCAGCTTGAAGCAGACTTTGACGCTTCTTTAATTCAACTGATGTTCCCTGCGAGCGACATGCTACAGATGAGTGCTGTTGCTGGTGGTCTGTTGAAAAATACGGGATGTGCTGATAACGAATTCGTTGCTGATCTCGTTACCAAACAACCAACTCACTTAGGTAATGGCCTGTGGTTAATTGGCAGTGACAAACATGTCACTCGCACAGGTGTGTCATTTGTCTCGACGGCAAACGACTGCGAATATGAAGGTCAAAAAGTGCGTGCACTTGTCGCGTTCGCGGCATGTAACAATGCTCACCAACCTATCCTAAAAACGCTTTCTAATATTGTGTTTAACAATGAACACGGCAAGCTTTTAGATGCATCAGTAGAACAGATTCTTGCTTTGTTCAAAGGTGAAGAAGTCACAGCTGCATCTTCAGAAGAAGGCAATACCGCTGTATTTAAAATCAAAAACTCTCACGGCCTACATGCTCGTCCGGGGGCAATGTTAGTCGCAGAAGCGAAAAAGTTTGAATCCACTATACGTGTTTCCAACCTAGACGGAGATGGAAAAGCAGTAAACGCGAAGAGCCTAATGAAAGTCATCGCGCTGGGCGTTAAGCACGGTCACCAACTTCAATTTACAGCAGAAGGCCCTGATGCGCCGCAAGCCTTGGAGTCTATCGGAAATGCAATCGCTTCTGGCCTTGGTGAAGGTTAAGGATCCGATATGACAAACAAAACAAATAAGGTTGTCACTATTACGCTCAACCCGGCATTGGATTTAACAGGTTCAGTAAATGAACTAAACGTTGGTTCCGTGAGCTTAGTACAGCAAAGCAATCTCCACGCTGCAGGTAAAGGTGTCAACGTAGCAAAAGTGTTGAGCGATTTAGGCGCAGATGTCACGGTTACCGGCTTTCTTGGTAAAGATAACCCTGAGCTATTCCATCAGCTTTTCAATGACATCGGCGTTAAGAATGAGTTTGTAGAAGTACAAGGTGCAACTCGTATCAACGTCAAGCTCGTTGAGGCTAATGGAAACGTTAGTGACATTAACTTCCCTGGTGTTCAAGTTACGGCAGAAGAAATCGCGCGCTTTGAAGAAACCCTATTCCGCCTTGCTGAAACACACGATTACTTTGTATTGGCAGGCAGCCTACCGGGCGGTGTTACTGCAGAGCAATGCGCTGCATGGATAGAAGCACTGCATCAACAAGGCAAAAAGGTGTTGTTCGACAGTAGCAAAGCCGCATTGAAGTCAGGTATTGATGCTCACCCATGGTTAATTAAACCTAACGATGAAGAACTTGGTGATTTTGTTGGCGAACATCTAGCAACACCTGAACAGTGCCAAGCTGCAGCGCAAACACTGAGCGACAAAGGCATAGAAAACATCGTGGTTTCTATGGGACCTGACGGTGTTATGTGGCTCAACCAAGGCGAATGGCTTAGTGCAAAACCGCCTCGAATGCATGTCGTGAGCACCGTTGGCGCAGGCGATACGCTGGTCGCTGGCTTGTGTTGGGGCCACATGCAACTGATGCCTAAAAACGATTTATTGCGCTTCGCTACGGCACTTTCTGCTTTGGCAGTTAGTCAAGTTGGCGTAGGGCTAACCAGTCAGGAAGAACTGGAAAATATCAAGCGAGAAACTGAAGTTAGCGCGCTTTACCCTATTACAAACTTAGAACAAAACTAAGGAACAGAAGGTTATCGTATGAATATTGCCATTATTACTGCCTGTCCGAGCGGTGTAGCAAATAGCATCCTTGCGGCAGGATTACTAGAACAAGCCGCCGCAAAATTAAACTGGAATGCCAAAATAGAATGTCAATCAAGTGTGGTTGAACCAACACTATTGACGGAAGCTGACGTTGAACAAGCAGAAGTCATTGTCATTGCGGCAAATACTAGCGTCGACACTTCCCGTTTTGTAGGAAAAAAGGTTTACCAAGCGGAAATTAGCGAAGTAGCAAAAGACGCAACTGCGTTTCTCCAGCAAGCGGTTGAAAACGCCACTTTACTTGAAAAAGCAACCACACTTGCAGCCCCTATCACTGCAGATACAACATCAGCAGCGAAGAAAATTGTTGCAATCACCGCTTGCCCTACTGGCGTTGCGCATACCTTTATGGCGGCAGAAGCTTTAGAAGAAGAAGGCAAGCGTCGTGGCCATCAAATCAAGGTGGAAACTCGTGGTTCAGTTGGCGCTAAAAACCAACTGACTGAGCAAGAAATTGCAGATTCCGATCTGGTGATCATTGCTGCGGATATTGAAGTGCCACTTGATCGCTTTAACGGAAAAAAGATGTACCGCACGAAAACAGGCCCAGCTCTGAAGAAAACAGCCGAAGAGATGGACAAAGCATTCGAGCAAGCCACGGTGTATCAACATTCTGGTTCAGCTAACTCTTCATCTACCACCGAAGAGAAAAAAGGCGCTTACAAACACCTAATGACGGGTGTTTCGCACATGCTTCCTGTTGTCGTTGCAGGTGGTTTGATCATCGCACTATCTTTCGTGTTCGGTATTGAAGCATTTAAAGAAGAAGGCACACTAGCAGCAGCCTTGATGAACATTGGTGGTGGCTCTGCATTCGCATTGATGATTCCTGTACTTGCTGGTTACATCGCGTTCTCAATTGCTGACCGTCCGGGTCTGGCTCCCGGTCTTGTTGGTGGTATGCTAGCAAGTTCAACGGGTGCTGGTTTCCTAGGTGGTATCGCAGCTGGCTTCATTGCCGGTTACGCAGCGAAACTCCTCGCAGATAAGGTGAAACTGCCACAATCGATGGAGGCGCTTAAACCGATTCTGATCATTCCATTTGTAGCAACATTGTTCACTGGTCTTGTGATGATCTACATCGTAGGCGGCCCAGTTTCAGGCATCATGAACGGCCTGACTGACTTCCTAAACAACATGGGTTCTGACAGTGCAGTACTACTGGGTATTATCCTTGGCGCAATGATGTGTTTCGACCTAGGAGGCCCTGTCAACAAAGCCGCTTACGCATTTGGTGTTGGCCTTCTGGCTTCACAAACTTACGCGCCAATGGCGGCAATCATGGCCGCAGGTATGGTTCCTGCGCTAGGTATGGGTTTAGCGACCTTCATTGCGAAGAACAAATTTGAACAAAATGAACGTGAGGCTGGTAAAGCATCATTTGTCTTGGGACTGTGTTTCATCTCTGAAGGCGCAATTCCATTTGCTGCGAAAGATCCAATGCGCGTGATTCCATCTTGTATGGCCGGTGGCGCGCTTACTGGTGCCCTATCGATGCTATTCGGTGCGAAATTAATGGCACCACACGGCGGTCTATTCGTGCTGCTAATTCCTAACGCAATTTCACCAGTATTAATGTATTTGGTGGCTATTGCAGCAGGTACAGCGGTAACTGGCTTTACTTACGCATTCTTAAAAAGCAAAGCAGAAGCGAAACAAGAAGTCGCAGCTTAATTAGAGCGACTCCGGTTAACAATGCCACCCTCGAATTTGGCATTTAGCACCTCCCTTTAATTCCGGTTAAGGGAGGTGTTTTTTATTCCGCAGCCGGAACGGCTACAATGTCTACTTCCCCACTGTTCATATCCACCGTTGCTTGATAAGCGCTATGCGGGTCACCGTAGTGCTTGAAGGTAAAGTGGTAAACGTTAGCTGGCGTCCACAAGGTTTTTGAATCTGCGGGCAGAATGTCATAGCCATCTTGCTGATAAAGCTCTGTCGCCATTACATTTGCGATTGCCGCCTGCTGGTTAGCGTCTCGATCCACCTTTGGCTCTAGTGACGGGTTACTTGGATAAGATTCACCGTTGTAACTCATGAGTCGATATGAGCCATTACTCCAAACGATAAAGTCCTGCCAACCATTACTGTAACTGTCGGCTAGTACAATAGGCGTGCGAGTTACCGACATTCGATTGATAACGTTTCCCTCATTATCAAACATATATGCAGAGCAGCCACCACTACCACAGAAATAGCGATCTTGAAGCAACACTATGTGTTCTGCCTTGCCGTCGCTGTTTAGGTCGGCGCTACCCGATAGATAACGTAGGTTGTCTTGCTCGAGCGACAGCCCTTCAGGGGCTAAAACCTTACTATCAATCCAACTGGAAATGACTTCAGCACTAACACTGTTGACTTTAGGGCCAGGTTGTTTGGTTTCTGTCGGCATGCTATCCGTCGCGGTGCAGCCAACCAAGGTGAAAGAACCAACGAAGAAGAGTCCGTTTAATATGCGCTTATTCATGTAATCTCAATCTTTGATGTGTCGTTACATCAGTATACGCATGATTTGCATTGTAATCGTAAGAAAATCATTAAAATCAAGCAAATGAATGGTTTGGTATATATTAGTAAGATCAAAAAAGCCCCGAAGAAAACCTTCAGGGCTAGGCAGGAAGCTGGCAAATAGCCAGGAGTCCCTATGCAGTGGTCGGTTTTACCCTAAACAGAATTGCAAACATCACTGGCACCACTATCAGTGTCAGTACAGTAGCAAAACCAAGACCTGCCATAATCGTTATTGCCATCGAGCCAAAGAAGGCGTCGAAGACCAGTGGAATCATCCCCAAGATAGTTGTTAGTGCCGCCATACTTACCGGACGAACGCGGCTTATCGCACTATCAACAATCGCGAGGTAAGGATCTTTACCAGACTCCAACTCAAGGTTAATTTGGTCAAGCAACACAATACCGTTTTTCAAAATCATGCCACTTAGGCTTAACAAACCAAGGAATGCTGTAAAACTGAACGGCATGTTCGTGGTAAGCAAACCAAAAGCAACGCCAATGATCGCTAACGGAACGGTGAACCAAATGACCAACGGCTTTTTGATTGAGTTAAACAGTAAAATAGTAATGATGAACATCAACAAGTAACCCATCGGCAATGAACCGAATAGGCCTTCTTGTGCATCTTTGGATGATTCGTACTCACCACCCCATGTGATTTCGTACCCTTCTGGAACATGCAATGCCATCACTTTAGGCTGTACACGAGCAAATAAGCTTGCTGCCGTGTCGTCACTCAACACATCATGGTCCGCGAGAACGGTTAACGTACGCTTACGGTCACGACGCTGAATTAGCGGCTCACTCCAATCCAGTTGAACGCCATCAATCACTTGATCAACCGGAATATACGTTTGCAACGAAGGACTCCAAATGGTCACGTTTTGTAGTGATTCAAAATCTACGCGTTCTTCTTCAGGAAGGCGTGTCATAATTGGCAACGTATGTGTACCATCACGCAAGTAACCTAAGGTGCTACCACCAAACGCCATTTGCAGTGTGCTTGAAAGATCTTCTTTCGAAATACCTAAGCGACGAGCTTTAGACTCATTGAAAGCGGGTACAAGTTCCTTGGTGCGCTCTCGCCAATCGTGACGAATGTTTCGAGCACCAGGGTCGGTATGAAGGATGTCTTCAACTTGCACCGCCAAGTCACGTAAAACTTGTGGTTCAGGGCCAGTAATACGCGCTTCGATCTTAGACGCTGGTGATGGACCAAATTCCATCAATTTAAACTGGAACGTAGGCGCATCAAATGTTTTCGCCAGATTCGCATCTAACTTATGCAGTAAACCAAACATTTTCTCACGATCAGTCGCGCGAACTTGGAACTGCGCGTACGCTTCGTAACTTTTTTCTGGTTGATAGGTTAAAGCAAAACGCTGTAGGCCCTGCCCAATCGAAGCAGAAACAAAGTCAATATCATCTTGCTGACGAATGTAGCTTTCGACCTCTTCAGCTTTTTTAATCGTTTCACGGATGTCAGTACCCTCTGGCATCCACATATCCACGTAGAACATCGGCGTATTCGATGGTGGGAAGAACTGCTGTTTTACATTACCAAATGCCACGACAGCACCCACTAATAGCGCCACCATGCCAGCAACGGTAAGCCAGCGGAATCGCAATGCAAATTTCAGTGATGCCCCAAATACGACAAACAACCAGCCTTTATAAGGATCATCTTCACTAGTACCCTGCTCTTTGTTTTCCTCTTTCAACAAAAGATCGGCAAGGAAAGGCGTCAGTGTAATAGCGGTAATCCAGCTTAAAAATAGTGAGAAACACAGCACCCAGAATAGAGAGCCCATGAACTCACCTGTCGCATCTTGCGACAAACCGATAGGTGCAAAAGCCGTAATTGCAATAACAGTTGCGCCCAGCAAAGGCCATTGTGTTTGCTTTACAATATCGACAGCCGCTTGAACTTTGGTACGCCCTTTCTTTAGGCCAACCAATATGCCTTCCACGACAACAATCGCGTTATCAACCAGCATACCCAAGGCAATAATTAACGCGCCAAGAGAAATACGATGCAGTTCGATGTTGTTGTAATTCATCAAAATGAAGGTACCAAATACCGTCAATAACAACACAACTCCAATGATGACACCACTACGTAAACCCATAGTAAACAGCAACACAATGATTACGATCGCCACTGCCTCCGCTAGACTAATTACAAACGCTTTAACAGATTCATCCACCTCATTGGCTTGGTTGTAAAAGTAGTTCATATCGATGCCAGCAGGCTTGATAGACTCAAGGCTCGCGAGCTCCGCATCCAAACGTTCACCAACCTCAACCACGTTCACACCCGATGCAAACGAGATACCGATATTAATCGCTTTTTGACCGTTAAAGAGTACGACGTTGCCTGGCTTCTCTTGAATACCGCGAGAAATCGTTGCTACGTCTTTTAGACGAATTAGATTTCCTGTGTCACGGCCATGAATGATCAGATTTTCTAGTGCTTCTACAGTGTTTAAGGTGCCGCTTGGGCGAATAACAAGGCTTTCGCCATTGACCATCACTTCACCTGCTGAAACCACATTGTTTTGCTGGTTCAACAAGCTCGAAACCACATTCATGTCTAAGTTCAGTGCAGCAAGGCGATCAAGTGAGATCTCAACGAATAGCATTTCTTGCTGATCGCCCGTGATGTCTACCTTACCAACACCATCAACAAGCTCGATTTCACGGGTCAGGTAATCCGCATAACGTTTCAGCTCTACATAGTCGTAATCGTCACCAGTGAGCATTAACATCACGCCATAAACGTCACCGAAATCATCAATGATCTGTAAAGACTGAACACCTTGAGGCAATGATGGTCGTAAATCATTAATTTTACGGCGCATTTCATCCCAAATTTGCGGCAGTTCATCAGGACCATAGTCCATTTCCATGCTCACCGTTATTTGAGACATACCATTAGAAGACGTAGAGGTAATTTTGTCGATATAAGGGAGTTTTCGAATCTCTTTTTCTAGAGGATACGTCAGCTCTTCTTCAACTTCTTTTGGCGTCGCGCCAGGGTATGTTGAGATGATCATGGCATCTTTGATCGTAAATGCCGGGTCTTCTAATCGTCCCAGCTCCAAAAATGACGTTAAACCACCAACAGCAAGGATAATAATGAACAACCAGCTGATGACTTTGTTTTTTATTGAATACTCAGCAATGTTCATTATTGGTTATTCTCCACAACATCCACATGTTTACCTTCGCGTAATTTACGCAGATTTGAATTAATCAGAATATCGCCCTGGCTAACACCTGACGACACAATGGCTCCATTGCCATTCACTTGAGAAATCATGACAGGCACTCGTGTGACAATGTCACCTTCTTTTTTCCACACAAAGAACTCATTCCCTTCACTGCCTGCTTGAAGCGCCGTGACAGGAACACTGTAACCATCGATAGAGGTAATGCCCGCCTTCACCATATCGACCAAAACGCTTACGCTGGTTCCCGGCAATATCTCTGTTTTTGGCTGTGGCATCGTCAAGTACATTTCGTAGGTTTGAGTTTCAGCGTTGGGTTCACTTGTGTGCTCTAAATAGTCCAAAGCAAATCTGCCATCGATGCCGGAGAAGGTTGCTCTAGGCTTGTAGCTCATGCTGTCTGAGTTTGGGTCTACCATCGCTAAAACATTGTCGGAAAGCTCAATACGCACGTAAACCAAATCGTTTTGGTATAGGTTTAACACGGGTTCACCAATTGCCACACGCTCAAAACGTTCTTTGAAAACATCGGATACTTTACCGGCGAACGGGGCGAATAAACGGGTGTAATTCAATTGATTGGTCGCGTTATAGAAAGTAGCCTCAGCTAGCTCTTTATTGGCGGTTAGCTCATCAAGTTCCGCTTTTGAAATCATTTGACGTGCATGCAAGTCTTCACCGCGTTTAAGCTGACGAATTGCAAGTGTGTATTGTGCTTCTGCGTCATTCACGGCTTGCTTCTCTTTACTATCATCTAGCTTTGCGATCATTTGTCCCTGCTTCACAACGTCACCCGCTTTAACCAATACGTGCTGAACTTCCCCAGCGCGGCGAAATGCCATTGGCGTTTGCTCTGCAGGCACTACTATGCCTTTGAACGCGCGATGTTGACTTTGTACTGGTGCATCCACCGAGATAGTCGACACAAAAAGTGGCTGCTCGACGATAGCTTGGTTTTCATTTTTGCACCCTGTTAAAACTGCAAGTGCAATCGCAGAGATCGTAAGTAGAGAACGTTTCATTAAATGCCTCCCTCACGAACCCAAGCTTTCACCACTTGTCCTTCAACCAGTCTCTCAACACCAGCAATAACAACGTAATCATTGTTATCAAGCCCGGCTTTCACACCACCTGCTGCGTCAAGTGAGACAGTGACTTTATTGACCTGCTGCGTGCTTCTGTCCATTACCCAAACTTCACCTTGCGTCCCATTTTTGTTGACCCAAGCAGACTGAGGTAACGTCATCGCGTCCGATACATGTTGTTTAGCAATGTGTACCTGCCCTGTCATACCTGTCAGCAAATTGCGATCTTCTGGCCGAGTGATGGTCACGATCGCCTCATAGCTATTGGTATCGATGTTTGGCTGCGTCGAAATTTCTTTAAATTGCCCAGGAATACGTTTTCCTGGCTCGCTATCCATCGTCACCCACATATCGGAGTTTTGCAGTGACTCAAGTGATACAGATTCCGCATAACTTACAGGCAAGGTGAAAGATACATCCAACGTCGTGTTATCAATGAGATTCAAGATCTCCTGCTTCTCTGCTACTACTTGAAACGGGTTGACATAGGTATATGACACAATGCCATCAAACGGTGCGTGAATTTTGGTATAGCTCAAATCGGTTTTAGCTTGTTCGTAGTTCGCCAATGCCGCTTTATATTGCGTTTCTTTCTGATCGTACTCATCAGTACTAATGAGTTTTTTTCCGTAAAGGTTTTTCGCGCGGTCCCATTGTGTTTTCGCTAACGCGTACTGCGCTTGAGCGGCATCTAACGCAAGCTGAAGATCTTTAGGGTCTAACGTCGCAAGCACTTCACCTTTTTGGACCTTTTGGCCCATGCGTACACGTAATTCATCAACCTCTCCACCAACCTGAAAAGAAAGCTGCGCGCGATGTGTTGCATCAATACGCGCTAAAAAGGCGTGCGAGTCTTCAAGTTCTAGGTCTTTCACCGCCAGTAATTTTACAGGTTTGATTAAAGGTTCAGACGGCTCAGAAATGGCTTTATTACACCCAGTTAGCATCCCAGAAAGACTTAATGTCACCACTGCGCCAACTAAAGTGCGCTTTAAATATTGTTTTCGCACCCGCTTTCTCCGTAGGTTTTATATATTACACAGCCGTGCAGTATAAGCAGAATTTGAAATTGATCAACATATTTTCCAGGTGGATAGCAAATTAATTAGTCAAAGCGTTCGGTTTCTGGTAAAAGTAAGCGCGTGATTAATATTCGGGAAAATTCGAACTATGAATGAAAGAAAGCAGGGGCGTAGAAGTGCTGAAGCAGCAGAACAAACTAAGTGTCTGATCCTTAAAGTGGCAGCAGATATGTTTTGTGAACTTGGTTACGAGCGTGTCTCGCTGCGCAATATCAGTGAAAAGGCTGGTGTTTCACATAGTTTGATCCGTCACCACTTCGGCAGCAAAGAGAAAATCTGGCAAGCGGTTAGCGATGCAATGGACGAGTTCATGCAGTGCTATATGGCTGAACTCATCAATGAAATGCCGGAGAACACACCTTCGAATAGAAAAATTTATCTGTTTATGGTTCGCATGCTAGCATTTGCTCTCGTCAATCCTCATCCAGTACAGATGATCGCCGATGCCATTCGACAAGGCGATGACGGTGCTCTACTGCAGTATTTCTTAAAGTCAAAAGATGAATTCGCTGCAATATTTACCGGAATTTTCGAGCAGTACAACAGCGAAAACCCTAATGCACAGTTTGATCAGTGGGAATCAAAGTGGCAAATGTTGATCTTCGCACATGGTGCTGTCAGTCTCGCACCAATGATGCAAGAAACATGGCCGGATATTGCAGATAATCGCGAAAAACTGCTGATCAAGCATTGGGAATTGTTTAATACCATTATGGCCTCTCAATTTGGGATCCCAAAAGAAGAGATGATTCATCCGGAAAAGCTTGAAGATATCGTTATTGATATGT
Organism: Vibrio sp. 2CM40D; assembly: GCF_023161825.1. Lineage (NCBI taxonomy): Bacteria > Pseudomonadati > Pseudomonadota > Gammaproteobacteria > Vibrionales > Vibrionaceae > Vibrio > Vibrio sp. 2CM40D. The sequence goes on from NZ_JALNTL010000006.1 coordinate 344,915, forward strand.
GCTGTACTATTGATGAAGCAGTAAACTAAAAGCAAACAAGCGAAAAGAAGACATAAAAATGCCGAGCTACAAAGCTCGGCATTTTTGTTTCAATTCGTTTTAACCACGGTAGTAGCGTTGTGGTACGAACGGCATTTTTTCAACTGTCATTGGTAGCATTTTGCCACGCACTTCAGCGAACACTTCAGTACCAATCGCCGCCAAATCCGCACGAACATACCCCATTGAGACTGGCTTACCTGCATTCGGGCCCGCCGTACCGCTGGTTACAACGCCAATTTTAACGCCGTCAGCATCAAACAGTTCAACACCTTCACGCACTGGCGCTTTGGTTTGACCTACTAGACCCACACGCTTACGCGCCACATCTTTAGTCTCAATCTGCTTAAGAATAATGCCTGCACCAGGGAAACCACCTTCACGTTCACCACCAATACGACGAACTTTTTGGATACCCCATAGCAAGCTCGCTTCAACAGGTGTTGTTGTTGTGTCTAGGTCATGACCGTATAGACAAAGGCCACACTCAAGACGAAGTGAATCACGAGCACCAAGGCCAATCCATTCAACTTCATCTTCCGCAGTCAGTTTACGTGCTAGCTCTTCCGCTTTGTCAGCAGGAACCGAGATTTCGTAACCGTCTTCGCCTGTATAACCACTACGAGAAACAATGCACTCGGCGCCTAAAATATCGACTTTACGAATATCCATGAACAGCATTTCAGAAACTTCTGGTGCAAAACGCGCCAATACAGCCGCCGCTTTAGGGCCTTGGATTGCAAGTAGAGCTCGGTCTTCGATAATTTCTAGCTCAACACCAGATGGTAAATGCGCTTGTAGGTGTGCGATATCTTGCTCTTTACATGCTGCGTTCACAACCACAAACAGATGATCGCCTAGGTTAGCCACCATCAAGTCGTCCATGATGCCGCCCTCTTCATTAGTGAAAAAAGCGTAACGCTGTTTACCAGACTCAAGATCCACAATATCCACTGGGACTAATGTTTCTAGGAACGCAGCTGCACCGTCACCAATTAGGCGAAGCTGTCCCATGTGAGAAACATCAAACAGACCTGCCGCATCACGAGTATGTAAGTGTTCCTTCTTTACGCCTAGAGGATACTGAACAGGCATATCGTAACCCGCGAACGGGACCATTTTGGCACCAACTTCAACGTGAAGTGCGTGTAGTGGTGTTTTCAGTAGTTCTTGAGTCATTTTCGTCTCCATTTAGATAGACCCGAGAATGCTATCGGCATTCGATGTGTTTCCAATAATAAACATGGCTCATTCTATTTTGCACGAACAAGACGCAGATCGACTTGCAAAAATGTGACTCTTAACATTTTAATCACAACAAATCGTACAAAAAAAGCGCTTTAATGAGCAAGTTCTCATCAAAAAAGCGCCTTTTCATCATAACGACCACCAACAGCAATCGTTTGCTTTCACTATAGGAAATTTACAAGTATTTATCACTATTTGGCTGTCACCCACAAAATGAGCGCATCTTCCTCGCTAACACTGGTCAACATATGTCCCATATTTGCATCGTAATAAACGCTGTCTCCCTCGCTTAAAACAACAGGTTCGTAAAACTCAGAATAGAACATGACCTCACCAGATAAGATAAGCAGAAATTCTTCGCCATCATGACGAACCCAGTCTTTATATTCATCAAAACTACGAGCTCGAATTTGGCTCTTAAACGGCATCATTTTCTTATTGGAAAGTTGTGTCGCGAGCAGTTCATGTTCATAAGTTTGTGTTGGGTGTGGTTTACCTTCATTCTTCTTGGTAACATCCCTACGCCCTGTCGCTACCTTTTTTCTAGGTGGCTCAAATAGTTGTGGCATGTCAATTTGTAAGCCAAGTGCCAATTTTTGCATCGCTTGAAACGTCGGGGAGATCTGCTCATTTTCTATTTTGCTCAGTGTAGATCGAGCAAGCCCGGTTCGCTGACTGGCCTCTTCTAATGTGATACCGAGTTTCGAGCGGATATCCTTAATACGCTGGCCCAGTTTTAACGGCTCGATATTTTGGTCATGTTGCTCTTTTGCCAACGTCATCGATGGGTATTCATCGTAAATACTTTCTGCCATAAATCCCTCTATAGATATCCATATTTTTTGTCTTACTCGCATTGTGCATGAAGCACATAGTGGATAGAAGTCCACCAAGTGAATTAAACCGTGCTCTTGTTAACAAATTTTGAAATCTTGTTTCCTATAGGAAATTTTTGGTTGATTGTTCCCGTCACAGGCGCTATGTTACCAACTTGTTAGATGTAGAGATGCATATTTCCGTAAGAGATTGGTAAAGGAAACACGCAATCCAACGGAGTTTTTGCCCAAATTTAGGGCCGGATGTTCACTCTGTTCTGCTACGCAGTTCAGCTGTTTTTGAGGACAAATGAACCACAACCGCAAATCATAACTCATCTATTGCGGGTTCATTTTCAGATTTGGAAGGTCAACTACCATGAATAAGAGTTACCCTAACCACAGCTTGGAAAACTTTTTCTCTACCAACCTCTCTGCGACAGATGATGCTGTCTTTGCTGGAATTCAAGCGGAATCCGCTCGCCAAAACGAACAAATCGAACTTATCGCTTCTGAGAACATTGTTTCTAAAGCGGTAATGCAAGCTCAAGGCACATGCCTAACAAACAAATACGCTGAAGGCTACCCAGGTCGTCGTTACTATGGTGGTTGTGAGCACGTAGATACAGTGGAAGCCATTGCTATCGAACGCGCAAAAAAACTTTTCAATTGTGAATACGCAAACGTTCAACCACACTCAGGCGCACAAGCAAACGGCGCAGTAAAACTAGCACTGCTTCAACCTGGTGACACCATTCTTGGTATGTCTTTAGACGCAGGTGGTCACCTGACGCACGGTGCACGCCCTGCACTTTCTGGTAAATGGTTTAATGCAGTTCAATACGGTGTTGATCGCGAAACACTGGAAATCAACTACGAAGATGTTCGTGAGCTAGCACTTGAGCACCAACCTAAAATGATCATCGCAGGTGGTAGCGCTATTCCACGTACTATCGACTTTGCAAAATTCCGTGAAATCGCAGACGAAGTAAATGCAATTCTTATGGTCGACATGGCACACATCGCCGGTCTTATCGCAACAGGCGCGCACCCTAGCCCACTGCCACACGCACACGTTGTTACGACTACAACACACAAAACATTGCGTGGCCCTCGCGGCGGTATGATTCTTACTAACCACGAAGACATCATTAAGAAAATCAACTCAGCCGTATTCCCTGGCCTACAAGGTGGCCCACTGATGCACGTTATCGCAGCCAAAGCGGTCGCATTTGGTGAAGCGCTTGGCCCTGAATTTAAAACTTATATTGATTCGGTGATCAATAACGCAAAAGTCCTAGCGGAAGTATTGCAAACTCGCGGTTGCGACATCGTAACTGGTGGCACAGACACGCACCTAATGCTGGTTGACCTTCGTCCGAAAGGGTTGAAAGGCAATAAAGCAGAAGAAGCTCTAGAGCGTGCTGGGATCACATGTAACAAAAATGGCATCCCATTCGATACAGAGAAGCCTATGATTACATCGGGCATCCGTTTAGGAACGCCTGCGGGTACAAGCCGCGGCTTTGGCACTGAAGAATTCAAACTCATCGGTAATTGGATTGGTGACGTACTGGACGGTTTAGTGAACAACCCTGAAGGTGACGCAGAAGTTGAAAAACGCGTTCGCAAAGAAGTAAAAGAACTTTGCAGTCGCTTTCCTCTATACCAGTAAACGATTTTTTTAAAATCATAATAATTCCTGACAAGTTATTCGGAGATTAAGCAATGGACAAAACACTGAAGTTTGCAGATAGCCACGAGTGGGTACGTGACAACGGTGACGGCACAGTAACAATTGGTATTTCTGAGCATGCACAAGAAATGCTAGGTGACGTGGTATTCGTTGACCTACCAGACGTAGAAGACGAAGTTGAAGCAGGTGAAAGCTTCTCTCTCGTTGAATCTGTAAAAGCAGCGTCAGACATCTACGCACCAATCACTGGTGAAATCGTAGAAATCAATGAAGAACTAGAAGACAGCCCAGAGCTAATTAACGAAGAGCCGTACGAAGGTGGCTGGATCGTAAAAGTGAAGATGTCTGATGTATCTGAACTAGATAACCTGAAAGACGCAGACGAATACCTAAACTCTATCGAAGAAGAGTAATTAGGATGTGACGAAAGCTGTTCCCTAACCTGTTTAGAGAACAGCTTTTTTTCTAGGTTCGGACGTATAATTTAATTTATCAGTAACGCAAATCCGTTACCCGAACCAAGGAGTAGGTAAAGGACAATGACTGAATTACTTCAAAGCCTCAGCACACAAAACGAGTTCGTTGCTCGCCACAATGGACCAAACAAATCTGACCAACAGAAAATGTTGGAAGCGATCAACGCAGTTAGCCTAGATTCGCTTATCGACGAAACCGTACCAGCACAAATTCGCCTAGAGCAACCAATGAGCTTGGCAGAAGCGAAAAGCGAAGCAGACATGCTGGCAGCAATGCGTAAGTTCGCCGATCAGAACCAAGTTAAACGTACATTCATTGGTCAGGGTTACTACAACACCTTCACGCCGAATGTGATTCTACGCAACGTGATGGAAAACCCGGGCTGGTACACTGCTTACACCCCTTACCAACCAGAGATCTCACAAGGTCGTTTAGAAGCACTTCTAAACTACCAACAAATGGTGATGGATCTTACTGGTATGGAAATCGCGAACGCGTCATTGCTCGATGAAGCAACGGCAGCAGCAGAAGCGATGACACTTTGTAAGCGTGCGGGTAAAAGCAAGAGCAACGTATTCTTCGTTGCTGACGACGTTCACCCACAAACCATCGAAGTGGTAAAAACTCGTGCGAAATTCATCGGCTTTGAAGTCTTGGTTGGTTCTTTAGAATCACTACCAGAGCAAGACGTGTTCGGTGCACTAGTTCAATACCCAAGTACAACAGGTGAAGTTCGTGACCTAACGGACATCATCGCTAAAGCGCAAGCAAACAAAACACTAGTGACTGTAGCAACGGACCTTCTTGCTTCTACCCTACTTAAACCTGCAGGTGAAATGGGCGCAGACGTAGCAATCGGTTCAGCACAACGTTTTGGCGTGCCGATGGGTTACGGCGGTCCACACGCTGCTTTCATGGCAACTCGTGATAAGCACAAGCGTACAATGCCTGGGCGTGTTATCGGTGTTTCTATCGATACCAACGGTAACCAAGCACTGCGTATGGCAATGCAAACGCGTGAACAGCACATCCGTCGTGAAAAAGCGACTTCAAACATCTGTACTGCTCAAGCACTGCTAGCGAACATGGCGTCTTTCTACGCGGTTTACCACGGCGCAGAAGGTCTACGCACGATTGCTCGTCGTACGCACCACATGACAGCCATCCTAGCCGCTGGCCTAACTAAAGGCGGCTTCGAGCTTGCTCACAACAGCTTCTTCGACACCATCACTATCAACACAGGTGCACAAACTGAAGACCTATACGCGAAAGCACTAGCCGCAGACATCAACCTACGTAAGTTGGGTACTCAGCTAGGTGTGAGCTTCGACGAAACCACAACCGTGGCAGATGTAGAAGCCCTATTCGCAGTATTCGGTGTGAAAGAAGAAGTCGCAGCACTATCAACTGAAATCGCAGGCAACGAGTTTGCAGCCATTCCAGAAGCATTGCGCCGCACAACAGAATATCTAACACACCCTGTGTTTAACACGCACCACAGCGAAACACAGATGATGCGTTACCTAAAACAGCTAGAGAACAAAGACTTCTCACTCACGCACGGCATGATCCCACTGGGCAGCTGTACGATGAAGCTGAACGCAGCAGCAGAGATGATTCCAGTAACTTGGCCTGAGTTTGGTTCGATCCACCCGTTCGCACCAGCAGAACAAGCAGCTGGTTACGCAGCACTCGCAAAAGATCTTAAAGAAAAGCTATGTGAAATCACTGGCTATGACGCATTCTCACTACAACCAAACTCTGGTGCATCGGGTGAGTACGCAGGTCTTATCGCGATTCAACGCTACCACGAAAGCCGTGGCGAAGGTCACCGCAACGTATGTTTGATCCCAAGCTCTGCGCACGGTACTAACCCTGCGACAGCATCTATGGTGTCAATGAAAGTGGTTGTGGTTAAGTGTGATGAAGAAGGCAACATCGACATCGACGACCTAGCAGCGAAAATCGAGAAACACAAAGACAACCTATCAAGCATTATGATCACTTATCCTTCTACGCACGGCGTTTACGAAGAGAAAGTGAAAGAAGTGTGTGAAATGGTTCATGCCGCTGGTGGTCAGGTTTACCTAGACGGCGCTAACATGAACGCGCAGGTTGGTCTAACATCACCAGGCTTCATCGGCTCAGACGTTTCTCACCTAAACCTACACAAAACCTTCTGCATCCCGCACGGTGGTGGCGGTCCGGGTATGGGTCCTATCGGTGTGAAATCTCACCTAGCTCCTTTCCTACCAGGGCATATTGAAGACGGTGTAGAAGGCGCAGATTTCGCAGTATCAGCAGCAGATATGGGTAGCGCTTCTATCCTACCTATCTCTTGGGCTTACATCGCAATGATGGGCGAAGCTGGCCTAACAGATGCAACAAAAGTAGCAATTCTGAACGCAAACTACGTGATGGAAACACTTCGCCAACACTACCCTGTTCTTTACCGTGGCAAAAATGGCCGCGTAGCGCACGAATGTATTATCGACATTCGTCCGCTGAAAGAAGAAACAGGTATCAGCGAAGAAGACATCGCGAAACGTCTAATGGACTACGGTTTCCACGCACCAACTATGTCGTTCCCTGTAGCGGGCACGCTAATGGTTGAGCCAACGGAATCGGAAGATCTAGAAGAGCTGGACCGCTTCTGTGATGCGATGATCGCTATCCGCGAAGAAATGGAGAAAGTGAAAAACGGTGAATGGCCACTGGATAACAACCCACTTGTTAACGCGCCACACACACAAGTTGATCTTTCAGCTGAAGATTGGGACCGCCCTTACTCTCGCGAGATTGGCTGCTTCCCGTCTAAAGCGACCAAATCTTGGAAGTACTGGCCAACGGTAAACCGCGTAGATAACGTATACGGCGACCGTAACCTAATCTGTTCATGCCCAAGCATCGATAACTACGAAGATTAATTTTTGTAGTCTCTAAATCGACAAAGGCGAACCGTTTGGTTCGCCTTTGTTTTTGGTGTGCCGCCCTAACATTTGTTGATACATCGAGAAGGAATGATGGCTAGTTATTGTTTGCACAAAAGTGATTTAGAAATACAGTGACTTCTGAGAACCTTTGAATTAGCACTAATATCTCAGGCCTTAAAAGCTTGTTGGAAACTCCTCATGAACACTATGTTATGCAGGTGCTGTGTAGTTTCTCAGTTCAGTTGCAGTAAGTCCCATTTATTACCATAGAGATCTTGGAACACCACCACTGTCCCGTATTCTTCCACACGAGGCTCTTCATTAAATACAACACCATTTTTCTTCATCAACTCGTAGTCACGCCAAAAATCATTAGTTTGCAGAAACAGGAAAACACGACCACCTGTTTGATTTCCTACTGCATGCGTTTGCTCCGGTGTACTCGCTTGAGCTAAAAGTAGGTTTGTACCATTGGAGTTTGGAGGAGAAACTTGAACCCAGCGTTTACCACCACCTAGGTTGGTATCTTCAACCAGAGTGAATTGAAGTTTTTGAGTATAGAACTCGATAGCATCGTCGTAATTTTCAACGACTAGAGCAATGTTTCCGATTTGCTGCTGAACAGTTTTGGCCATGATGATTTCCGCTGTGTCAAAACGCTAATTGTACGCTATTTTGAGACTTTTCCAGAAAGCACGTAACGCCTTGCAAAGGTTTAAGGCACACAATACGAATGTTTACGCACAGCGCCTTTGTCACTAGAACCTACAAACAATATAGCTGCCACCAGTGTCGAATCTTGATTGAGCAACTTATTAAAGCCTTAGCTATAACTCAAGAGCAAACCTCTAACCTAATAACGAAGGCTGCTCGTATACCATGGTATTATAGTTCTTCTAGTTTTCCCTTAGCTAAATCTTCTTGTTGCTTAAGGAACATGAAGAAGTTTGCCTCACTGATAAACGGGTTACCGCTTGTGCCGAGCTTCTTCCTATTTTCAAAAAGGAAATTTTTATGTGGATGGTTCGAAAGGTTAACGTTCACAATAGGTGCCTGTAGTGAAATTTTTCTAATTTTCTCCATGCTAGTCAGGAACTGGCCAATAACTTCTGGATCATTGCTACTTACGCTATGCCCACCAACGATAAAAGCACGATATTGTTCGCCATTATCTTCAACAGTGAAGTCTAAGGAATAATCACCTTCCGTGTGGCCAGGTGTGAGATAGAACTTAAACTCATGTCCACCAATAGCCATAGAGCTATCGCTTTTTATCTCTATGTCTAAATTTGGAGGAAGGAACTTGTTCTCACCTTCGCTTTTGTTTGATTGCTGTATAGATAGTTCATGAGCGCTTTTGGTCATCACGACTTTGGAACCATACTTCTCTTGAAGTAACTGGGCGCCCCCAACGTGGTCAGAATGCCCATGAGTTACCAATATGTGCGTTATTGGCTTATCTTTTAGCCCTAGCTTCTCTAGGTTGATAGGTATCCACTCAGAGTAAGGGAAGTCAAGCGTATCAATGATAACAAGTCCGTCGTCTGTAGCAATGGCATATGATGAGACCCACTTGTCTCCTACATAATAGACATTATCAAACATCTGAAATGGTTCTACATAACCGTTCTTATCATTCATTGCTGGAACATATTGACTTAAGGAAGCAAAAGACGAAGCACTGAAAAGTAAACCTACAATAATTTTTTTCACGAAATCACACACAAATATATCCTTAATAATTTCTTATAGAACCTCGCGGATGAGAAAGCTCTAAACGATTTTCAGAGGCAAATACAACTGCAAATACTTTCTACTTAGCTTGAGTTTTAGCTGACCGAATCACTTGTAAACTCGAATCCCATTAACTGCCTATGTATTCATGATTCTTTTAGAGGTTAAATAAATGAACTCAATTGAAGCAGAGTCATGAAGCTTCACTTGAGGTTACCGGCACAGCACAATGTGATAAACCTCTTTCAAGCAAACATTTGAATGCGATTTTTCCAATTTAAGACATGTTCAATAAATGCATCAACTCTTGCAGGCCTTTTATCGCGGTCTCGATACATAATGAATACTTCTTTACCCGAGCATTGCCATTCTGGCAACAAAGGCAGCAGGTTATGTTGATCATGATTTAGCTCATGAAAGTAATAGGTTGGAATCCACGCAATTCCTAAACCATGGATGACGGCGTCTCTAACTAGCAGTACATCATTTGAAGTGAATTGAAACTTTAGCGGATGATCAAATGTTTCATTGGTGATTTGATTAACTAATTTCCATTGGCTGTCGTTGTTTACCGTAATTAGGCGATGATGAACAAGTTGTTCTGGATGGGTAATCGGTTGGTGTTGTTCTAAATAGCTTCGTGATGCACAAAGCGCAAATGGAATCGACCATAATTTCTGAGCAATCCAGTCTTGTTCAATAAGATCACCAAGACGAAAACTAACATCGACACGGTTAGATACAAGATTGATTTTTTCATTCTGTACATCTAAATCGATACATATCTTCGGATGTTGCTCTGCAAATTCATAAACGCACCGCTTTAACCACATCTGTGTCATGTTAATTGGCGCTGATATTTTGATCGTTCCGCTTAAAGACTGACGCTCAGTCGCAATTCTCGATGTCACATTATTTAAGCTAAGAAGTAACGGCTCACAGAGTTGATAATATTTTTCGCCATCAGTTGTTAACGCAAAGTGGTGTGCACTGTAGTGGCATAGTGAATTTGGTCACTTAGTTAGAGGTGATATCATCACCTCATAAGTTAACAGGTGACACTATGAA